>JAGKWZ010000034.1 GCA_021151605.1 Verrucomicrobiaceae bacterium
GAACAACCCCGAAGCCGGTCTCAAAAATGTCAAAGTCCAGCCCGGCCTCACCGAGGACAAATTCAACGCCCGCCTGAAGCTAGCTGATGAGCTCGACGCCGACTTCCGCAGCACTTTCAAGCATCGCAACGTCAAGGCCTACGCCGACATGTATGACGACGCCATCGCCATGATGAAGTCCGAGGACCTCAAGGCCTTCGACCTCACCGATGAAGCCCCCGATCTCCGCGCTTCCTACGGCAAGGAAGCCTTCGGCCAGGGCTGCTTGCTCGCCCGCCGCCTCGTCGAGCGCGGCGTCCGCTTCGTCGAAGTCTCCCTCGGCGGCTGGGATACCCACAACGCCAACTTCGTCGCCGTGCCTGAGCGCTGCGAAACCCTCGACAAAGGCCTCTCCACCCTGCTGAGCGACCTCCACAATCGTGGCCTGCTGAAAGACACCCTCGTCGTCCTCACCACCGAGTTCGGCCGCACGCCTGACATCAACCAAAACGTCGGTCGCGACCATTACCCGAAAGCCTTCTCCGCAGCCATGTGGGGCGGCGGGATCAAAGGTGGTCACATCCACGGTGCCACCGACGCCGAAGGCCGCGAAGTCGTCGCCGACAAGGTGAAGATCGAGGACATGAACGCCACCATCGCCTACGCCCTAGGCCTGCCGCTGGACCAGATCATCTACAGCCCCAGCAAGCGCCCCTTCACCATCGCCGACAAAGGCCAGCCGCTCACGGCTGTGTTTGCCTGATAAGTATCTTTTGATGTGGACCCACGAGGCCGCCCCGGACGAAAGTTCAGGGCGGCTTTTTCATGGTTTTTACCCCAGCTTGCACTCCCTCTCCAGGCCGTTCAGAGGCTTTGGCGCTGGTGCAGAGCCCAGCAAAGCCTCCAAAGTCTTCGTCTAACTGCCGATGTGAAGAAGCGAGGGCTTTTTCCCTTAGTATGCACTATTTCCGGCTGATCGTTTGCTGAGTACCTGGCATTCATCTGCAGGATTCTGGCAGGTTCAGTGTGTTTCTCCTGAGGATAAAGTTTTTCACAGCCATTCGACGACTCACCGCGCCTGAGCGTTCTAGTTTTTATGTCACACCCTTTTTTATTTAAGGCTCGTTGAGTAATTAGGTGGTTTCATAAACGGTTGAAAACCAACGTCTTGAATGATGGGTCAAGGTTCCGACGAATGGCTACAACTGAAGTCGAAAAAGATCGGGGAGATATTCCACGCATGTCACAATTTCGTTTGGTTCCACGGCTCTTGCCCAGTAGTTCCACGCTTACTCGGACGAAAAAACACTTGGGGGCATGAGGTTGGAACGACCTCGGAAGCCCTTTCACAGAGCCCTTTCCACATCTTGTGAATAACCTGTGAATTACTCATGAAAAACCAACCGGCTGTTGCGAAAATCTCGTTTTTTCATGCACAAGGCAGCCCAGCATCCCCCAGCGCCGCCAGCAACCTGCCAATCTGCTCTTTCGTGTGGTCTGCAGACATGGTGACTCTGAGTCTGGCCGACCCACGAGCTACGGTAGGATAGCGGATGGCGGGGATCAAAAAGCCCGCCTCTCGCAGGCGGCTGCTCATTTCCATGGCATTCAGCTCATCTCCGATGATCCAAGGCACGATGGCGCTAGCAGGGCTTTTTTCAGGGCAGAGCTGGCTCAGTCTGTCGCGGAGACGCTGGCGTCTCAGGTCACCGGCAGGGCCACGCACAAGCTTGCAAACGGAAACTAATGCTGCGTAAGCCACAGATGGAGGCATCGCGGTGGAATAAACCAGACTGCGCGCCCGGTTGATCAGCCAGCCAATCACCTGCCGATTAGCGGCCAAATAGCCTCCGCTGAGGCCGATGGCTTTGCTCAGTGTGCCCATTTGCAGATCCACCCGACTTTCCAGACCGAGTTCGGCCGCCAGTCCACGCCCATCCGGGCCGATCACCCCCACGGCATGGGCTTCATCCAGCATCAGCCAGGCACCATGGCGGTCTTTTAATTCCACGATCTCCGCGAGCGGACAGCGGTCGCCATCCATGCTGAAGACGGATTCGGTGACGACGAGAACTCGGCCATTGGCACATTGGAGGAGCTTTTCCAGCTTGCCGAGGTGGTTGTGCGGAAAGACGCGGATGGTAGCCCCGCTGAGCTTCGCGGCATCGACTAGGCTGGCGTGGCAGAGTTTGTCTAAGATCACGGTGTCCCCGGTGCCGAGCAGGGCGGGGATCGTGCCCAGGGCGGTCGCATAGCCGCTGGAGAAGGCGAGCGCGGCCTCGGTGCCTTTGAACTCAGCCAGAGCGTCTTCCAGATCTCGGTGAGGGCGCAGGGTGCCGCAGACGAGACGGGAGGCACCTGCACCTGCGCCGTATCGCTCGATGCCTTCGCGCATGGCTTCCTGGAGTTCGGCGCTGGCGGCCAGACCGAGGTAGTCATTGGAGGAAAAATTGACCAGTTCCTGCCCATCAAGATGGATCACCGGACCCTGCATTGAGTCGAGCACCCGGAGTTCGCGCCACAGACCCCGTTCCCGCCACTCTTCACATTGAGTCTGGAGATCCCAGCTCATTCCTTCAGCCTCCGCTCCAGAACTGGGTCCTTTTCCACGCCGAGCGCCAGAGCCTTGGCGTAGGCACGCTTTGCGAGGGCGATGCTTGGTGGCTTCTGATCCACATATAACAGCGCCAGATTGAAATGGGCGATGCCGTAGTCTGGCTTTAGCTCGATGGCCCGTTGTAGCTCAGCTTCCGCAGCGGCATTCCAGCCGAATGCCTGCATCGCTATCGCCAGATAATTGTGCGCCCGCGCATCGGTCGGATCTTCGTGGATCGCCCGTGTGAAGGCGGAGATCGCCAGATAGGTGTCCCCTTTTGAGGAATGGATCAGCCCCAGTGCATTCCAGGACTGGGCAAGATTTGGGTTCACGCGCACTGATTTCTCGAAGCACTCCACCGCCTCCTTGGTACGGCCAGACTGCTGTTCCACGGCTCCCAGATTTGCCCAGGCCAGTGCATTATTCTCCTCCAACTTCAGCATCTCCTGGTAGGCACTGCGGGCGGTGTCCCAGTCACGTTTGGCAAAGGCATCCGCCGCTCTTTTTCCGAGAACCAGGGTGTGATCCGGCAGCGGGTCGGCTTTGCCCACAGGAAGCTGCTCGAGAGTTCCTGCGGGCTTCTCCTGGGCAGCCAGCGGGAGGCAGGTAAACAGCAGAGCGGGAAAAAGGAGTCGAAAATTCATGCAGGGCGGGGGAGTTGACCACGGCATCGTGGCAACATCAAGCCGCGACGAAGTCCAGCCCCAGGTCCAATGCGCGGGAGGAGTGTGTCAGCGCACCCACGGAGATGGCGTTGATGCCCGTGGCTGCCACGTCATTGATGGTCTCCAGCGTGATGCCACCGCTGGCTTCCAGCCAGAGCCTGCCGGCGTTCATGGCCACGGCTTCGCGCAGCTTTTCACAGCCCATGTTGTCTAGCAGCAGCATGTTCACCCCGCTCAGATTCAGGAAGCGAGCCATCTGGTCCAGTGTGTCGCACTCAAGCTGGATGCGAGTGCCTGGGCGCTCCACACGAACCCGGTCGATGGCTGCCTGAAGCTGCTCGTTGCTGCCGTTCGCGGCGATGTGGTTGTCCTTCACCATGACGTGATCATAGAGGCCCATGCGGTGATTTGTTCCGCCACCGGCTTTGACGGCTGCCTTTTCGATCAATCGCCAGCCCGGCGTGGTCTTGCGGGTGTCCCAGACCTCCACGGGATGCGGTTTCACCGCCTCCACATACCTCCGCGTCTGGGTAGCGATGCCGCAAAGCCGCTGCAGGAAGTTCAGTGCCGTGCGCTCGCCGGTCAGGATGCCCCGCGTCGGGCCACTGATCTCCAAAACGACATCGCCTTTCACAAAGGGCTGCCCATCAAGCTTCAGCGCGCGGGTTTGCAGGCGATCATCCACCAGCTCAAACACCCGCTGAGCGATTTCCATCCCTGCTATCACCCCAGGTTCCCGCGCCCGGATCTCCGCCCGGGAAACCATGGCCGCGGGGACGAAGTAAGCTGCGGTCACGTCCCCTGGCCCGATGTCTTCGGCCAAGGCGTCGCGGATGAGAGATTCGGTGGTGAGTTCCATGGATGTGGCAATTTCAGATCAGTAGCCGCCATCGCTATCACCAAACAAAGGTGGCTGCCAGTCCCGACTCATGACTGCGAACTGAGAGCTTCGTCTTGGCAGTGGATGAGAAATGCAGGCCAGTGCGGATCAGCTTCCCGTCGCCCCAGACCAACGGCTACCTCGTGCCTTTTAGAAGATCGAAGACCGTCACCATCCCGAGCAGGTGATTCTCGGCATCCACCACCACGGCCTTGCTCACTCCCGTTCGCATCAGGGTCTGCACGAGTTCAGGCACCAGCACATCTCCACGCACGCAGAAGGGCTTCGTGAGTGGCAGATCCTTCAGGCCATCGCGACAGGTGAGACCGTGGTTCTTCAGCCAGTCATAGGCCACGGAGCGCCGCAGCAGGCCGATGACCTTCCCGCCTTCGGTGACTGGATAGGTGCTGTGCGGATGCCGCTGGAACTCCTCCACCGCATCCTGCACACAAAGTGTGGCATCGAGCGACGCGACATCCTTTGTCATCACATCTGCCGCAGTCGCCAGACGGGTGGATTCGGAGATCGCGTCCACCGTTTTCTGAATCTCTTCCGGCAGATGATACTGCTGAGCCGTCGATTTAAAGAGCGCCTCCAGGGACCCGATGCTCTTTACCAAAGTCTTGAAAGTGCCGCCGTCGATCGCCACCAGCTCCGTCGCTTCCTTGGCTGTCGCGTCAAAGCGCCAGATGCCATCGCCTAGCAGCGCCCGTTCGCCGAAGTGCTCGCCTGTGCCTGCTGACTTCACCAGTTGCCCCTGGGAATCTGTGATCTCCACGCGGCCTTTTTTCACCGCGTAGAGCGACTGTGCGGGCTCGCCACAGCGGAAGAGTGAGTCGCCTGCCTCCAGGTGCATCTCACCGAGCGGCGATGAGAAGCTCGGCGTCAGCAGATTGATGTCGCGCGGGAAGAACATCTCAAAAGTCCACTCCGCCATGACTCGCAGTTTACGGTCGATGCCAGGCAGCTTCATCAGATACACGGTGCGCCACATGAACCACGCCAGCAGGCCGGAGAAACGCAGTCCCATGACCATCGCCACGGCTTTGCGGTGGCCGATGGTCGCCAGCTCGCCCAGCCCGGTGAAGGCAAAGGGCTGCAAAGGCGTGCCACGGATGGTGGCGAGGATATTGTCCCCAATGACGGCACCCTGACGCATGGCAAACTGAGCCGTCTCCGGGCAGTGTCCGCCGTCCGCTTTCGGGAAAATCGCGCAATCCCCCGCCGCCCAGACTTTTTCACGAGTCATGACCTGACCATAGGAATCCACCCGCACCTTGCCGCGATCCATCGGGATCACGCCAGCCTCACCGAGGGCCTTGATCAGCGGATGCGGCGCATTGCCGACCGTGCAGACGACGAGGTTTGTCGGAATCGTGGTGCCATCATTGAGCTGAACGGTGCGTGCCGTGACCGCGCGCACTCGTTTGTTGAAGACGATCTTCACGCCCATCTTTTCCAAACAACGCCCGGTGTAGTCGCCCAGCCTTTCGCCCAGCATGGAGAGCAGTCGGTCGCCGCTGTGGATGAGTGTCACCGTGGCCTCGTCTTCGCGGATGTTGTCATAGTAGCGCCGCACTCCGGCGATGAGATCCTGGATCTGCCCCGCCGTCTCTACCCCAGAATAGCCACCCCCGACGACGACAAAGGAAAGCATTTCCTTCCGCTGCTGATGCTTGGTGATCAGATTCGCCTCCTCCATCCGGCTAATGATGGCCGCACGCAGCTTCATCGCGTCACCCACGGTCCGCATGAGGTAGGCGTGCTCTGACATGCCTGGGATGCGGCTGAGGTCCACGCCCGCGCCTGGAGCCAGCATCAGGTGATCAAAGGTCACGACCACATTCGGGGTGAAGCGTCCGCCATCCAGCATCAGCACATGTTTTTCCAGATCCAGACTCGTGACGGTGCCCTTCAGCACGTCCGCACCTTTGCAGATCATTCGGATGGGATTCACCACATGCTGGGGAGACAAGGATCCCCCCACGACTTCCGGCAGCATCGGCTGAAAGACCATGTGATTTTCACTGGCGATCACCCCCACGCGCAGTTTTTCTCCCTCGAGGCGCTTCAAAATACGCTGAGCACAATAGACGCCGGCAAAACCTCCCCCGATGATGGCTATATCAAAATGGCGTGGGATTGATTCAGGCATGGCGGGTAGGGTTTAAACTCAATCAACACCGCACACAGCGGGCCAAGGTAAAACGAACTTCCGGGTTCCAAGTCCGAACTACGACTTTATCGGGACCTTTGGCCCCAAATTTCGGCACTCGCTGCGCTGGTTTGAAGAGCCATTTTCGGATCTGATGCTGCCAGCAGAGCGTCCCTGGAAGTTCAAAGGACCCGTGAAAACCCGCTTGGACACAGCGCCCACGGCATGGCATCATAGCTGCTGGCTAACCTGCCACACCGTTCATGCTGATCTCCCGCCTACCCAGCTTCCCGCCCTCGCGCTCCGGGCGCGTTGCCCCGATTTTGATCATTCTACTGGCTCTCCTCGTCAGCGGATTGGCCTTCTTTTTCATCACCAAGCCAAAGCTGGATGAAAAAGTGGCTGCCAAGGCCGAAGCGGAATCTACCAGCATCCCCGCGAAGCCTGCCCCAGATCTTGCCAAACCGGCTGTGACAGATCCTACCAAGCCTGCCATGGCAGCGCCGGCTCCGGCACCAGCTCCCGTGGCTCCACCACCACCACCGCCGCCAAGCTTCGGTTTCGCTCGTCCTCTTGATGTCGGCAAAGAAATGGTCCGCAGTCTCGCCGCAGGTGAATTTGCCCGTGCTGGCAGCTTGGCCGCCGCTTCCGATCCCGGCCAGGTGCCCGCTGCTACGGCCATGCTGGAAAAGATGGTGAAGGATCTCGGAGCCAAAGTCGGCAGTGAGGACCAGGTAGAAATCCTCGGCATGGTGGAGAACAAAACCCGAATCTCCATCCCTCTCACCCTGCCCGGCAGCTCGACTCCTCTTCGACTGCAAATGGACCTCGAGCGCGACGAGCGCATGGGCTGGAAGATCACCCGCTTCGAACTGCCGAAGGAACTCGCCGCCGCTATCCCAGCTGCACCTTCTGCCCCGATGACTGCGGCCTCTCCGCCTACTCCTCCCGGTTCAGTCCCTCCAGTTCCCGCATCTCCAGCCACGGCTGGGATGCCACCCGCGAAGAAACTCTTCGCCGTCACTGAAGGCATGGACGCACTCACCTTCGGCAGCGACTTCGTGCGTGCTTTGCTGAAGCACGACTTCGTCGAAGCCATGAAGTTTGTGGATGAGAAAAAGGTGCCGTCTGAGCGTCTCGCCGGCCTCTGCATCGTCTTTGAGGAGGGCAAGTACGAGTTCAAACCCACGAAGCCCCTCATCATCACCGTGGCAAACCCGGAAGTCTCCTGGGTCATTGCTCAAGTGCAGTCCCCGAGCCTCCAGCAAAGCACCGAATTCGGACTCGAACTCCAGCGCCCTGGTATTGATCAGCCCTGGCGCGTGGTCGGCCTGAACCTCTCCGAAATCCTCGGCTCCTACGCCGCCTCTGCCGCCAAACTCGGCGTCCCCTATACACCCATCGTTAGCAATCCCTCGGGCGGTGAATCGCTGGCGCTCTACTTTGAATACGATCAGGCTCAGCTCCATCCGCGCGCGCAGAAGCAGCTCGAGATCGTCGCTGGTCTGCTCAAGTCCGATGCCAATAAGAAGCTCCACATCGCCGGTCACACAGACGCCAAAGGCTCAGAAAATTATAACCTTCAGCTCTCCCGCTCCCGTGCTGACACGGTAAAAACCCAGCTCGTCGCCCTCGGTGTCTCCGAAGCCCAGATCATCACCACGGGCCTCGGCAAAGCCCAGCCCCTCGGCCCGAACCAGAAAGCCGATGGCACCGACGACCCCGCCGGCCGCTCGAAGAACCGCCGCGCCGAGATCTATCTGGATTTCTAGTAGAACGACTTTTCAAGTCGTAAACTGGTGCAGCGGGTTTGTAACCCGCAGAAAAGCATAAGGTGAGATCCAATCTCACCCCACCAGTTCAACGAGTTCAAAACTCGTTCTACCGCTGCACCTTCGCGTCGCCGCCTTCAGCGAGCTTCTGCACCTCGATGAGCGTCGCCATGCTTGTGTCGCCGGGCGTCGTCATCGCCAGCGCGCCATGGGCCGCACCTAGATCGACCGCCTTTTGCGGGTCTTTTTCTACCAGGAGGCCATGCACGAGACCCGCGACGAAGCTGTCCCCGGCACCGATGCGGTCTAGGATGTCGAAGCGCGGGTAATTCCGGCTGCGGTAAAAGCTGCCTTGGTGATAGCACAGTGCGCCCCAGTCATTCACGGAGGCTGTGTGAACCCGACGCAGAGTCGCCGCCACTGTCTGAAGATTCGGAAACTCGGCGATCAGCTTCTGGATCATCGGGCGCAGCTTGGCGTCTTCAGCAGCGAAGATGTCGCTCGGGTCCGTCGGCGTCGCGCTCGACACCGGCGGATCGTCGCTCAGCACGCCGATCATCACGTCGATGTAAGGTGCGAGCTTCCGATTTAGCGCCTGAGCTGCCGGGAAACCGCCGCGCTCCTGCCAAAGCGATGGCCGGTAGTTCAGATCGTAGCTCACCGTCACGCCGTGGCGTTTCGCGGCTTCACAGGCCTGCACCGTTAGTTCGGCGGTCGATTCCGAAAGCCCGGCAAAGATGCCGCCCGTGTGCAGCCAGCGGCAGCCGAGGGTGCCAAAGAGATGATCAAAGTCGAAGTCGCCCACCTTGAGCTGAGACGCCGCGCTCCAGCCGCGATCCACGCTGCCCTTAGCCCCGCGCACGCCGAAGCCGCGCTCGGTGAAGTTGATCGGATTCCGCACGCGCTTGCCCATGCCATCATAGGGCACCCACTTGATCACAGACGAGTCCACACCGCCCTGGAGGATCAGGTCTTCGGTCAGTCGGCCGATTTCGTTGTCGGCAAAGGCCGTCAGGATGCCCGCGCGCAGCCCAAAGCAGCGCCGTGCGCCACGCGCCACATTGTATTCACCGCCGCCCTCCCAGGCCGTGAACTGCCGTGAGGTCCGCACCCGTCCCTCACCGGGATCGAGACGCAGGAGGACTTCGCCGAGGGAAAGGAGATCGTAATGGGGCTGGCTGGACATGGGCCGGTAGGTATGCAGCGCGGCATCCGGGATGCAACATCTGCGCTATGGCCGACTCACTCCAAATCTTCGGTCTCTGGCTCATCCCGGTGGCTATGCCAGAAGCGGAGTACATGCACGATGCCTTCTGGCTCATCGACGCGATAGATGATCCGATAACTGGACTTAAACACCCGAATCTCCCGCGTCTCAGGCAGCAGTGCTACCCGCACAAGGCTGCCGTCCCGAGCGTCGGATGGATTGGCTAACCTACGGCTCGCTACCTGGATCAGGTCACGCACATACTGTTCACCACGCTCAGGCTCCAGGCGCGCTGTCCAGTAGTCGTCCAGCTCCTCAAGATCGCGGACAGCAGATGCCGTTAAGCGGACCTGGAACGACGCTGCGCCCATCGGGCCTCCATGGTTTGAGTGACTTCATCCAAGCTGTAAGTGCGGCCAGCTCGCACATCCTTCTCTGCCTCCACGATCGCTTGGAGAAGCCTAGCCTCTTCATGCAGCTTCGGCCAGGCTTCCGAGGCTTCAGGTAGGTCGGAGAGCCAGGCTAGTGTTTGTTCTTTGACACTCATGGTGGAGCACGATTTACCACAACCCCAGGCAGAGGAAAAGCCTCTTTCCTCGATAGTCCCATGTGCTTGCCGGGCGCTGGGAGCGTGTTATCTCCGCCGATGCGCATCCTCCTCGCCAGCGACAAATACAAAGGCTCCCTCACCGCCACCCAGGTGGCGCAGACCCTGCGGCGCGTCTTTGAAAGCGAGATCCCCGGCGTGGTCTGCGACGTCTGCCCCATCGCCGATGGCGGCGAAGGCACCACCGAGGCCATGATCACCGCGCTCGGTGGTGAGTGGGTGGAGACGCCCAGCTTCGATGCTCGGGGCCGGCCCATCATCGCTCGCTACGGCCTCATCTTCACCGAGGGGCAAACCGAAGCCGTCATGGAAATGAGCGCTGCCTCAGGGCTCGCCATGGTCAGTGACCTCCCGCTCGATCCCACCACCGCCAGCACCTACGGCACTGGCGTGATGATGCGTGACGCTATCCAGCGCGGGGCTCATAAGATTCTCATCGGCATCGGCGGCAGCGCCACTAATGACGGCGGCACCGGCATGGCCCAGGCGCTCGGCTACCACTTCCTGGATGCCACCGGCGCAGCATTGGAAACTCTGCCGCGTGACCTCGATCAACTCGCCCGCATCGAGCCACCTGCCGCCCCCACCATCCCCATCAAAGTCGCCTGCGATGTGAACAATCCCCTCCTCGGCGAACACGGCTGCACTCGCGTCTATGGACCGCAAAAAGGCATGACCTGCTTCGACTTCTTCGAGCATCGCCTCGACAAACTGGCCCAAGTCGTGCAGCAGGACCTCGTCGTGGATGCCGCCGAAATTCCCGGCGCGGGAGCAGCGGGTGGCCTTGGTTATGGACTCATCGCCTTTGGCGGCGCGCAGCTCGTCAGCGGGTTCGACCTCGTCGCAGACGCCATCAATCTCCGCCAGCGCATCGCGGAAGCCGATCTCGTCATCACGGGCGAGGGTCGGCTGGATGCCCAGACGCTCCACGGCAAAGGCCCTGTCGGCGTCGCCCAGATGGCCCGCGCCCTCGGCAAGCCCGTCGCCGCTTTCGCCGGAGCCATCGACGACTCACCCGCGCTCCGTGCCCATTTTGATCTCGCCTGCGCCATCAAACCTGCCGCTATGCCCCTCAGCGAAGCCATCGCCCGCGCCGGAGAACTCCTCGATTCCGCCGCCCGTCAGGCCGTGCCGGAGATCAGGAGGATGCTTGGCCTTGCGTGAACTCGGCGTCTGTTCAAATACTGCCCTGCTTACTCCCTCAGAACCACTCGTCTCTACATCCAATCATGTCTAAATCCGTCGTCCTCCTCTTCGCTGGTCAAGGTGCTCAAAAAGTCGGCATGGGCAAAGATCTGGCCGAGGCTTTCCCTTCGGTGCGCGCGATGCTGGATCAGGCGGACGCGACGCTCGGTTACTCGCTGAGCCAGATCATGTTTGAAGGGCCGATGGAGGAGCTGACGAAGACCAGCCGCTGCCAGCCAGCGCTGTATGCTCACGGGCTCGCCATTCTGAATGTGCTGAAGGAAAAGGTGCCCGGCCTCCAGATCGCTGCGACTGCCGGTCTTTCGCTCGGGGAATTCACCGCTCATGCGGCTGCTGGAACCTTTGATTTTGCCACGGGACTGAACCTCGTTTTCCAGCGCGGCAGCTTCATGGAGGAAGCCTGCCTGAGCACCCAGGGGGCAATGTTAGCGATGCTCGGCGGTGAAGAGAGTGCCATCCGCGAGCTCGCTGCGGAGTGCGATGTCGATGTCGCCAATCTCAACGCCCCTGGCCAGATCGTTCTCAGCGGCAGTGTGGAAGGCATCCAGGCGGCTGCGGCAAAGGCGAAGGACAAAGGCATCAAGCGCGCCATCCCGCTGCCCGTGGCTGGAGCCTATCACAGTCGCCTCATGAAGAGTGCGCAGGACAAGCTAGCCGCCGTGCTCGCCGCCTCCACCATCACCGAGCCCGCTGTGCCAGTGGTCTGCAATTTCGAAGCCCGCACAGTAAACACGCCCGTGGAAATCCGCGCCACGCTGACCGCGCAGGTCACGGGCAGTGTCCGTTGGGTGGAGTCCATGCAGGCTCTGCGTGCCGCGGGGCACACGCTTTTCATCGAGCTCGGACCCGATGCCACCCTGGCGGGTCTCTTTGGCAAAATCGACAAGGAGGCTAAGGTCATCTCCATCAAAGATCTCGCCAGCCTCGACGCTGCTGTCGCGGAACTTACAGCCTGATCATTTCCCAAAAATCTGCCGTCGGGCCGCCCTGAACTGGCGGCGTGATCCGCGCGGCTGTTCACGAAGGTAATGACGCCAGAACATGGCTAAAACTCCGGTGGCAGGGGATGCCTGGAAGCGCGAGAAATTTCGGTAAAGCGCCCTCAGGTCTCGCAGCACGCGGTCTGGGCGCGGCAGGAGCTGGACGCGGATGCCCTCCATATCGATGAACCAGGTTTTGCCCTGGTCATCTTCTAGCAGATTCTCACAGCGTAGATCGCGGTGCCGCAGGCCATTGCCATGCACCCGGCCGATCAGAGTCCCGAGCGTGCGCGCATGGTCGGCATCGCCGCCAGCGGTAAAAAAGGGCCTGTAGGTCTGAGCGCCGGGCACTCGTTCCATGATCAGGTAGCAGTGCTGCACCAGCCCGCGCCGTGGCGCATCCCCCGCAGCGATGGCTGCTGCCACAGGTATGCCGATGTCCTCCAGCAACCTTGCTTTGCGGAAGGCAAAGGTGGCCTTCGAAGGGCGGATGAGATCCAGCACGGCGTCCGAGGGCTTGCGCACGTTGTAGCGCTTCACCACGAGGCGCTGGTGATAGACGAAGTCCGATTTGCTGCCGAAAAGCCCGCGTTGACGGCTGACGATGCCCTGCTCAGGGCATTCGAGGATGTTTTTCAGCTCGGGATAGTCTCCCGCCTTGGGGTGCACCCGCCAGTAAATCTTTCCCGCCAGACTCCTCTGGGCTGGGACACCCAGACCGGTGCAGAGGCGCCAGCAGGTGGAGAAAGTTCGAGAAAGTGGGGTGTCAGCCATGATGAATGGTGCCGGCGAGATAGACTCAGCCACTGAGTCAAACAACAATTTCTACACAAGAACGGTTTCTTCACAGTTCAAATTTTCAGACTCGCCAAAACCAATAAATGGCCTCAGATTTCCGTCCATTCTTCATGCGCCGCCTGCCTCGGACATTTCTCTGTCTCCTACTTTTCGGACTACCCTTGTCCGATGTGTGGGCTCAGCGGGCGAGGTCTAAACCCAAGCCATACACTCCGGAGACGCTTTGTGGAGACCTTCATGCCTCCATCCAAAAGCATCCTGATCGACTCGTGATGTGGCTGGAGGATGCCCTCGTCATCAATGAATCATGCGCAGGTGACATCGTCACAGCCGCGATCGATGCGGTGAACAACAATCCGCAGCAAGTGCGGGTCATTCTAGATACCGCACTGCGTGTCACCCCGCATCGTGCCAAGCAGATCCAAGTGGCGGCGGACAACTTCAGCGTCCCCTCCGCCGTGGCCATGAAGGAGCCCGTGGAGGAAATTCGCCGTGCCGTAGTTTCAGGTGGGCCTGCATCCGAGCCTGTTTTCGAGATCCGCCGTGCTCTCTCTTCCAAAGTCGAAGAACCCCAGCCCATCGAAGAAGTGCGGAGGGCCGTGGTGCCGGGCAAAGAAGTTTCCCAAGTCACGCCAGCACAGGTTCCGACTCGCGACGCAAGCCGGTAAGGGCGCGCAAATGAAGAGCCGGATCGGTCCGGTCTCATGCCCGCAACACACTAAAGTTTCTGCAGTTGAGTTCAGAAAACATGACGATCTTGGGTGCTAGCATCCAGTGCTTCGCTCTACTCTATCTGTATCTCTCGGCACGGAATCAAGCCAGCACCGACTTCACCACCTCGCCATGCACATCCGTCAGGCGGAACTGACGGCCTTGGAAGCGGAAGGTGAAGCGTTCATGATCGATGCCCATGAGGTGCATGATCGTGGCTTGGAGATCGTGGATGTGGACTTTGTCCTTCACGGCGTTGAAGCCGAACTCGTCGCTTTCGCCATAGGTCATGCCGGGCTTCACACCGCCGCCGGCCATCCAGATGGTGAAGGCATACGGATGATGATCGCGGCCCCACTGCTTCGTGTTGGCGATGTCGCCTTGCAGGAAGGGCGTTCGCCCAAACTCGCCGCCCCAGATGACCAACGTGTCTTCCAGCAGCCCGCGCTGTTTCAAATCTTTGATCAAAGCCGCACTCGGAGCATCCACGTCCTGGCACTGGATCTTGAGCTGGGTATTCAGATTCCGATGCTGATCCCAGCCCGCATGCATGATCTGCACAAAGCGCACGCCACGCTCGGCCAGACGACGCGCCATGAGGCAATTGTAAGCGTAGCTGCCCTGCCGCAAGACATCGGGGCCATACATGTCGAGGATGTGCTTGGGCTCCTTCGAGAGATCGGTCAGCTCAGGCACGCTGCTTTGCATCCGATACGCCATCTCATACTGCGAGATGCGCGTGGCGATCTCAGGATCGCCATGATCACGCAGCTTGATGGAGTTCAGCTCGTTCAGGCCATCGAGCATCGTTCGGCGCACCTCGCGGCTCATGCCCTCGGGATTGCTGATGTATAAAACCGGATCACCACTGCCGCGAAACTTCACGCCCTGATACTTCGATGGCAGGAAGCCGCTGCCCCAGTAGAAATCATAGAAGATCTGTCCGCAGGACGCCTCTTTGTCCCGACTCGTCATCACGACAAACGCGGGCAGATCCTCGCACTCACTGCCGAGCCCGTAACTCAGCCAGGAACCCATCGCCGGACGCCCCGCCTGCTCAGCACCAGTCATGAGAAAGGTGATCGCAGGCGCGTGATTCACCTGCGTCGTGTGCATGGATTTGATGAAGCACAGGTCATCCGCGATCTCGCCGATGTGCGGCAGGAACGAACTCACCGTCGCCCCGCTTTTCCCATGCCTGGAAAACTCCGTGATCTCGCCCAGCACCGGACGCGCTGTCTGCGTTCCCGTCATCGTGCTGAAGCGCTTCCCACCCGCCACGCTGTCGGGAATCTGCGTGCCGTGCATCTTCTTGAGCATCGGCTTGTGATCAAAGAGATCGACATGCGATGGCGCGCCGTTTTGCAGCAGATAGATCACCCGCTTGGCCTTCCCCAGAAAATGCGGCAGCGCAGGAGCCATCGGGTCAGGAGCCTGCACCGCGAAACCCTGCTTCGTCATCAGCGATCCGAGCGCCAATCCACCCAGACCCATCGCTCCCTGCCCGAACAAAGCGCGGCGGGTGAGATTTTGAAGAGGATGCGTCGGGTCGGTCATGCGCAGGGAAAGCATGAACGTCACTCACGGCCCGGAACTTTGCCGACCAGCGCTGACATCGGCAAATTGTCGCACTCCACGGCGCTTGCCACTTTTCAAACACACACTACCAGAATCGCACGCATGACTCCCACACCCGCCTGGCGGCTTGAGCACACTTACACCCGGCTTCCTGGTTTGTTCTTCACCGAGGTGGAGCCCACGCCCGTCGAGAAGCCGCAGATGGTGATCTTTAATAAAGCGCTCGCGGCTGTGCTCGGCCTACCTCAGGAAGATGCGGCAGTGTATGCGGGAAATACGCTGCCGCCTGGAGCACGGCCCATCGCGCAGGCTTATGCGGGGCATCAATACGCGAACTTCACCGGCCTGGGAGATGGTCGCGCGATCTTGCTCGGCGAGCAGATCACGCCGGATGGCGAGCGCTTCGACATCCAGCTCAAAGGCCCCGGCCCCACGCCTTATTCGCGACGTGGTGATGGACGTGCAGCTTTGGGCCCGATGCTGCGCGAATACATCATCAGCGAGGCCATGCACGCGCTGGGCATCCCGACGACTCGAAGTCTGGCCGTGGTGACGACGGGGGAAAAAGTCTGGCGTCAGGATGGTGGTCTGCCCGGTGCGGTGCTTACACGTGTGGCAGCTAGTCACATCCGCGTGGGCACTTTTGAGTGGGCGGCAGCGCATCGCGATGTCGAGGCGCTGCGAGCGCTCGCCGAGCACACGCGACAGCGGCACTATCCCGAGATCGAAAACAACCCCGTCGCACTGTTTGAAGCCATCTCAGAACGTCAGGCCAAATTGCTCACTCAATGGATGCTGATCGGCTTCGTCCACGGCGTCATGAACACGGACAACATGGCTCTCAGTGGCGAAACCATCGACTATGGCCCCTGCGCCTTCATGGATGCCTATGATCCCGCGACCGTCTTCAGCTCCATTGATCGCCACGGACGCTACGCCTATGGCAATCAGCCTCCCATCGCCCAGTGGAACCTCGCCCGGCTTGCTGAAGCCATGCTGCCGTTGTTTCACGACGACGAAAAGCAGTCCGTCGAGATCGCCAACGAGCTGATCCCGAAGTTTGAAGAGCGCTTCAAAAAGCGCTGGCTCGCCGGCATGAGAGCCAAGCTCGGCCTCTTCACCGAGGAAGCCGAAGACGCTGCCTTGATCCAGGATTTGCTCGACCAAATGAAGGACAGTGACGCTGACTTCACCAACACCTTTGCCAATCTCACTACAGGCCGCTACGAGCCCGATGCCTGGTATGAACGCTGGCAAAACCGTCTCACCCGACAGCCGCAATCCCGCGATGAAGTCTCGCAGCTCATGCGGCGCAGCAATCCCGCCTTCATCCCACGCAATCACAAGGTCGAAGAAGCTCTCGCTGCTGCCAACGGAGGTGATTTGAAACCGCTTCAGACACTGCTGGAGGTCATCACACGCCCCTGGGAACATGATCGCGATCTGCCGGACTACTCGCAGCCAGGTTCCAAAGCTGGTTACAAGACCTTCTGCGGAACTTGAGTTCTACCTCTCGCGAGTGACGCTATTCATGAAGCCTCTCGGCGGGCAGCACCTCGACCTCGATATCGCGCACGATGACGGACGCCTCCGAGTCAGGGACGTTTTCAGTCCTGACGCCGTGTTCCCAGGTGTTTGCGGGCGGAGCCTCCTGGCTGAGGCCGAGTGCTCGACGCAGGTGCAGCATCAACTTTGTGGCGGTGAATACTGCGACGGCAAATAGGATAGCCAGCAGACCAAAGCTGACGATCAGAGCGATGCCCGCCAGGGCAAGGAAGCTGAGCAGGATCTTCGCTGGCCAGCCGAGACTGCGACTGCCGAGGTTGAATTGAAAATGCCGGGCTTTCATAAGACCACCATGCCCGTGCCATGAAGAATGACAACATTCCAGGTCGATCTCAGCCCGCAGAATACATGGCATCGACGGTATTCCGTAGGCCCACTCATTTCTATTTTCAGTAGGTGAGTCACCCTCTTTTGCGCAGTTGTTGACGGCAATTGTCACATTCACCCTGCCGCGCAACACACCGGATCGGCTCTCGTAGATTCGCCTGAACCTCGAACTGAATCCCCCCACATGAAAATGCATCGCCTCTGCTCCGGCAACCATACCAACCTATTCAACACCGCCCAGGGTCGCCGTGACTTCCTGCAAGTCGGTGCCATGGCTGGGCTGGGCATCACGCTGCCACAGTTGATGAAGCTTCAGGCGGCGGCGATCGACATGCCATCGGTGGAGACCTACAAGCCCATCGCCACTTCCATCATTCACATTTACCTACCGGGTGGCATGGCCCAGCATGAATCCTGGGACCCAAAGCCCTTCGCGGCTCCTGATTATCGCGGCCCTTATAGCCCGATCAAAGGTGTGACCGGTGAGTACGTCGGGGAGAAGTTCGCGAACATCGCCAAGATCCTCGACAAAATCAGCATCATCCGCTCGGTGACTCATGGTGAAGCCGCTCACGAGCGTGGCACGCACAATATGTTCACCGGCTACCGCCCCAGCCCGGCCATCAAGTTCCCCAGCTTCGGCACCATCATCTCCCACGAGCAGGGCTCGCGAAACAATCTGCCGCCCTATGTCGCCATCCCCAGCGTCTTCGCTCCCGAGCAGGGCAGCGGCTACCTGAGCAGCGCCTTCGGTCCATTTGCCCTCGGCAGTGATCCTGCGGACAAAGGCTTCACCGTGCGCGATCTAGCCGCACCGAAGGACATCGACGAGAAGCGCTTCGATCGCCGCCGCGGCCTGCTCGCCGCCGTGGATGAGCACTTCCGCACCACGGAGAAATCCGACGGTCTCTCTGCGATGGATAGCTTCTACAGCGCCGCCTATAATCTCATCAGCTCCAGCCAGGCTCGCGAAGCCTTCAACCTTAGTGCCGAGTCAGACAAATTGCGTGACGAGTATGGCCGCAATTCCGCTGGCCAGCGCTTCCTGCTTGCTCGTCGTCTTGTCGAAGCTGGCACGCGCATGGTCTCGGTGAATTACGGCAGCTGGGATCACCACTCGAACATCAAAGGAGCCTTCGACAGCCAGGCACCGAACTTCGACATGGCCTTCGCCCGCCTCATTCGTGATCTCGACGAACGCGGCATGTTGGACACCACGCTGGTGCTCGTCAGCTCCGAGTTCGGTCGCACGCCGAAGATCAACTCCACCAACGGCCGCGACCACTACCCACGTGTCTTTTCCGTGGCGATGGCGGGCGGCGGCGTGAAAAAAGGCTTCGTCTATGGCAAGTCCGACGCCCTCGGCGCTGAGCCCGATGAAAATCCAGTTGGCCCCGAAGATCTCGCCCGCACGATGTATCGCCTCCTCGGTATCAACTCCCAGAAGCGCCTCGTGCTCGAAGGCGTCCGCCCCATCGATATCGTCAATGGCGGCAGACTCCTGAGCGATCTCATCGCGTAATTCGTTGCCAGGTCAGTCGGCATCGATGTTTTGATTTTGCAGTCAGAATCAAAACAAGATGATCTTCGCATCCAAACGATGCGTTCTCTCCACATGCCCTCCAACGTACTCGGAACTCCTCTGCAAGGCTGCTGCAACGACCCCATCACCGGATTCTACCGTGACGGCTACTGCCGCACCGGCCCGGATGACAAAGGCCTGCACACCGTCTGTGCCGTGATGACAGAGGAGTTCCTCACCTTCAGCCGCTCACGCGGCAATGATCTCTCCACCCCCGTGCCCGAGTTTGACTTCCCCGGCCTGAAGCCCGGCGACCGCTGGTGCGTCTGCGTGGGTCGTTGGGCCGAGGCTCTGGAGATGGAGAAAGCCCCGCCCGTCGTGCTTGAGTCCACCCACATTCATGCGCTCGAGTTCGTCTCCCTCGAAGACCTGCGTGCTCACGAGGCGGTGTAAGAATTTTTATGGATCGATCTGCTCTGCGATCACGCGCTCGACGAGGGCTGTCAGAGATGGCTGTGAATTATTGGCGTCACTATTTGTCATTTGCGCGGCCCATTGCATGGCCTGGGAAGGCTGTGCCGATGCCCAGGATGCGACGATGGACTGGAGCAGCGGCTCCCAATGTTCATCCGCAGGCTGCGAATCGAGCCAGGCGAGCGCGGCGGTCGGATCGTGCGCGCCCCACTTAGATGCCACTCGCTGAGCACAGTTTTCACGCACTGAACTGTCCGGCAGAGTGGCGATCCAGCGCATGGCTTCGTTGGGATCGTGGTGGGCGCGGCCATCGGCGACGGCACTCCAGGCCTGAGGCATGAGATGGAGAGGTGTTTTCTTCAAGGCTGCCTCAAGAAGAGATGCATCCTGAGGTGAGGCGGCGATGGTTTCCAGCACCTGGAGCCAGGCAGTGGTCTTGAAATCGCCTTCCGGCATGCTTTCGGCGAAAGCGAGCATGTGAAGGAGTGGACCGGTGGACAACTCGGCGAGCCGCTGTTGGACAAACAAGGCACTATTTTCATCCCAGGTCTGCTCACTGGCAGGCAGGATAAGATTGCCGGTGCTCGAAGAAGCAGGAACGATGGAAGCAGAAAGCTGCGCGTGACTTTGACTCTTTTCTTGCTGACGAAGGGATTCTCCGTGGCGCGGCGGGCGCGGAGCAGGCTGATCACCCGGCGTGCCTGCCGTGATCCATGCGAACATGGTTAGAACCAGCCAGGCTGCCAGAGTGGCCCAGAAGATCAGCTGATGACGGGTGGAGGAATGGGAGGCCTGGCTTTTCATCTGATGCAGAAGCTGAAAAGAGAGTGCGGAGAGCGGACCTGCCGCTCTCCGCACGGGATGTTATTGAGTATCAGGGCCGGCGGCCGATGGGCAGGCGCACTTCAAAGCGACCGCTGGTGGTGAAAGCGAGCAGATGCACATTGTCGAAGGAAGGATTCGTGCTGACTCCAAAGCGTGTTTCGACGTAGGGAAGCCGGACGGCCTGGAAGATGGCGGTACCGTTCGAGGAGGTGATGCCTGCTATGGCACCGCTCTGACAGCGTTCTCCCGATGTGGTCGGGTTGATGGATACGCGCAGGCGTTCACCACGCGAGACGCGGTCAGTTTCGTAGCAGCGCAGGCTGGAGTTCCAGCGAACGCGTCCACCGAGGACGCTGCGCAGCTCCGGTTTTACGATGACATAACCGGGGTAGCCGGGGACGATGGTTTCGAGTTTGAAACTTGCCGCAGAGGCTTCGCCTAGCACTCCGAAGGTGATGAAGGCAAGGATGGCAAGCAGGCGGGGTTTGAGGATGGTTTTCATGGACTGGTATTGTTCGTTTGGATTGAGTTTGGGTTTATGGGAGAGCTGCTATGGAAGTGCCCTGCCCATGAGGGGAAGTGCCCTCGCTGCGGCTTTTCCGGCGGAAGCTAATTTTTTTCACCCAGGTGCGATATTGGGCACCCAGCGGCAGAGATCATCTTAGTGATCCTGGAAATAGGACTGTGATGGCTGCGAGGTCTCTGCCTTCTGGCAACCCAGTGAATAATCGATTGTAACCCTCAGGTCTCCATATCGCCTGAAGCAGGGTTAAACCAACCAGTGTGCGATCAGCGAAGTCGTTCTACAACGATGTCACCCAGCGCGCGCGGTAGAAGCGGCGCTGGCCCGAGGGTGGAGTGTCGGTGACTGTGGTGGAAGAGTTGGTGGCCTGGGTGCTGGAGGTGAGCGGGGTCCAGTTTTGCAAGTCGGTGCTGTATTCCCAGAGGTAATAAAGGCCTCGGCGTGTGCTGCTGCTGAGGGTGACGGAGCCATCAATGTTCCAGGTCTGGGTGGGGACGACGGACTCACTCAGCACGGCTCCGCTGAAGTATTTTTGTGCGAGCGCCCAAGCTTGTTTGCCGACTTGAGAGCCAATGATGCGGGCGGGGTAATCATCTTCGGCAGGATGGATGCCGCCCCAGCGACGTGACTGGCCGGCGAGGTCGGCGGCGTCATACCAGGTAGCCCACTGAATGGTAGTGGTCTGGCTGGGACCGCGCTCGAAGACGAGGTAGGAATTTTGTGTGGCGACAAAGGTGCCGAGTCCACCGGGGACATAGGCGTCACCCGTGAGGGCTGTCAGAACTTCAGCGGCGCTGCGGGAGAAGGTGGAGTGGCCGGAGATGTAACCAGGGAAAGCTGGCGTATTGAAATTGGCGCGCTGGTAGGGGACCCAGTCTTCACCAAACATCCAGCGGACGGTGTTGGTCTGTGTGGCGCGGTCTCCGGGCTCACTGGGCCAGGAATAGACGACGACCTCACCGAGGTGGTCGATTCCTGGGACGTAGGCAGCGAGGTCGATGTCCCAGATCTGATAATGTCTGCCGGGGGCCTGTGCGGTGCCGACTGAAGCTTGGGTGACGAGTTCTGAGACACCTGTCATAAGTGGGATTCCTTCGCTATGATAATTGGGCAGGCCTTGGTCAGTGGACTGGCCTTTGCTGCACATGTAGCGGATCATGGTGATGGGTCGCTGGCCTTCGTAATAGCGTTTCACACTCCAGCAGGCGCAGGCGGCGTCGTGGGTAGCCGCAGCGAGGGCGAAATACGTTTTCACATCCCATTCGAGGTCATCGACGATGGGGCCTGTTCCACCGATGCGCTTTTCATGCTCGGGATGGTCGGCGAGTTCGTTGGCCAGGACATGCCAGTGGCCGGGTGGAGTTTCAGAGTGTGGCCCGTCTGCCCAGTATTCGGCCATGACGCGGGAGAAGTCGCCCAGCTTGACGATATTGGAGGCGTAAGGTTGACCCGTGGAAGGATTGACTGGATGCCCAGTGCCATTGTCATTGCCGAGGGGATTGTTTCCAAAGGCACCGGGTGAGATATTGATGAGGGTTTCGCTGTTGAGCTGGCTGCTTTTCACGAGGAGTTCGAGCCCGCCGGCTTTGTAAGTGGCGTCAGTGGCTGTGCCGAGTTTTGAGGGCGGGCCGGGATCGATCCAAAGTTCACCATTATTCGTGCGTGCGAGAGCGAAGGGTACGGCGCTCAACCAGGTGACGCCGACATAAGGCTGGATGGTGCCGGGGAATGGGATGCCGTTTTGCTGGACGAAGCTGCTGAGTGCCAGGGGCTGCCAGCGGTTGGGATCGGTAAAATCAGGGACGCCACCGACGGTGCCATTGGTGCTGAGCACGATCATCGCGGGCTGAGGGTTGAAGTAGCTTGGGTCATTGTAGCCGTTGGCTTGTCCTGAACCATCGTTCAGGCCCCAGGCGAGGATGGTGGCAGCGATGCGGTTTCCGAGCGCGGCGGGAGAGGTGCCGACGGTGGTGGTGACGCTGGTGCTGTAGCCGTAGGCGGCCATCTGGGCGGCGAGCGCAGGCAGGGTGGTGGCAGCTCCAGGGCTGCTGGCAAAGCGACTCGTCAGGACTCGGTAGGCGGCGTAGCTGATGGCTTCCTTTCGTGCATCGGCGATGCTGCCCGGAGCTGTGGCGCGCTCATGGTGGATGTAACCGATGGCAGTGCTGTCATACGCGGCCCAGGCGTCATACATGACTGTGGCTAGGTGATGTAGATTACGCGCATGCTTCGGCGGGTGCGGATTGTCGATTCGGATGGCGGCGAGGAGCTGCTCATTCCAAACGCGGGCGGCAGACTGCTGAGCGTGTGAGTCAGCGGCCATGCTGGCAGCCATGACCCCGAAGAGGATGAGAAGCCTGAAACTCATGATCAGATGGAGGTGGGTCGGCGTTTGCGGCGCAGACGAAAGACGAGCCCTGCGGCCAGAATCAGAAGAGAGCCTGCAGGCTCGGGCACTGGGGAAAGGCTAAGTCGGTCCGTGGTGGTGAGACCGCCAGTCGTTGAGCCTCGGATGATCGTGTCGATCTCGAAGGTGGAGAGGGTTTCAGAGCCCAGAGCTTCGGGGAAATTCCAGCCTGTGGTGGAGGTGTAGATGCCCCACTGCTCGGAACCCAGCGGGGCACTGCTATTGAAGACCCAGGCGTAAAGCTGCTGGCCAGCAGGCAGATAGGCGGAATCGATGTTGGCGATCTGTCCGAGCACATTGCCAGTGCCGAAGAGGTCATTGATGATGAGCACGCTGCCGCTGTTCCCAAACTGAGTGACGGTGCCGCTATCCCCGCCGCTTTCCCCTAGCGGGGTGAAAAGCGCGTTGATGGCGAAGTAGTCGTTGCTGGTTTGCAGCGTCGTCAGATTGGCACCTGAAGTATCGAAGACGCCGATGCGGATGCAGGAGCCGAGGGTGATCAGATCTCCAGCGCTGGTGGCAAACATGGGGCCACCATTGCTATTCACGGAGATGGAGACGGTGGCAGCCTGCGCCTGCGTAAGCAGGATGGCGGCAAGGATGAGAAGGCGTTTCATACTAAATCGGCTGGCTTTCAGGGGACTTTTTCAAAGCGTACTCTCCAGAAAAAATGGGTGCCGCTGGTGGAGCTGCACTGGCGGGTATCGAAATCAGCATCGCTCGCGATCACGGCAGAACTCGCTGTCGTCCAATTGAGTAGATCAGAGGAACATTCGGCGATCACGGCCACATCGGGCTGATTGCGCGGGCTTTTGAAAGTGAATGAGACGCTCGCACCCAGGCTCGCGGCACTCACTCCGGCCTGTGGAGCACTGCGAGCTGCGGGATTCAGCCTCCAGGCGTATTCGGCGATGTTTGCCAGGCCATCGCCATCAGGATCTGCCTCCGTTCCTGTAAGGGTCGCTGCTGCACTGATAGAGTAGCTTTGCCAGGCCCAATTGCCATACGTCGGAGGTACATCGATCAGTCGGAGCTGGCTGCCACTTGCGACGCCTTGCAGGACCTTCACAGACGTCGTGCTCAACGTCCGATTTCCCAGTGCTGGAGGTGCCAGCCAGGCATCGGCTGTGAAGAGCCCCCATTGTGTGGCGAGGTCGGGATTCGCATGATTGAAGACCCAGACATAAAGCTGGGTTCCTGGCGGCATGTAGGTGGCATTGATGTTTGCTACTGTGCCGAAAATTTCGCCCTCGGCGGGGAAGCTGTTGGCACGCAGCACCGTGCCACTGCCAGCGTTTTGGGCGGCGCTACCGGCACCGATCAGCCCCTCAGCCAGCGGTTTGAATACCGATTTGAGCTGTGCGTAGTCACCTCTGGCCGGCAGCACCTGATCGCGTGTGGCATTCGGTAGATTGAAGGAGCCGACCCGCACAGCGCAGTTTTGAGCCAGGAGCTGGCCTTCTTTGGTGGCGAATTTAGATCCGCCCACGCTGCTGAGCGTGATGGAGCCTGCGTTCAAGCTGGCTGCTCCCAGGCAGGCGAAGACCGCAGATAGGAGAAGCGTGGAATTCATGGCAAAGAGGGGCGAAGTCATGGCGTCACGCTCACCGGGGCCAGGGTGATGTTTTTGCTCGTGTTCACATTGATCACGACGCCTGCACCTGCGGGGATCGTCGTGCTATCGGATGTCTGGCCAGTGCCGCTGTTCACGAGGCTGCTGCCGGTGCTCAGGTAGGTGCCAGTCTGGGAGAGAGTGCCGGGTGCCAGGGTGACCACGGAGTCATTGAAGGCCTGTAAGCTGGTGGTGACGCCCAGCGAGCCCAAAGTGGCCGTAGCTCCACCCAGTGGGTTCATGGCCCCGATGATGTTTGGCACGCCTGCCTGAGCGCGGATTTTCGTGCTCGTGGTTTTCAAGTAACAGATCTCGCCTCGACCAAAAGTGATCGTCTTGGCGCTGCCGAGCTGCATCACGAACCCCTGGCCCGGCCGCACAATGGCGTTACTGGCATTCGCGCCGAGGACGGTGATCCAGGTGCTGGAGATGTTGCTGAAAAAGTAGGTCGTTTGAAGGCCGTTGCTGCCGAAGAGACTGATCGTGTCTCCAAATGGAGTCAGTCCTCCGCCATCAGGTAGCAGGCCGGCTAGAGTCGCGTGTTTTCGTACGATGAAAGTCATCCCGCTGGTGAGCCCGGCTGCTGCTGGAGTGGTGTCCAGCTTCAGCCTGGTGGCCGTGTTAGAAAGGATGTCGATCGCCAACCCCGCGCCTGAGCCTGACTGGGGCTCGGCGTAGTGCAGATTGAAGGCTCCCACCGTCCATCCAGGAGCGGAGAATTCGACCAGCGCCTTGCCATCTACATCTGCCGTCACACTGACACAGGCGGCATTGTACAAATCCGCCCCCACGAGGCCACATACCCAGGCTGAGTTGCCTGCTGGGACTGCCACTGGGTAAAAACCGACAATGCCGGAGGTTGATGCCACTGCCAGGCCCATCCAGCCAGTACAGAGGGCCGATAGAATCCCCCAAAAAACGCGGGATGGACCAGCGGATCGAGACGCAAAGAGCAAGGCGGACATTCGAGTAAAATGGTTAATGTATCCTGATATTATGCACCATTTGGCCTGAATAAACAAGCATCATTATAATTACAATAACGAATAATGGGCGGCTTGCCGAGTCTTTTTCCCACAAGCTTGCCTTTCCATCCGCGCATCTACCAACTCTCAATGACGAAGAAGTGCTGGAGGCAAAAGTCGGCGCATTCACAATCAACGCGCTGCGAAGGTTTCATCACTCTGACGAGCGGCGATGATCCACCTCGCCTGCCCGCTTGAGTTCCTCAACAAACACGGCGAGCACCTTGTCCCGGCTCTGCCGCTCCAGC
Source organism: Verrucomicrobiaceae bacterium (assembly GCA_021151605.1). Lineage (GTDB taxonomy): Bacteria > Verrucomicrobiota > Verrucomicrobiia > Verrucomicrobiales > Verrucomicrobiaceae > Prosthecobacter. Next base: position 25,664 of record JAGKWZ010000034.1, read on the forward strand.
ATCCCGGCGGCGATGCACACCGAGGCGGGCTGAGGTTTCAGCGGCTTTAAAACAATACGCTCCGGGATCAGGCAGGCGATGCGCTCCACGACGAGGGCGATTCCCAATCCCGCCTCGACGGCACTGATCAGACTCGTGACGCCATCGCACTCGCTGGCGATGCGGGCATTGATGCCCTGGCTTTTAAACCATGCGGAGATGCCCGCCCAGTAGTCGGGATACTCGCGCTGATTGTAGACGACGAGCCGCTGATCATTCAGGTCCTGCGGGGTGAGCGTGGCTTTGTTCACCAGCGGATGCTGTCGCGGCACGGCGACTCGCCAGGCCTGCTGCTGCACGGTGATCCAGGCGATGTCCGGCACCACTTTCCCAGGGGGCACGGTGACGATGACATCCAGCGTGCCCTTTTGCAGCCCCTCCACCATCTCCAGACTGCTGAGGTCGGAGAGCTCCACACGAGCCTTGGGATGCAGTTGGGAAAAAGCCTCCATCGCTGGCGAAAGGATGCCCGCCGTGAGTGAGGGCGAGTAACCGACGCGCAAAGTCTGCGCCTTGGCCGAAGCCTTCACACGCTGCTCCAAAGCATCTGCTCGCTCGATCAAGGCGCGGCCTTCACGCAGCAAAAGTTCACCCGAAGGCGTGAGGGAAAACGAATGTGCCCCACGCTCCAGCAAAGCCACGCCGAGGTCGTCTTCCAGCGTCTTGATCTGCCGACTTAGTGCCGGCTGCGTGACACTCAGACGCGCCGCCGCCTTGCTGATATTGCCATCTTCGGCAGCGGCGATGAAGGAGCGGAGCAGGCGGAGTTCCATGAGCGCGCGAGCATACCCAAAGCGCAGCCTCAGGCAAACAACACCGCATTGGCGGCAAAGGCTTACCTGCCGCAGTATCGTCTCTTATGAAACTCAACCTTCGCCGATCCAACGAACGCGGCCACGCCAACCACGGCTGGCTCGACAGCTACCACACCTTCAGCTTCGCCGATTACTACGATCCGGCGCACATGGGCTTCCGCAGCCTCCGCGTGATCAATCAGGACATCATCACTCCGGGCGCGGGCTTTCCCACGCATCCGCACGCGGACATGGAGATCTTCAGCTACATCCTCTGGGGGGCGCTGGCGCACAAAGACAGCATGGGCAACGGCCGCACGCTCCTGCCCGGTCAGATCCAGCTCATGAGCGCTGGCAAAGGCGTGACGCATAGCGAGTTCAATCCCTCGAAGACCGAAGGTGCCTCGCTCCTACAAATCTGGATTCGTCCTCGCCAGCGTGGCCTCACGCCGAGCTACACCGAGTGGCATCCCGATCCGGCGAAGGAAAACGAGCCGAAAGTGCTCGTCATCTCACCCGATGGCCGCGAAGGCAGCGCCACCATCCATCAGGACGCCGACATCTACCGCGTGCGCCTTCCCAAAGGCCAGAGCATCACCCATGACATCCAAACCGGTCGAGGTGTGTGGTTTCAGCTCATCAAAGGCGGCGTCACCGCGCATGGCAGCACCCTGAAACCCGGCGACGCCTTCTCCACCGAGGAAACCGGCACGCTGACGCTCAACGCCACCGAAGACGCCGAAGCCCTCCTCTTCGACCTCGCTTAATCCCATCATCACTCCACAACTCCAACACTCCATCCTCATGAAACACGCATCCACCCTCGCCTCCGTCCTCCTCGGTCTCGCCTTCATCACCTTTGGCGCGAACTTCTTCCTGAACTTCATCCCGATGCCCGCCGATCCATCGCCGGCTGATGCGCCGCACAAGCTCTTCATGGCCGCGATGTTCCCCACGGGCTACCTCGCCTTCGTGAAGGTGCTGGAGATCCTCGGCGGACTGCTCGTCGCTCTGCCAAAAACTCGCAACATCGGACTCCTGGTGCTCGGACCGATCATCGTGAACATCGTCGCCTTCCACGTCTTCCTCACCAAAGGCGCCGGCCTCACCGATCCGCCCATCCTCGTCATCGGCGTCCTCTCCGCCTTCCTCCTCTTCACCGAGCGCAAAGCTTGGCTCGGCCTCGTGAAGTGATCCATCACACTACCTCATCGCCATGACTGCCCACGAGCTCCAAACCCTCCTCACCTCTGCGAACGCGCCGCTGCTTGTGCAGGTGCTCCCGGAGGAGGTCTTCGCCGCGAAGCGAATTCCCGGCTCCAAGCAGGCTTGCGTGTATGAGGTAGCCTTCTTCGATCAAATCGCCGCTCTCACGACCGATAAAGCCCGCGCCATCATCGTCTATGGCGCGGGCAGCGGCTCGCTCGATGCCAAGGTGGCGGCTGAAAAGCTCACTGCGGCTGGTTTTACGAACGTGACGGCCTTCGAAGGTGGTCTCGATGCCTGGAGCGCGGCCGGATTGCTTCTTGAAGGCGAAGGTACGCTACCAGCCGCGCCTCTGCTCAGCGGCACCTTCTGTGCGGACACGGAGCAAAGCCTCATCCGCTGGACCGGCCGCAATCTCTTCAATCACCACAGCGGCACCGTGCGCCTTGCCGAGGGCGAGATCACGCTGCGCGACAACGCGCTCGTGGTCGCCCGCTTCCGCATCGCGATGGACAGGATCGCCTGCGAGGACATCAGCGACTCTGCGATCAACCAGATGCTCATCGCGCATCTGCACAGCGACGACTTCTTCGATGTCGCGCATCATCCCGTGGCCGAGTTCATCGCCAGCAGCATCACGCCGCTCGCCACCTGCACCGACGGCACGCCGAATCACCTCCTGCGCGGCCAATTCAGCCTTCGCGGCATCACCCGCGAGATCGAGTTTCCCATCCTCGTCGCCACTGCCGATGGAAAACGCCTCACCGCACAAGGCGTGCTCGATCTCGACCGCACCCAGTTCGGCAGCGTTTACGGCTCCGGCCGCCTCTTCCGCTTCCTCGGCAAACACATCGTCAACGACCACATCCATCTGCACATCAAGCTCCACGCCGACCTGAAATCGTGACACAGACACTCCTGTCTGTGCCCAATCAAAAAAACAGGCAAGAGTGCCTGTTTCACCGCTCTCCCATCATCACTCCAAAACTCCACCACTCCATGAAACTCCTCTCCCCACTCACCGCCGGCGCATTCAAGCTCCCCAACCGCGTCCTCATGGCCCCGCTCACGCGTTGTCGTGCGGATGCTGATCACAATCCCACGCCGCTCATGGCCGAATACTACGCGCAGCGAGCCAGCGCCGGTTTGATCATCGCCGAAGCCACGATGGTCATGGAAGGCAATTCCTCCTTCTGGATGGAACCCGGCATTTACTCCGTGGCGCAAGTGAAAGGCTGGAAAGCCGTCACCGATGCCGTGCATGCCAAAGGCGGCCAGATCGTGCTCCAGCTCTGGCATGGTGGTCGCGCCTGTCATCCGCTGCTCAATGGTGGAGCCCAACCCGTCGCCCCGAGCGCCATTCCGATCACCGGCGATGAGGTCCACACGCCGGAAGGCAAGAAACCCTACGTCACCCCTCGCGAACTCCGCGACGACGAAATCCCCGGCATCGTCGCGGGTTTCAAAAAGGCCGCCGAGAACGCCAAGGCGGCCGGTTTTGACGGTGTCGAGGTCCACGGAGCCAATGGCTACCTGCTCGACGAATTTCTCCGCGACGGTGCCAACAAGCGCAGCGGCCCTTACGGCGGTCCTTTGGAAAATCGCGCTCGTTTGATGCTCGAAGTGCTCGATGCCGTCATCAGCGTCTTGGGCGCGGACCGCGTCGGATTGCGCATCTCGCCTCTCAACAGCTACAACAGCATGATCGATAGCGATCCTGTCGGCGTCACCACCTACATCGCCCAGCAATGCAGCACGCGCGGCATCGCTTACCTGCACATGATGCGTGCCGACTTCTTCCAAGCCCAGCAAGGCGATGTCATGACGCCCGCCCGCCAGCACTTCCAAGGCACGCTCATCAGCAACATGGGCTACACCGCCGACGAAGCCGAACAAGCCATCACCGAAGGCAAACTCGACGCTGTCGCCTTCGGCACCAGCTTCCTCGCCAATCCCGATCTGCCTGCCCGCATCGCCGCGAAGGCTTCGCTGAATGCGCCGAACCCCGCGCGGTTCTACTCCCCCGGTCCCGAGGGCTACACCGACTACCCCGCGATGTCGTGAGTCCGCCCATCCATCCCGGCGTTCGCATCGGCCACGTTCATCTGAAGGTGGCCGATCTGGAGCGCTCGCTCGCCTTCTACTGCGGCGTGCTCGGCTTTCAGCTCACGCAGCGCTACGGCCCCGGCGCGGCCTTCGTCTCCGCTGGTGGTTATCATCATCACATCGGCCTCAACACCTGGGAAAGCCGTGGCGGCAAACCACCGCCGCCCGGCACCACCGGCCTCTATCACGTCGCCATCCTCTATCCCGATCGCCCATCGCTCGCCGATGCCTTGCGCCGCCTCATCGAGCATCAAATCCCGCTCGATGGCGCCGCCGATCACGGCGTCAGCGAGGCGCTCTACCTCCAAGACCCCGATGGCAACGGCCTCGAACTCTACGTGGACCGCGATCCCGTAGATTGGCCGCGTGATGCCAAAGGCGAACTCGAGATGACAACGGGGCCGCTCGATCTGGAGGCGCTGCTCGCCGAATAGCGACATTCGAGATTCGGACTCCTCAGCCAGCCAAGCATGCTGCGTGGCAGATCGTGCTCCCGGAAAGTATTCCATCCCCCGTCCAACCGCTGTTCGACTGCCACCCCTAATGCTGTTGCACCCGCTGCTTGACCTCCGGCGACGTTTTCGCTTCCTTCGGTTCAATCATTAATAAATCTCTCGTATGAAGAAGCCTATGCATAAGCGTAAAGCGACTCTTTCGAAGGAAGAAATTGATCGAAGTTCGGAGGAAGCAATGGCGCGAAAGCGCCGCTCAATAGCAAAATTGAAAAGGGAGGCGGTGCCAACAATGGCACAGCTGCCTCTATTACCCGATTCCACGGAAGTGAAGCGACGAACATGCGAAGAGGTTGCGCAGAGGGCCATCGCGTTATGCATGGTGGCTATTAAAGGCGAGGGAATTGAGTCGGAGATTCTCAACGTAATCATCGAAAAGTTTGGGGCGAAACGCTTTATGTCCCCTGCGGAAATGAAATTCATCGAAAATGATGACCCGACTGCGCAGGACAGGATCAACTTTACATGGCACTATGAGTGCCTGTGGGTGTTGCTGTGGGCATTGGGATACATCAAGAGGCTTGAGCGACCTGATGCTATCTGTGAAGCCCGGAAGGCCGTCAGCTTCTTTTTAGACCTCGATCCTGCGAAGTTCATCAGGGAATCCAGATTGAGAGATTTAACGAAACTCCTCGACCAAGCCGACTTGATCTATCGTTATGATTGGGCGGTTGTAGACGCACGCGTCAAAGGGCAGGACAGTCCAGCAGCATTGGACGGGGGCGTAGTGCGAGAACGGCACTATGCCTTCAACTGGCTTATGGGATGTATGGACCAAGAATGGGATGACATTCGGACAGACACGTGAATGATCCAAGACAAACTAATCACCGCACCCAACGCTCGGGACGTCGCTGTTTCGAGTTGATGCTTGGGGTTCGCGTGGGTGGTTTCAAATGTTCACCCAAGAAACAACGTCACTCGTCCAAACAACCCCACTGAAAACATGATTGCCAAGATGAAGTGCTCCAACTGCGGAGCTGAGATGTCCAACCTCAACATGTCCTGGGGAAAGAAGCAGCTTTGGATTGTCATTCCAATCATGCTTCTTGGCTTCTTGCCGATGGTGAGGCTTTTCTGGTTTAAGGGAGATGCCACGAAAGACCTCGTTATTTCAGAGGTCCAAAAGAGAACCAATGGCAGTTCACTGGAGATCATCGGCTTGCTCACCAACAGTGGGAGCCACAAGTTTTCGAGTGTCACTATTGAGGCCGAGTTTTTCGATGCCGCCGGGAATTTCCTTGATGAGGAGAGTGAGTATTTGCGCTCTGACATTGGGGGCGGAGCGAAAGAGCATTTCAAGATCACCATGAAGGCCCCGCCAGCCCAAGCCAACTCAGTAGATACCAAGATGGTGGTGAAGGTCACAGGTGGGCATTCAATGCCTTTTTGAGGTGTTCGTGGCAGAGGATCCCCAGTCCATGTCCCATCCCGCCCCGTGAATTGTCATCCGCAGTTTGGTATTGTGATCATGCAGGAGGCTGACTAGATCAGGTCACGAATGAACGCGCGATACGATGTCGAAGGAATGGTGGTGGTCGTCATGGGCGGCACCACCGGGCTTGGCTTGTCGGCGGCGCGGGCGCTGGTGGCAAATGGGGCT
>JAGKWZ010000271.1 GCA_021151605.1 Verrucomicrobiaceae bacterium
GTGGCGGGCCTGAGCGATGTTTCGACGCTGGGCAAGTTCGAGGTCAGCGGTCCCGGCGCCGCCGCCCTGCTCGCCCTCGGCAGCGCCATCGGCCTGTATGCGCGCGGCTGGTCGAAGGAATACCGCGCCGTCTGGGAAAGCACGCTGATCACTGAAGAAAGAGCGCAGAGATTCTTCGGCGCGCTCTTCCAGCCCGCCGCCGCCACTCTGCATCTGCCGCTGCCGCTGGATCAACTGCCCGCCATGCATCGCACGAACGGCAAGGTATCCACCCCCGCTCCTGCGCTGCCATGGATTCATCTTTATGCAGGCACGCTGCTGGTGCTCGTCATCCTGCCACGCGGACTGCTGGCGGCCTTCACCGCCTGGCGCGCGCATCAGGCCATCGGCAAAAAGTTACGCGCCATTGGCTGGCAGAGCTACCTCGTGCGCACCCTGCGCGCCATCGAGGGCGGGCAGGAAACTATCACCGTGCTCGTCCACGCCACCGATGCCACTCCGGCGCACCGCGAGGTCTGGTCTCGCGGCGTGCGCGAGCGCTTCGGGCAGATGACCGATCCCGAGTTTGTGACCATCGCGCTGGGAGATGAGGACGACTTCGCCGCCACCTGGAAGCCCGCGCACCCACGCGTAGTCCTCGTCTTCAATCTCGCCACCACGCCCGAGCTCGAGGTCCAGCGCAGGCTCGTGCTTGATGTCAAACAGGCCCTCACCGCCCGTCAGCGCGCCGCCGAGCTTCTCGTCCTGCTGGATGCCACCAGCATCGGCAACCGCTGGTCGCCCGAGAAACTCGCCGGACGAGAGAAGCTCTGGAAAGACATGATCGAAGGAGCCGGGGCCGAGATCCTCGTCGCCGCACGCAGGATCATGAACTGAGCGGGCGTGAAAAAAGGCTTCGTTCCCGACGCCCGCCCTAGTAAACAGTCTCCCAAAGTCATGACCCTGATCTCCGTCTCATGCAATCACTGCGGTGCCCCGCTCGAAATCAGCGAGGAAACCAAGTTCGTCACCTGCCGCCACTGCAATCGCCAGCTCGCCGTGAAGCACTCCGACTCCTCCATCTTTACGGAGGTCCTCACACAACTCGCCGAGCGCACGGCGGACATGGCTGATGACCTGAAGATCATCCAGCTTCAAAACGACCTGGAACGCCTCGACCGAGAATGGGAGGTCGAGTCACGGCAATACATGATCCGTGGCAAGAACGGCCATACCAGCCGCCCCTCGCCCCTTGTTTTCACCGCCATTGGCGGCGTTGTGATGCTCATCTCACTCAACACCATGCTCTCCATCAACAATGGATCCGCCATTCCCTTCATGCTCATCTTCATGGGGGTCATCGGCTTCAGCATCTACAACCACTGGCACAAGCACGACCTCCTGAACGCCCGCGAGCGTCAATACCACGAAGCCCGGGCGGAAATCGTCCACGCCATGGATCGCGCCCGGCAGCGCTGAAGTGGATGTGCGGGCACATTCCCCTTTGCAGCGCCTCACCACCGTCTAAAGTCTGCCCATGCCGCCTCCCCCGGGCATCCAGCCACCTGCATCAGACATCGTCACCCTGAGTCTCATCTCGCACACCAATGCGGGTAAGACGACCCTGGCACGCACCCTCCTGCGCCAGGACGTCGGCGAAGTGCGGGACTCCGCCCACGTCACCCTTTTCAATGAATCCTACAAGCTCCTCGAGCACGACGCCCGCCTCCTCCGCCTTTGGGACACCCCCGGCTTCGGCGACAGCGCCCGCCTCCTGAAGCGCCTCAAACGCGAAAAGAACCCCATCTTCTGGTTCATCTCCCAAACCTGGGACCGCCTCACCGACAAGCCCCTCTGGTGCAGCCAGCAGGCGCTGAAAAACGTGCGCGAGGAGGCAGATGTCGTCCTTTACCTCGTCAACGCCACTGAGCCCCCCGAAGTCGCCGCCTACATCGCCCCCGAGATGGAAATCCTCGGCTGGGTCGGCAAACCCGTCCTCGTCCTCCTGAATCAGACTGGCCCCACCCAGGAGGCCACCGTCGAGGAATCTGAGATCCAAATCTGGCGAGATCATCTCAAGCAGTGGCCCATCGTCAGCGGCACCCTCTGCCTCGATGCCTTCGCCCGCTGCTGGGTGCAGGAAGACCGCCTCATGGAGGCCATCACCCCGCTCATCCGGGAGCCCAAGACTGATGCCTTCAAGCAGCTCAAGCGCGCCTGGCACCAGCGCAACCTCGAAGTCTTCCACCAGTCCAGCCGCGCCCTCGCCGAACTCCTCACCGCCGCCGTCCTCGATGGCATCGAAGTCCGGGGCGAGAAACTCTGGGAGCGCATCGGCATCGCCCGCCAGGAATTGAACAAAGAATACCAAGGCGCCCGCGAAGAACTCGCCACCCGCCTCGCCGACCGCCTCGTCGGCACCACCAACAAACTCATCGAACTCCACGGACTCGAAGGCGAAGCCGCGCGGCGTCTCGGTCAACTCACCCAGGAGCAGTTTCATCTCCCCGTGCAGGTGCCCGAGGCCATCTGGAGCGTCATCGGCAGCGTCGCCGGCGGAGCCATGGGCGGCCTCATCGCCGATCTCAAAATGGGCGGCATGACCTTCGGGGGCGGCGCCCTCGTCGGCGGCATCGCCGCAGGCATCGGGGCCTACGCCCTGATCAAAAGTTACAACCTCGTCCGCGGAGGTGATCAGCGCCTCCACTGGTCCTGCGAGCACTTCCGTGAGCAAGTCCGCCTCGCCATGCTCACCTACCTCGCCGTCGCCCACTTCGGCCGGGGCCGTGGCGAATGGCAGGAAGGCACCGAGCCCGCCCACTGGAACACCCTTTGCAGCCAGATCCTGGACGAGCATAACGACGGCATCACCCGCCTCTGGAAGTCCGGCGTCGAGACCAGCGCCCTCCCCGAAGTCGTCTCCCGCTCCGCCCAGACCCTCCTTCACGACTGCCTCAGCTCCGTCCTCGTCCGCCTCTATCCCAGCGCGCAGATCGGGGAATAGCCGCTAAGCCGTGCCGCTCGCAGCTTCGCCCGCTAGCAGCCCGATGGGGCGAACGTTGCCCGCGTCGGATGCGTGGGAACCTCAGGCAAATCTCTGTTCGGCGTAGAGGTGCCCCCCCAGAGACGACGATTGAACCGTGCCTCGTCATTCCTCATGGAGTGGGGCCTCCATTCAGGCAATGGCTCATCAAAGAGGCCTTCCTTTGTACATCAAACGCAGGAGGTGTCGTTGTTGGAACAGGTTCATTCTTTACATCGAAACCTAGATCTTGTTTCCCTATTCTTAACCTCGGAAATCTGCCGAGGCAACACTCGCAAAACACAAGATACCATGAAACGCACACTCCAATCTGTTCTCTTCTTCGTTGTCGCGCTGGCCACGCAGGTCCAATCAGCCCCGGTCAACTACACCTTCACAGGCACGAAAACCAGTGGCGACGCCTTCTTTGGTGGAACCGTGACCGGCACGATCACTCTGGACCTCACGGCGGCTCCCACCAGTATTGGTGAATGGCGCAATGTCCCAGATTTCAAAATCACGGCCCAGGCCGTGAATTTCACTGGAGGCACGGGAACATCTGTAGATGCGGATGACACGGTCTATCGCGATAGCTCTCCCACGAAAGAGTTCTCATGGTTCGGTCTGGATTTTGCCCTGGATGGCAGCTTCACGGGCAAAAACATCGCGCTCACACTCACCTCTGCTCAATCAGGCGTGTCAGATCCGAAGAATGACATCCCCGTGTTCTTGTCCCTCAACCAAACCTTTTACGACGCCTTGGGCGGGTCGATCACTTATGACAGCATCTACAGTGTGACCTTAACCCCTGTCGTCACCAGCATCCTCATTGACGGCGTTGACACAGGCATCACTGATTTTGATTACCAAGGGCAGGCGCTTTCAGTCATCCTGGCAAACTACGCCGCCACAGCGAAGAACCACGGAGCCTATGTCAGCCAGGTAGAGAAGCTGGCGGCGAAGCTGGTCAAAGCCAAGCTGCTGACCAAAGCCCAGGCCAAAAGCCTGACCCAGGCAGCGGAGCAATCAGACATCGGCAAGAAGCCCAAAAAAGACGACAAGTGCAAAGACGATGACAAAGGCAAAGGCCGCAAAGACAACGACGACGATTGAAAAATTGAGCCACTTAGACCGGTTCTCGAAAAGAATGTCTGAAATGACCGGCGAGCGCGGCGGCTTCAGTGGTAAGGAAAGAACGAGGAGGCTATTCAAACAATAGCCGACAAGTGAATGACGCCGCCAATGAGGCTGCCCCGCCGCCGGGAATCTGACAGACATTTCGAGAGCCGGTCTAGCTCGACTCAGCGGGTGGACGGGGCATTGAATCAAAATATCTTGTCATGCAGTTGCAGCCTGCCCCTGTTGTCCGGCAGCAGAACTTGTGAGCCCATTTTTCCTGATGCGCTGTCAATCATCGATCACCTGGATGGGCAGCCACTTCATGCCGTAGCCCATGGCATCGGCCCAACGCCTGAACCGTTGGCTGAAAATCGTCTTGGCCGGCAATGTGCTTCGAATCCCGTTTAAGCTCGGGAATGTCTCCCTCGTTCGCGCAATGTCGATCCCTGCCATGCGGTCCACGTCACTACTTGAGTAAAACATGCGAGCCTGGCCATACTGCCTGCCGCCGTCGTCCCACTCCCATTCCTCGGGCTCGCCATGGGCGGCGAGATACGCGTCATCCACAAGTTGGGGCCCGACGCAGCGAGGAGTCTTCGAGCGGGGAAAGGAGTGTTTTGCCCGCAGGTAATGCGTGTGTGCCTTCACCAAGGGGTCATCATAGTGCCAGACGATGGGGGCAAACTCAGCCCCCACCATTCCAGCGTCAGCGAGGGCGCGCTGAGCTTCCAGCGTCCATGCCGTTGGGTAGTCGCGCACATCGCCGTTGACATCCACCACCGGAGCTTTCCGGTGCCCTATGTCATCCTCCCATTTGGCGTGCAGATCATCGCCTTCCAAATGGAGCCCCCAACCACCTTCCAAACACCTGTACTTGGTTAGAAAGGGAGCCGCATCGAGTTCGTCAGCGGCGGGGTCTGGAAACAACCGGGTGACTCTGAACTCATCAGGACGACGCTCGTTGGCACGCCGACCACGAAAGACCGGGTTCCATCCTGCGCGCTTCAGTCGCTCGAGAACCTGAGTTAGAAGCGGGCTGCCTTCGAGTGCGTCGCAACCAGAATAGCAATAGCGGCCTTGATTGGCAGGCGAAATGGAATGTCCGACCATTGCCGCCAACTCTATAAAGAGCTCGAAGTCGCCCACAAGCATGGGATGATATTCGTAGTCATGAAGGTGTGGAGGACATTCGATATCGCTTGGGCGATAGTGAAAGAGGAACGACCAAGTTGGTACCTGCAGAGAGTCGAGCATGGAGAGGGAGAGATGAGTTACCTTCGCAGTCATCCCATAAGAACGGATCTGCGTGCCGGCGAGGCACGTTTGGCAGCTTTCTTGACGACCGCATTCATGAATCTTCGAGGGTTTCTTTCATCTTGCCATGCTGGTCAAAGGGAGGCTTTGCATAAGCATCATGGATAGCAGCAAGCAGGTCATCCTTGGCATCGTCATTTTTGCTGATGCGCTGTCAATCATCGATCACCTGGATGGGCAGCCACTGCATGCGGTAGCCCATAGCGTCCGCCCAGCGTCGAAACCGTTGGCTAAAAATCATTTTGGCCGGCCCATCGGAGAACACCTTCTTCGCCACCTCCCCGGCACGCTTCAGCGCGTCAATCTACCAACTTCACGCCGTTCATCACAAATCGGCAACCAAACTTTTTTGCCCAAGCCCGAAAACGCTGACTCACGATATGCTCCGAGCGCCAAACCCCTCTGTGTTCGACTGTCCACTCCGCCATCTGCATGAAATCAATTCCTTCGAATGGCACCATGTCCGCTCGCCGGTAAGCGATTCCTGGGCCGTAGTGGCCTTCATTATCAAAATCCAGGCCCCCAGTATGTCCTACTAGCGGTTCGTTGGTTTGCCCGATTACAGTTCCAACTAAATCTTCCGCGCAATCAAGTTGTTGAATACGTCGCGACCACGGACACCACGGTGCGGTTACATTCGTGTCCATCCAATACTGGCGTTTGCAGTTTGGTGCCGGTGGAACATATACCAACGGACGAAAAACAGCCCCAACCAACCCAGCATCTTCGAATGCCGTTTTGAACTCTTCTGTCACTGCAAACGCGCGGAATGTCAGATCCAGGCAATGCCCTTTCCTACGAGCTTCATCCTTGGTTGCCCCGGCGACCATTTGTCCATCATCGAGCGACAGGATCTCCCCACCTCGATTGGCCTGCATGCACATGACCTGCAACCAATTCGAACTGCTGAGCGAAAACGGTGGGCGCGCACGCCGGACGGGGAAGAATTTACCCCGTTGCTCGGGCGTGACGATGTATTGGAATACAGGCGTCAAACCCGCATCTGCTAGAAGGGAAAGCGCCTGTTGTAATTCAGGCGCTGACTCGTCAATGGCGATAGAAAGCATTCGCTCGCTGCTAAACACTGGCCGCAGGAATCGGTTTAAAAGACTGTAAAGTGTGCCGAATAGGTGCCGGTTGCGCAACACAATGCTTGATGACGCGTCCAAAGGACGCAGCACTTCATCCTCTTTAGGAAGATAGACATCGAATAGCCAAGTTTCATTATTCATGATCGATTGTTTGAGTGTCACCATTCTTTGTGTCGTGGTTACATTATGGTTCACAGTTCATACCCCAATAGTTGGGGTGCATAATATTCGCTGCCACTTGCGTCCGAGATGACTTTGTTCTCCGGACTCCAAAATGGCCTACCATCAAACTCATTCCGGTTTTCAATCACCAAGGACATGAAATCCGACCACGACTTCGCTATGTAGGTGGCGTCTCTCGATAACTGAGCCTCGAATTCACCGGGACAATACAAGAAAATCCAACCGAAGTTCGCATCACTTAGATTAACGCCAAGGTAAAGGTTGGGAGCATGACACTCTCCGGGAATGTCGCGCGAGAGGCATTCAAACAATACATAGCAATCATCGTAGCCTCGGAAAGCGTCCCCCCCTCCACGAAAAGGAACAATATCGCGAAGCGATACATAGGTATTCAGGTTGTAGGCAAAAGGATCGGGTAGTAACACGAACCTGTTGCCTAGCCAACAGAACTGCCCCGCTTCATACCTTTCCAAGAAAAGCCTCAGATCATCCGGTAATCGTGGAGAATTGAGCGAACTTTGGCGAATGGTGAAAGCGTCTTCGGCAGCGCTAATAAACATCGAAACAACCTTTTCTGAATTCATTTAATCGGGAACAACGGGAAAAGGGTGCAACTTCGTGACATTTCTCCAGGGGATTCAAGTGGGTTCGGCATCCGTTTCATCCAAAAACATTCTCAGCGTATCAGGCACTCCTGCTAGCGCTTTCTTCCTCTCCAGCCGCCGGATCTGTTGACTCACATTCGCTGCGGATTTCATCACCATTTGTCGTCACACGCGCTCTGGTCCCCGCTGGGTCAACGGCGAAGACATCCCACGAGGAAGAATTTTCGAGGCTCAATCCCATGGCTTTGGTGCTCGCAGTCAACGCTTCGCGCCAGCCTCACGACTGACTGCGCATGACTCGCTTCCGGCTGCCTGGCTCCAGGCTCTACCGCGCGGGGTTCTTACCCGCTGGGACGCGTTACAAGGTTTCCATGTTCTAACTCTCATTTCACTGTTTGTCTGATTTCCTCCTTATCTGTGTTTATCTTGGCGCAATGACCCCGTTCTCACCTCGACTTGGTGGCCGTTGACTTCACCGACAGGCTCAGCGGATGACCAGCTGCCCTAACTCGCCAAATCTTCGTAAAGCTGGTGGATCATTGCCGGAACATCTTCGTC
>JAGKWZ010000272.1 GCA_021151605.1 Verrucomicrobiaceae bacterium
GCCGCGCTCGTCGCGAATAGTGAAGTGGGTGATGACCTGCGGACTCAGCGGGATGAGCCCCGCGAGGTCGTCGGCATTCACGCCGTACTTCGCGAGCCACTTCTTATCCAGGTCACACATGAGTGACAGATAGGCTCCCGCGCTGTGGCCACTGACAAAGATGCGCTGCGGATCACCGCCGAAGTCCGCGATGTGTTTAAACGTCCACGCTATGGCCGCCGCGGCATCTTCGATGAAGACGGGTGATTTCACGCCGGGGCTGAGTCGATAGTTCGCGGTGACGACGGCGATGCCTTGATTGCGCAGCGTCAGCGGGATGGAGCGTTCACCCTGTGTCAAACCGCCGCCGTGAAACCAGATGACCGTGGAGAAATGCTTCTTGGGGGCCGGCGCATACACATCGAGCCTGCAACGTTGGTTTTGCTCGGCGCTGATGCCCTTTTCTTCGCGGTAGAGCAGCTCGGTGGTGAGGTGGTAGCCGCCGTCGATGACCTGCTTGCCGAGTTCGCGGCTCACGCTCGCGAGGATGGTCTCGGCTTCGGTGAATTTGGAGGCGAACATCAGCGTGGCGGCTTCATCGAGCTTCGTGGCATCGCCGCCGCGTTTGCGGAGCTGGTATAGTATGACCGGCAGACGCAGATCGGCCGGATTGCCACAGCGCGGCAGCTTTTCGAGATGGCGGAAGCCGTTGTTGCGCGTCGGCTCGATCATCGTGCCCTCGCCGTAGTCATTCCAGGTGGCGATCTGAATGAGCGGGGCCTTGCTTTCGAGCGCCTGGGCGAGCGATTCGCTCATGGTGAGGCCGTTTCGCGAGGCGATGCTCCCGTAGCTTTCATGCACGCCTGCTTGTTGGTAGATGTCTTTGAAACCTGGGAACGCGGTGGCGATGAAGGGCGTCTTTTCCGAGTAGATGAGGCCGAGTTCCTTCTTCCACTGCTCCGGCGAGAGCAATTTGCCACCTGTGACCGGCGGCTAGGCGAAAGCGCCATCGAGTCCATTTTCCTTCGCGAGGTGCGAAAGTCCAAACACGAGCGGCTTGGACCTCAAATCGAACTTCCACTTCAAATGCTGTGGTCCGAAGACCAGCAGCACCGGGCGGCCATCTTGTTTCACATAGCTCGGATCAGCGAAAAAGTGCTCTTCAGCCCATTGAAGGTCTTTGGCGGCCTGTTTCACGTCCTCGCCGTTTGTGAGCGACTTCACCGCCTGATCCTCGTAGCACACCGCGAAGCTCAAACCGGCCTTTTTGAGCCACGGGATGAACTTCTGCGTGTTGCGATGATTCATTGCGTGGTCGTTCAGATCGCTCGTGCCATACCAGTCGATGATCACACCATCGAGCCCGGCGATCTTCATGAGCAGCGCCTGGCATTCCAGCGCGTGATCATCTCCCGAGTCATACGGCCCGATCAGCGGGTAGTCATGCGTGGCGATCTCCCGTTGATCATCCCACTTCTTCTGCTCCGGCTCGAAGTGATTCATCGTCCAATGCCAGCCCCACGAACCGCTGACATCCTTCGTGGCATACCAAGGCATGTAGTGAACGAGCAGGCGCGGCTCCGCTGCGAATGATCCCGCAATGCGGGACAGAAAGACGAATGAGGAAAGGAGGACAAGAAAGCGCATGAGCATGGACGATGCGGGCACGTGGCCCGGTGAGCCATCTTGCAGCCAGTCCGGTGAAATTCACCTCCGGCATTCCATCATGGTTGCTGGGTGCCGGAGGCACCCCGGCTGTTAGCCGGTGGTGGAGTGAGGCTTGGCGAACGTGAACCACCGGTGCCTGCCCCAGGGCGGGGCGCTTTTGGTATTCGTTCTATGAGAAGGGGGCCATCATGCGGGACTTTTGCCTGCACGCGCTGCATTACATGACGCAGCAGCCGATGGAGACCCTGGAGAAGAAGCCGATGGTGGACCTGCGCACCGCCCTGCTCACCCAGCTTCATGCGCGGCCCTGGCTGCTCATCCTCGATGGCCTGGAGCGCGTGCTGGTGGCCTATCACCGCATCGACGCCGCCGAAGTCCGCGACGAGGAGGTGAACCGCCCCACCGACAAAATCC
Organism: Verrucomicrobiaceae bacterium; assembly: GCA_021151605.1. Classification (GTDB taxonomy): domain Bacteria; phylum Verrucomicrobiota; class Verrucomicrobiia; order Verrucomicrobiales; family Verrucomicrobiaceae; genus Prosthecobacter. The sequence continues at coordinate 2,062 of JAGKWZ010000272.1, forward strand.
TCGACCGCGACCCCTGCGATGCCATCCGCCCTGAGGACACCGAGCTACTCCGCGCACTGGCCGGTGCCAAGCCCTCGAAGATCCTCATCAGCTCCCGGCTCATCCCGCGCGTGCTGTTGAATCCCTCCGGCCTGCCGCTTCCCGGTGTCAGGCCGCTGGTGCTGCCTGGGCTGGACGATGCCGATGCGGAACGGCTGTTCTGCGAGGTCTGCGGCATCCGGGGCACCTCCGCCGACATCCGCTACTACCTCAAAACCTTCTGTGACAACCACCCGCTGGTCATCGGCGCCCTGGCCGGCCTCATCAACTCACCGGGACCGCACCGGGGCCACTTCGACGCCTGGGCCGCCGCCCCCGAGTATGGAGCCAAGCTCAACCTCGCCCGCCTCGACCTCATCCAGAGCCGCAACCACATCCTGCGCGCCGCGATGGACGCCCTGGAGGCCCCAGCCGCCAGTTACTCTCCACCCTCGCCCTGCTTAGCGATGCCGTGGACTACGATACCGTCGCCGCCTTCAATCCGCACCAGCCCCCGGAGCCCGATGAGGTGAAAGTGCCAACACCGCCCGAGAAACAACGGCGATGGGACAAGCGAACCGACGAACAGAAAGCCAAACTGCGCGAGCAATACGGAGCCGCCCTCGCCACCCGCAAAGCCTACGAGCAGGCGATGCAGGCTTGGCGCGACTCGGCTGCCGTTCGCGAGGCCTCGACGAAGCTGGGCGAGACCTTGCAGGACCTCGAGCGTCGCGGCCTGGTACAATACGATGGCGCCACGCGACGGTATGACCTGCATCCCGTCGTCCGGGGCGTGGCTGCGGGTAGCATTGAGGACAAAGACAAAGAACGCTATGGCCAGCGCGTCGTGGATCACTTCAATGCCCAGCCACACCCGCCATATGAAGAGGCCAAAACGATGGAGGATGTGGCGAGCGGCTTGAACGTCGTGCGCACCCTGCTGAAGCTAAGCTACTACAAGCAGGCGTACGATGCCTATGAGGGGGCGTTGTCGCGTGCACTGTTCTTCAATCTCGAGGCTCACAGGGAAATGCTTGCTCTCCTGCGACCTTTTTTCCCTGCTGGCTGGCACCAGCTGCCAAAGGAGCTTGAGACTTTAGATGCCTCCTACCTTGCTAACAGCGTGGCTATGGCCTTGTACTCCTGTGGCGAGTGCGGAAAAGCGCTCGAGGCTTATGGGGCCGCGATGCGTGGGTATTTTGAGACAGCGAACTGGTCCAATGCAAGAGTCTGTCTCTCCAATATCTCCGCCACGTTGCCGGCAATGAACCAACTGGCAAAAGCTCTGCGCGTAGATGCCCTCGCTCTTGATCTCGCGACCGCGACTGAAGATGCTGAGGCCATATTCACGAGTCGCATCCCATTATTCGCAGCGATGTCCGTGCTTGGCGACTGGGATGTGGCGAGTGGGATGTGGCAGCAGATTGATGCCATGGGACGCAAGTGGAGTCGGTCTGTTTATCGGCAGGGCAACGCGGAGGAAATTTTTGCGCAGTTTCAGTTCCGACGAGGTTGCATGCAGGAGGAGCATCTTATCACAGCCGCTACCCTCGCGGAGCTGGATGGCAATCGCCAAACCCTTCGAAATCTCCACCGGTTGCGCGGCCAATGGCGACTGGAACAGGGGGCATGGGCACTGGCCGCCGAGAGCTTCGGCACCGCCGTGACCATGGCCCGCGAGGTCCGCCTCGTGGATGCGGCGTCCGAGACCGGCCTCTCCCTGGCCAAGCACCACCTTGCCCAGCTCACCGGCGACGACGCCTGCAGCGAAGCCGAGCGCCTCTCCAAATTGACACCCAGCGAACGCCTTGTCGCCCAGCTCTGGCTTGCCCTCGGCGACCCCGAGAAGGCGAAGCACCACGCCCTGGCCGCCTACCGCTGGGCCTGGGCCGATGGGGAACCGTATGTGCACCGCTACGAACTCACCCAGACCACCGAGCTGCTGAACACCCTGGGCGTGCCGATCCCGAACCTGCCGCCCTACGATCCGACGAAGGACGAGCCCTTCCCCTGGGAAGCCGATGTCCGCGCCGCTATCGAGAAGCTCAAGGCGGAGAAGAAAGTGGCTTCGGCTTTAGCCGAATCATCGGAACCCTGATGCGGCTAAAGCCGCAGCCACTTTGTCGAAGCCGAGGTCCGTGCGGCGATTGAGGAGAGCAGGGTGGAGAAGGGGACTGTACGTTGTTCACGCTTTAGCGTGATGGGCACTGCACACGCTGAAGCGTGAACAACGTACTCTGATCCAGGCGTTCCTTTGACGGTCCTCCTCACGCTCTCATGAAACACTCTCTTCTCGCCCTGCTGCTCGCGCTTTGCCTTCCGAACCTTCTTTTCGGCTGGGGGCAGCCGCATCATGCGATCACGCGGGCGGCGTTGGAGACTTTGCCGGGGTGGCAGAAGGCGTTGTTGGGGGAGGAGCTGAAGGCGCTGGGGGAGGCGCATTGCATGATCCCGGACAACGTTTACTCCGACAAAGCGAACGCGAAGTATGCGGCGATGGATTCGCGGCCGGGGGAGGTGTATTTGCAGGTGCTGCATCTGCCGACGGTGCAGACGGAATACCTGGAGGTGATGACCTATTTCATGGAGCGGGCGGTGACGGCGCTGCGGGAGGGCCGCACGGGCGATGCGGCGCGGTTCATGGGGACGATGTGCCACCAGATCGAGGACTACGGCAGCCCGTCCCACACGATGCCAGGGGACAATCAATTCACGCTGCTCCAGCAATTCCTGCCGCCGAGCGATGGCATGAAGGACAAGCTCATGCACGGCCCCATCGAGAATGGCGACTTCACGGTGAGCATCGCGGGTTATCAGCCGCGCGTGCTCGGCACGAGCGTGAACGAGGCGGCGTGGCGGCTGATGCATCGCGTGCATGAAGGCATCGTGAATGCGCGCTCGACGACGATCCCGATCATGCAGGCGCTTTACGCGGACGATGCGGAAGCGGTGACGAAGCACCAGATGCGTGCGGCGGTGGTCGATGCGCAAATCGTGGCGGATGCGATGCACACGATCCTCTGCCTCGGGGCGCAAAAAGTGCCTGAAATGGCTGCGGAGGTGCCCATCGACTCATTTTGGCCGCTGGAGGCGGAGAAGCTGCACTACCCGCAGACGCAATTTTTTAGCTCGCCGTATTGGGGGCATCCGCGAGTCGGCTCGATCCTGGCCGGAGGCACGAAAGCGGTTCCGCTGAAGCTCAAGCTCGATGCCGGAAAGAAGGAATTCGCCCATGGCATCAGCGCCGGGATGGGCAAGCCGCTGACCTTTGTGCTGCCAAAGGGCGTCTTCACGCGATTCAGCGTGCTCGCAGGCCTGCATCCCGAGCTCGGCGCGAAAGGCCGCGTCGAATTCACGATCAGCGGCGATGGCAAGGCACTCAAAACGATCACGCTGAACGGCAGCGATGCCGCGCAGAAGCTGGAATGCGAGGTGAGCGGCGTTTCGCAACTCCAACTGCTGCTCACCGGACGCGGGCTCGGCTCGAAGAGCAACTACGCGATCTGGGCGGAGCCGGTGCTGGTGAGGTGATAAGCTCAGGCGGCAGTCTTCGGCTTGTACACCTTATAGACGAGCACACCGAGCAGAATGCCCTGCACGCTGCCACTGAGGAACCATTTCCACACGATCTCCAGCGTGAAAGGCTGCACGGCATAGCTGATGAGCGTGTGCGTCTGCGCGAACAGAGCCATGAAGAGACCAAACTTCACCCCGCAGCTCAGCTTTGCCCTTTCTGCGAAGCCAGCGGCCCAGAGCATGGTGAAGGTGACGGCGGCCAGCAGATGACCGGCGTGCAGCCAGCCCATGTAGGTGCCGCTGTTCATCTCCGCCTCTGGCCGCCAGAGTTCCTTCGTGGCTCCATACATCGGCGATAGCCAGAGGCCATGGATGAGGATGTCTGTCACGGTCACAGCGATGAAGACGACGAGGATGCTGATGAGAAGGCTCTTGATGTTCATGGGCGGAAGAGAATACCCAACCGCCCTTGGGATTGTCCACCGACTAAGTGGGCCTACACTGAAATGTCACACTCGTGGAGGCCTGATAGATGTCTCCATGCCTCCCGTTCTGAACCGCCCCATGCGCTCCTTCCTTTTTCTGCTGGCTGTCTGCCATCTCTTCACCGCCCTCCGCTCCGAGGCAGCCACCAAGCCCAACATCGTCTTCATCCTGGCGGATGATCTCGGCTACTCCGACCTCGGCTGCTATGGGAGCGAGATCGCCACGCCAAATCTGGATGGTCTGGCAAAGAATGGCCTGCGCTTCACCCAGTTTTACAACACCGCCCGCTGCTGGCCGACGCGCAGCGCCCTGATGAGCGGCTACTATGCCCAACAGATCCACCGCGATGCCCTGCCAAACGTGCAGGGCGGCGGCCAGGGAGTGAGGCAGAAGTGGGCGCGCCTGCTGCCCGACTTCCTGAAGCCTGCGGGCTATCGCAGCTACCACAGCGGCAAATGGCACATCGATGGGCCGGTGCTCGCGGGTGGGTTTGATCGCTCGCTCGACATGAAGAACCAGGGCAACTTCTTCACCTCGGCGGGTAACTCCATCGACGACGTGCCCGTGAAGCCACCCGCCGATGAAAAGGGCTACTACGCGACCATCGCCACCGCTGATCACGCCATCGAATGCCTGAAGGACCACGCCAAGAACCACAGCGGCAAGCCTTTCCTCCACTACATCCCCTTCATCGCCCCACACTTCCCGCTGCATGCGCTGCCGGAAGACATCGCGAAGTATCGTGACATGTATCTGGATGGCTGGGAAAAGCTGCGCGCCACACGCTTCGCCCGGCAAAAGGAGGCAGGGCTCACGAACACCGAACTCTCCGCCCTGGAACGTGAAGTCGGCCCGCCCTACGCCTTCCCGGATGCGATGGAAAAACTCGGTTCCGGCGAAGTGAATCGTCCGCTTCCCTGGTCAGAACTCACCGAGGAGCAGCGTCGCTTCCAGGCCACGAAGATGGCCATCCATGCTGCGATGATCGACCGCATGGATCAGGAGATCGGGCGCATCCTGGCTCAACTTAAAGAGATGGGTGCCTTTGAAAACACGCTCATCTGCTTTGCCTCAGACAATGGAGCGAGCGCCGAAATCATGGTGCGCAATGGTGGCCATGACCCCAAAGCCGAACCCGGCAGCGCCGCCACCTACCTCTGCCTCGGCCCAGGCTTCTCCAGTGCTGCGAACACACCGCATCGCCGCCACAAAACCTGGGTGCATGAAGGTGGCATCAGCACGCCACTGATCATGCATTGGCCCGCAGGCATCGCCGCGAAGGGCGAGCTGCGCACGACACCTGCCCACGTCATCGACTTTGTTCCCACCGCACTGGAGATCGCCGGCATCGAAAAGCCCAAGACCTGGGAGGGCGAGCCGATCCCAGAGGCACCTGGACACAGCCTGGTGCCCGCCTTTGCCAAAGACACAACCATCGCCCGCGAAAGCCTCTGGTGGCTGCATGAAGGCAACAAAGCCATCCGCATCGGCGACTGGAAGCTCGTGGCCGCCGATGGCACCCCGTGGGAACTTTACGACCTCAAGTCTGACCGCGCCGAGCAGCACAACCTGGCTAGCCAAATGCCAGACAAGGTGAAGGAACTGGCCACTGCCTGGCAGGCGCAGGCTGATGCCTACACCGAACTCGTGAAGAAGACGCTGGCCGATCAGCCGAAGGGCAAGGCCGGCAACAAGGGCAAAGGCAAAGCCAAAAAGAAAGCCAACTGATCCGCGCTATATGAGAACTCTCCGCCTGCTCTTCCTCTCCGCCCTGA
>JAGKWZ010000273.1 GCA_021151605.1 Verrucomicrobiaceae bacterium
CGGTTTCCACAGCGGTGGGTTTCTCACAGTAGATCGCTTTGCCCGCAGCGGCAGCCATCTCGACGAATCGCGCGCGATGCAGCGTGCCCGAGGCATCAAAGAAGATCGGGTAAGCCGGATCAGCGAGCACGGCTGCGAGGTCGGTGCTGGTCTTCAGAGGGCCGGTCTTTTCGCAGCTGTGCTTGGCGGCGAGCGCCTGGAGCTTGCTGGCACTGCGCCCGGTCAAAATCGGGTCCGGCATGAGCGTCAGATCATCCGAGATGCGGATGCCGCCCTGGCGGATGATGGCGAGGATGGAGCGGACGAGGTGCTGATTCGTGCCCATGCGTCCGGTGACGCCGTTGAGGATGATGCCGATGCGTTGGATGGTCATGGTGGGGAGGTGAGTTTGGGTGGTGAAAAGCTCTGACAGGTGTGGTCATAGATCATATATGATCGACTTCAAGCGCTTTTTCTCGCAGGAAAACGTCTGCCGGGTCAGGGCGGGTGAGGTTACTTCAGTTCACGAATCCTAACGTTTCGATACCACACCAGCTTGGCCTCATCCTGGAAGGCGATGTGGCCTTCATTCGGGCGGTCTTTCTTCACGGTGTCGTCGAGGTTCATATCGATGACCTGTTCGCCATTGAAGACGACCTTCACCTGCCGTCCCTTCACGGTGATCGTGTAGCGGTTCCATTCACCCGCTGGTTTCACCATGTTCTTCGTCGGCCCCATGGCATGAACGATGCCGCCGCAGTCGTGATGACCAGGCTTGGCGAGGCCATGGGTGTCGAGGATCTGCACCTCGAAGCCGCTCTTTACATGATCCTTCAAATCGCCGACGCGCATGAACACGCCGGAGTTGCCCGTGGGCTCAAATTTGAATTCCAGATCGAGCACGAAGTCACCATACTTCTTCACGGTGGAAAGGTAGGCGTCATAGCGCTGCCAGCCTTTTTCACCTGGGCGTGGCTTGAGGGCGATGTTGCCGTCTGGCTCCACGACCCAGTTTCCTGTGGTCTGCCATCCTGTCAGGTCCTTGCCGTTAAAAAGAGGAACAAAACCTGCCGCATCGGCTGCAGGATGCAGGTCTTCGGCTTGAAGGGAAAAAGCGAGGGAGAGTGAGGCGAGGAGGGTGAGAGTCTTCATCGTGGAGAAGAACGCTGACCAAGGCGCTTTCACTCAACGAGAGCGGCTAGGTTCTGGCACCTCAAACTGACCACCAACTTCTGCTGGTCGAGTATTGGGCTGACATTCACCCTCTGCCCATGTCTCTCAAACTCGTCACCGAACTCAACGCCACTGACCGCAAGCTGCTGCATCGCGCCATCGACGGCTTCGTGCCGGAGAAGGTCTTCGATGCGCACACGCACCTGTTTCACTCGCGTCACTTTGCAGAGGGAAAGCGTCCGGTGTTTCTCAATGAGGATCGCGGCTATGGCATGGCCGATTTCCAGGCTGCAATGCATCTCTGGATGCCTGGCAGGGAAGTGGAGGGGTTGTTTTTCGGCTATCCGAGTGCGGGCAATGATCGAGTCGGCGAGAATGCCTGGGTGCAGTCGCAGATCGATTTGAGCACGAACTCACGAGCCCTGGTGCTTGCGGCACCGACGGATGATCCGGCGGAGGTGCGGCGACTGTTGAGTTCGGGCGTATTTGTCGGCATCAAGCCCTATCGTCTCTACGCCGATGTGCCGGATACGAAGGAGGCGGAGATCGAATCCTTCGCGCCGGAGTGGATGTGGGAGGCCTGTCATGACCACGATGGTTTCATGATGCTTCACATCATGCTGGCCGATGGCATCACCGACCCGCGCAATGTTGAAACGCTTCGTCGTCTGTGCCGTCGTTACCCGCGCTGCAAGCTGATCCTGGCTCATGTGGCGCGTTCCTTTAACTACCGCCATGCGCGTGAAGGGCTGCATCACCTTGTCGATCTCGACAACGTCGTCATCGACACATCGGCGGTGACGCAGGCGGGGGCGTTTCGGGCCGCGATTGAGATTCTGGGACCCAAACGCGTGCTCTGGGGAAGCGATTACATGGTCAGTGAATTGCGTGGCTCATGCATCACGCAGGGGGATGGATTTACATGGATTCATCCCGAGATCACCGGCGATAAACTGACCATCTTCGGCCAATACACGACGGTGGGCATCGAGTCGCTGCTTTGCCTTCGCGAGGCCTGTGAAGACACCGGCATGACGCAGGGAGACTTGGAAGACATCTTCCGCGAGAACGCGCTTCGATTGCTAAAACCAGCTCCCGTGAGCAAAGCGGGACCGAAGCTTTGGGAAGAAGCAAAGACGAAGATCTCCTGCGGCACGGGACTCTTGTCGAAACGCGCTCATCTCTTTGATCAGCAATCCTGGCCGTCCTACTTCTCCCGTGCCAAGGGCGCGAGCATCTGGGATCTGGATGGAAAGCGCTACACAGACTTCACGGGCGGTGTCGGAGCCATCCTGCTCGGCCATGCGGACGATGAAGTGAACGCGGCCGTGAAGCGGCGCGTAAATTTCGGCAGCTATGCCACGCTGGCCTCTCCAGATGAGGTGAAGCTGGCCGATGTGCTGCTCGATCTGCATCCCTGGGCGGGCAAGGTGCGCTATGCTCGCGGTGGTGGCGAGGCGCTCGGACTCGCGGTGCGCATCGCACGTGCAGCCACGGGCAAAAGCGGCATCGCCTTCTGCGGCTACCATGGCTGGAGCGACTGGTATCTCGCCGCGAATCTCGGCGATGATGCCGCGCTCGATGGCCACCTGCTCCCAGGCCTGCAACCTCTCGGCGTGCCGCGTGAACTTGCGGGCACGGCCGTGCCGTTTCGCTACAACGACTTCGAATCCTTCCTCGCCGCGCTGCGAAAGCTCGATGGCAAACTCGCCGCCGTCGTGATGGAACCCATGCGCAGCGAACTGCCCCGCGATGGGTTCCTACAAAAGGTGATCGACTCCTGCCATGCCGCAGGTGCTGTCTTTGTGCTCGATGAAGTGACGAGCGGCTGGCGCTTCGGTTTTCCCGGAGCCGCGTCCGTGCTCGGCATTGAGCCTGACATCGCCGTGTATGCAAAGGCGATGTCGAACGGCTATCCCAGCGGAGCCATCATCGGCAAAAACGAGGTCATGGATGCCGCCAACAACAGCTTCATCTCCAGCAGCTACTGGACGGACGGTGTGGGCACGGCGGCCTCATTAGCATGCATTGGCAAAATGCAGCGCGAAGGCGTGCAGAAGCATGTGTGGGATCTCGGCGGACAATTGCAGGCAGGCCTGCGTGAGGTGGCGGCGAAGTATCCTTCCTTGCAGCTCAAGATCGGCGGTATGCCCTGTGCCCCCTCTATCGGCTTCGCTGATCCAGCGGCGAAGGTCCTCATGATCCGCCACATGCTCCAGCACCGCTATTTGATGTCGAGCCAGCTCTACGTGACCTGGCCGCACACGGAAGAGTTGGTCGCCGGGATGCTTTCTGCCTTGGATGAATCTCTCGATCTCGTTTTCAAAACTCACGAGCGTGGAGAAATGAAAACTGAGGCAGGCGTGCAGAGCACGGGGACCGGTTTTGCGCGTCTGGTTTAATGCGCAACGAGGTTCCAGTGATGTGGATGGTATCCTGCGCGACATTGTACTCGGTAATCCTATCGGCGCTTCCAGCCAGGGCGGTATAGAAGACGAAGATGCGATCGTTAGCTCCTCCCGTCAGCGTATCCACACCCAGCCCGCCTGTGAGTGTGTCGTTACCGTTGCCGGCGGCAATCGCGCGGCCCTTTCCATCTCCGTTGTCTTGCATTGCGGCAGGGCATCGCCAGTTTCGGTGGATGAACATCATCGAGTTCAGCACGTTCGTTCTGATGACCGCTCTTGGCACTGCCTGGGGTCGTGACATCCCGTTCCTTGGCGTGGATGCTAACTATTCGCTCGATATGGAGAGAAATGGCCAGCAGTGGCAGTGGAACGGCAAGCCGCGCGAGCTTTTCCAAGGCATGGCCAACAGCGGCGTTCGCGGCTTGCGAGTGCGGTTGTGGACGAAGGATGAGGGCACCAACGGCAAGCATTATGCCACTGATGTGGTCAAAAGAGCTCTCGCTGCGGGGCTCGATCCCTATCTGGTGATCTTCCTCAGCGATGACTGGGCCGACCTGATGAAGCAACCGGCACCGGCCTCGTGGAAGGACCAACCGCTTCAACAGAAGATCGAGACCGTGAAGCGTTACTCGCGTGGAATCGTCTCCCATTTCGTCAGCAGGGTCTGAGCAGTCACCTTTATGAAATAGGCAACGAGATCGACTACGGCATCTGCGGTGTCTATCCTGGCAAGAGCACCAAGAAGACACCAGCGAGCTTGAGTCGCCGATGCTGGCCCCAGGCTGCCCAGGTCATTCGTGCCAGCCAGGCAGGAGTTTTAGAAGCTGACCCTGAAGCGAAGTTCATGCTTCACATCGCGCATTGGTGGGACGTTGATTTTGTTACCGCATTCTTCCAGTTCATGCTCAGTCAGGAGATCCGCGTGGACTATGCTGGGCTCTCGTACTTTCCATCATCAAACATAGGCGGCTCTCTGCAAATTGAGCAATTCGGCCACGTCGCCACCGTCCTGCATGACGTCATCCAGCGCCCAGTTATCGTCCCCGAAACCGCGTACCCGAGTACGGCGGATTTTAAAGGCCAGTTCGCTCGCTGGAAAAAGGAAGTGCCTGGTTACCCGCTCACGCCCGATGGTCAGCGCCGTTGGTTTAGCGACTTCATCGACTACTGCGCGCATCAGCCCGCCATAAGCGCCGTGTATTATTGGAGCCCTGAGTGGAGCGGCGAAGGCATGTGGAAAGCCATGGCCATGTTTGATCCTGATGGTCAGGCACGTGCAGCTTGGTCCGCTTTTGCCCCGCCCCGCGAGCAACGCAGCAAACCAAAGACCTCTGTTTTCTTTGAACTGATCGACTCCGAACTGTGCGCCGTGCCTGTGGATGAAGCACGTCAAACTAGCGCCGACATCCTCGCGGAAAAACTCAGGCACTTCGGCGGCTTGAACGTGGATTACATCAAAGACATAAGCGCCGCCGAGATTGTCGTTTGTGGTTATCAAGTCGTTCTCCGGGCTTCGCTTAGTGGTAATCTGGATCTCATCGCCAAGCGAGAATCTGTAGCTTCTTCATCCTGGAAACTCCAGATGGATCAACTCAATCCAACTAACCAGCGAATGGTGTTGTTCACGCGAGATCCGGCGGATGCGCTGCTTCCGCAAGTGCTTGCTTCTGCGGCGAAGATCGGCCTTGAAGCTGTGGCGCATCCCGTCCCCAAGGGACAGGCGTTAAGGTTTGGCTTGAGCGGTTTTTGATGCACAGGACCTAACGTGCAGCCTTTGCCAGACCGCTTCCTGAGGCGGATATGGCCTAAAACTTGTCAGAGCATATCTCGCTGGATCGGGCGTTGATCTGAAGCAACCATCCACCGACCATGAAACCGATCCTCTTCTTGCTTCTGGCTCTCTCCGCCTCCGCTAATCCGATCCGAGTGCTCTATATCGACACGCCCGGTACGGATACCAAGCCTCTCCACAATGCCATGAGTGATCTCGGTCGCGATGCGATCTATTTCGACTACGCCAAGGAGAAGGTGGACGCCAATTACGATCTCGTGGTCAAAGCGGGCGACGATCTCAGCCGTGAGGCCATCCTTTCCAAGCTCTCCCCCGAGCGCAAAGCCGCTTACGAAGCCTTTTTGGCCCAAAGAGAGCCTGAGCAGCGTGAAAAGCATCCGCAGGTCGCGAACTACGAGAAGCGCCCGGAGCCGCTGACCTTCCAGAAGCCGTTTTCGCCCAAGGGCAGCATGGAGCGCACGCAGGTGCCGGCCGATTGCGAGCTGAAGCTCTTCGCCAGCGAGCCAGACATCGCGAAGCCCATCGCCTTCGCGTGGGATGAGCGCGGACGTTGCTGGGTGGTCGAGACGCGCGACTACCCGCACGGCGTGAGCGAGAACCATGAAGGCCAGGACAGCGTGAAAATCTGCGAGGACACCGATGGCGATGGCAAGGCGGACAAATTCACCGTCTTCGCCGACAAGCTCAATCTGCCCACCGGCATCGTTTTCGCTCGCAAAGGTATCATCGTGGCCGCACCGCCGCAGTTCATCTACCTCGAAGACACGAACGGCGACGACAAAGCCGACAAGCGCGAGGTCATCATCGACTGCTGGGGCATCCGCGACACGCACGCGCAAGCCAGCAGCCTGCACTACGGCTTCGACAACTGGATCTACGGCTGCGTCGGCTACAGCGGCATCGAAGGCTACGTCGGCGGCAAGCAGCATCAGTTCGCCATGGGAACGTATCGCTTCAAAGCGGACGGCAGCGCCATCGAGTTCCTGCATCAGTTCACCAACAATGCCTGGGGCCACAGCTATAATGACGCGGGCGATCAATTCGGCGGCACCGCGAATGGAGCGCCCATCTTCTTCGGCGGCATCCCCGCCACCGCATATCCCGAAGGCTCACGCGGCCAGACCGCGAAGAAGATCAACGTCGTCGATACCTGCCACACCATCACGCCGAACTTTCGCCAGGTGGACGTCTTCGGCGGCTACACCGCGGCCGCGGGCAGCAATTTCATCTACAGCGACGCTTTGCCAAAGCGCTTCCAAGGCATGGCGATGGTCTGCGAGCCCACGATGAAGGTTGTGGCCCTCATGGACGTGCAGCCCGACGGAGCCGGTTACAAGGCGCTCGATGCCTTCAACCTCTACGCCAGCAGCGATGAATGGAACTCCCCCGTGCATGCCGAGGTCGGCCCCGATGGCGCGATTTGGGTGGCCGATTTCGAAAACTTCATCATCCAGCACAACCCCACGCCCAGCAAAGAACGCGGCGGCTTCGTGGCGACGACCGGCGTCGGCGGTGCGCATGAGAACGAGCTACGGGATCATAGCCGCGGGCGCATCTACCGCATCACCGCGAAAGGAGCCACGAAGGAAACAATGCTTCTTGTCGGAAAAACCACCGACACACAAGTAAATGCCCTCGGTTCAGGCAGTTTGGCCGAGAGAATGATCGCTCAGAGGCTTTTGGCATCGTCTGAAGGTGACATTGTAGCGAATAATGTTCGCAATGTCCTCCTCAGCACAGATACCGAACAAGTCCCAGAGAAGATTCACAGCCTCTGGATCCTTGCTGGACTAGGAAAACTCGACGCCAAAACCCACCAAGCCGCCCTCATCTCCAAAGACGCCAAACTCCGCCGCAACGCCATCCGCGCTCTCGGATCGGACAAAGCCGCGCAGGACCTCTTCTTCGGCTCCGGCGTCATCTCCGATCCCGATTTAAACACACGCCTCGCCGCGTTCGTGAAGCTCTCCGACTTCCCCACGACACCGGAAATCCAAACACTCGTCAAAAAGCTCGCCAGCGATCCTGTCGTCAAAAACGACGAATGGCTCGCCGAGGCCGCCAAGATGCTCGGAAAGAAGCACAAGGCCCTCAATTACAAGGAAGGCCCCAACCTGCTCCCCAACCCCGGCTTCGAAGAACCCATCGCCAAAACGTGGCAACAGCGCGACTACGGCAACCGCGTCGGCAACAAAGACGCGCAGTGGGGATTCGTCACCGATCCGAAGATGGTCCACAGCGGCAAACGCGCCATGCGCTGCATCACCCGTGACGACGCCGACACCAGTTCCTTCGCCGATGTGCCGCTGAAGCCGAACACCGACTACCGCCTCAGTGCCTGGATCAAAACCCACGCCTTCCGCGGCAAAGCCAGCCTCAACGACCACATCGGTCGCGCCGAGACCTCGCCGAAAATCAGCCGCAACCAGGACTGGACTGAAGTGGAAGTCGTCTTCAACAGCAAGGACCGCCCGAAAGCCAGCATCAAC
>JAGKWZ010000005.1 GCA_021151605.1 Verrucomicrobiaceae bacterium
CCCACACGCGAAGGCAAAAAGCCCCGCCGTTATCCCATGGCCGTGCTCATCAATCACGGCAGCGCCAGTGCTGCCGAGATCACCGCCGGTGCCTTGCAGGACTTGAAGCGTGCCATCGTCGTCGGCACCACCAGTTTCGGCAAAGGCAGCGTCCAGAGCATCATCCCCATGAAAAATGGTGCCGCCATGCGCCTCACCATCGCCAAATACTACACGCCAAGCCACCGCACCATCCACGAACACGGCGTGGAGCCAAACATCGTGTCTGCGCTAAGCACGGAGGAGGAAATCCGCGTCTCAAAATGGCGCAACAACCACGGCACTGGCGAGGCCGCCGCCATCGAGATCGCTAACCTCGGCGACAAGCAGCTCGAACGCGCCGTCGATGCCCTGAAAGGCGCGCTCGTCTTCGAATCCTTCAGGCCCCAGGAAGAGCCCAAGCCCAAACCGGTGAAAACTCCTCCACCAAACGTGCCCAAAGCCCTGCCCTTGCCCGTCGAGCCCAAGGCCCCTTAGCACGCAGTGTCCAGGAGTGGTCCAGCCTCTGGAGCTTTCAGAAGTCCAGCGGACACTCGAAAGCGCCGGTTCATTCCCAAAGGCAAGCGCCTCACAGATCTTCTTCCGCCCATCATGCGCGCCTTCCTTCTCGATCTCTGGAGCCATCGCGGCTTTCGCTACTCATTCCTTACTGTGGCGGGAATCGGCTCGTTTTGGTTCATGCTGCATCTCGCCTTGAACTGGTCTGGCGAGAAACGCTGGCAGCGCATCAAAACCCAGCTCGAGGCCGAAGGCGAAACATTCGACTTCTACTCCCTCTACCCACCGCCCATCCCCGACGACCAGAACTTCTGCGCCATCGAACCCCTGAACGGCATCCGCACGCCGGAGGGCACCAGTCCCGAGGCTGTGGCCGCGCAGAAGAAGCGGGATGCGATCGAGAATGCCGCGAAAGTGGTTCCTTCAAATATAAGGAGTGCAGCCACCTGGGATGGGATTGGCCGAGGTCAAGTGCCCGACGCTGCGGTCGTTCTGGAAGAAGCCGCCAGGTATCCCATCCTCGGGACAAGCCAGCCATCCAGGACTTGGGCTGAATTGCGTCTGGCACTCGAGTCGCGAGTCCCGATGCTCATTGAGCTATCTCAGGAAGCTCGAAAAAGGACTCAAGCCGACTACCTCCCACGGCCAACACGTGAAGAGCTCCCGGAGCTGCTCGTCATGCTTCCAATGCCACAACTTTATAATGGGCAGAATCACGGAAGCCTGTGCCGTTTTTATTCCTTTGTCTGCCTTCAGGCGGGCGATACGCAAAGCTCATTCAACTCAGCGCTGGTCCTGCTTCGACTTAGTGATGCGGCAGATGCCAGCCGAACGTTGATCGGCAACCTTGTCGCACAGACTCAGTGTGCCCAGTTTTTCTCCCTGCTTTGGCTCCAGCTTCATGGCAGACATCTCACTGAGCCTGATTTGAGCATGATACAGGCTGAGCTTTCTCGGGAGGATCGTCAGCAGGCTTTTCTGCATGCTCTTCGCGGTGAAATAGCCTTGGGGGTCAACTCCATGGAGTTCCTCGAAGCGAGACCTCGTGACCGCTGGGCTAGTTTTACCATGGCGTCTGGCTCCACGGCCTCTTCCTCGCTGGGGCCTGTCTTATCCTCGCTGATTCCAGGTGGCTTCATCACCCACAGCAAGGCGGCGTTGGTCGAACTGGAGAGGGACTGGCTCCTGCATCCCCTGCAGGTCAATGGGCTGCGTCATATCCAGGGCAGAACCTCTGCCATGGAGGCGCATTTGCATTCCATTTCATATTGGAGGGAGCCCGACAAGATTCTCGCCAGACTGGCCTTGCCCACATTCAAAATCATTTCCAGCATGGCTGCGTATGGCGAAAACCTGCGCCTCCAAGCCATCCTCGCCTGCGCCCTGGAGCGGCACTTTCTCCGCCATGGAAACTATCCAGCCACACTCGAAGGCCTCGATCCCGAGTTTCGAGGGAAGAACGAACTCCTCGACGTGAATGGCGACAAGGTGCACTACACACAGATGAAAGATGGACGCTTCCGCCTCTGGTCGCCTGGGCCAGATGGTCGGGATGATGGAGGGAAGTTCGGGGGCGAGGTTGGTGGTCCCAGCTATCGCCAACCTCACCTTGAATCCTATCGAGGCGACTGGGTCTGGCGCTATGATCCGGCGGTGAAGGTGCCGTGATTTATGTTCCCTCGCTGGCGATTCAGGCTTCCAAAGGGGGGAGTCACCCGAAAGTAGAAGATGGATGATGGAGGATTGCCGAAGTGGGATTGCCTGACTACATCTCCTTTTTCCCAAACGCATGTCTTCAGCTCTCTACTCCGCCACTCTTGCCGCCTTCAAAGCCCAGGGCTGGGCTTATCAGCCTGTGGCTGGCATGGAGGTGATCGAGGCCAGCTTCGAGGCGCATCACGCGAAGGTGCCGCTTCATGTGCAGATCCATGGTGAGGCCGGCATCGCCAGCATCGTGGCTCGCACGACGCTCACCGTGCCTACCACGCATCGTCTCGTGGTTTCTGAACTGCTCATGCGCACGAATAAGGAGCTGAATATCGGGAACTTCGAACTCGATTGGGATGACGGCATCGTCATGTTTCGAGTGACCAATATCTTCCCTGGCGGCCATTATGACCAGCGCCTCATCGCCGGACTCGTGCATACCGCCATCGGCGAGACGGACCGCCTCACTCCCTTCCTAGGCGAAGTCTGCCGCACGCCGAAGGGCGAACTCCTGCTCCTGCGCATTCCCGATTTGATGAAGCGCCAGGATCTCCTGCCGCCGCCTATCGAGACATAGTCATCCGTCATTCGAGTCTCATCATTTCCCGATGCGCTACCTCCTCCACAACCACCCTACGTTTCCGGGCCTGTTGTCCAAAGAGGACCTCTACACGCTCGTCGAGCGTAGTTCACTGGCTCGGGGAGATCTCTGCACGGACGTGCAAACCGGCCGCGACCATATCGTCGGCGAGGTCATCAGCGGCATGAGGCCACCGCGCGCCAGCTCGCCACCACGGGTGGACCGCCCCGCGTATCAGGAATTTCGTGCCGATGATCCTCACGAGATCGAGCAGACACCTCCCGAGGATGAAGAAGACCCCGAGGCGGAAGTCGAGGCCGAGGAAGAAGAGGAGGCGGACCAGCCTCGCTATTCCGAAAGCGGCGAGCGCATCTGGCACTTCAGTCACCCAGCATGGCTCAGCTATTGGAAGGGACTTTTCCTTGCCTTCCTATGCCTTCTTTCTGCCGGGATGCTTTTGAGCCTCGATGAAGCCTACGCGCTCATCTCCGGGCTCTGCGGTGTCGCTGTTTTCATCGGAGTCAGCATCGCGCGCAATTCCCATGACTACATCGTCACCGAGGAGCGCGTCGAATACGTCTGGGGCATCCTCGGGCGCAGCTCGAAAGAAGTCCGCATCTGTGACATCCGCAGCCTCGACGTCTGGGAAAAAGGGCTCAAAGGCCTGCTCGGTCTCGGCACGCTCGATGTCTCCTCTGCCGGCACCGCCGGGATCGAAGTCCGCTTCAGCGACATCCGCCAGGCCCACAAGGTGAAGGAACTCATCCGCCAGCTCCAGCGCGGCGCTCCACAGGGCGAATGAGGACCATCGGCGGTTTTTGGCGGAGAGTGCCCAGTCTGGACAAGCCACTGCAAACCATCGCCAACTTCTGGAATCTTCTGAGCCACCCCAAGAACCCGCGTGTCTCACCGTCATGCCTTCCGAATCCGCCCCCATGCACGACACCGAGCACACTCCCTTCCTCGCTGCCCTGGAGCGCTATGAGCGACCTCTGATCCGCTACGCTCACAGCTACACCAGCGACCTCGAAGAAGCACGCGACGTGGTGCAGGACGTCTTCCTCAAGCTCAGTCAAAACATCAACTCGGTCGATCCCGACCGGCTCGCCTCCTGGCTCTTCACCGTCTGCAAAAACCGCGCCCTCGATCACCAGCGGAAACACTCACGCCTCATCGTCATGGAAACCGAATCCTTCGACCAAGAAGCCTCCAGTTCTCCCCGCCCCGGCGATGACATGGAGTCCCGCGAGACTGCCGCCACTCTGCGCAGTCTGATTGAAAACCTCCCCACCCGACAGCGCGAAGCCGTGACCCTGAAATTCATCTCCGGTCTCGACTACAAAGAGATCAGCCAAGTCATGAAAACCAGCATCGGCAACGTCGGCTACCTCATCCACCACGGCGTCCAGAGCCTCCGCACCAAGTGGCAGGAGCACGAAGCCAATCCGCAGTGCTCCACCGAGCCCGCCCTAGCCCTCTAACCCCCTTCTTTTCCGCTTATGAAACCCGAAAACCTTACCGCCTGGGCGTTGAACGAACTCAGTGCCGAAGAGCAGGCCCGTCTCGAAGCTGAACTCCAGGCCCATCCTGAATCTCAGGAGAGCGCTGCCATCACCAAGAACTTCTGCACCTTCCTCACCCGCGAGCTGCGGGATGAATCCATGGCGCTTACGCCCGAGCAGCGGGCTCAATTCACCGCTGCCAAAGCTACGACCTTCCTTTCTGACAAACCACGCTTCGAGCCCAAGCCCCTCCGCTGGTGGCAGCGCCCCGCCATTCCGCTAGCCGCTGCGGCTGCTGTCGTGCTGATGGGCACGTTGGCGTCTATCTTTGTAGCCAAGCTCAGCGCGCCCTCCGGCTCTCCTGCTGATCTCGCCTCCGCAGAGGCACTGCGAGCTGATGAAGTGCGGATCAAACAGCGAACGATTCAAGCTTCAGCCAGAACGATCCCAGGAAACATCGGGCAACAGCAAGGTGCCAAATTACCAGCAACGGCAGAAGTTCAGAGTGGCCTGCTAGTCGGTGCAAGTAACACCCAGCTAGGTAACTATGATCAAGCGCTCAAGGCTTATGAAGATGTTTTGCGGGCCGACCCCTACAATACAGCGGCTCGCCGAGGTATGGCGGAAGTGGAGCGGAAGCGCTCTTCGCAGACTTACATAGCCAGCGCAGACAATGGTCGCCCGCGCATGTTGGGCATAGTCAACGAAGCGTGGGAGAACAAATCGCCTGATCCATTACCTGCTGCCCCAGCCTCCCCCATGCCCATGCTGACCTACACCGGCAAGGTCACTGCACATGATTCGGGTAACGTCGTAAAAAGTGGCGCAGGCACCCTCACGCTCGGCGGCACCAACACCTACTCTGGCGACACCGTGATCAATGGCGGCTTGGCGAGTTTTGATGATCTCGATTCTTCTCGACGAGTCACAAAACAGCCAAACACCGAGACCTACACTTCCATCGTCGAAAACGCCCTCATTAGCGTCGCTCGGGAGCCGCTTTCGACCTTCTCCATTGATGTCGATACGGCCTCGTATGCCAACGTCCGCCGCTTCCTGAATCAAAACACCAAGCCGCCGCGCGATGCTGTTCGTGTGGAGGAGTTGATCAACTACTTCCCCAGCAGCGAGCCTGCGCCCGAGGCGGACTCCAAGCAGCCCTTTGCTGTGAAGGCGGAGATGGCCGCCTGCCCTTGGCAGCCTCAGCATCGGCTGGCGCGCATTCATCTGAAAGGCCGCGATGTGGCCGCTGGCAGCAAGCCGAGCAACCTGGTCTTCCTCGTCGATGTCTCCGGCTCCATGAGCAGCGAGGACAAGCTCGAACTCGTCAAACGCAGCCTGCGCATGTTGGCTGAGCGGCTGGGTGAAAATGACCGTGTCTCGCTCGTGACCTACGCCGGCGGCGCCGAGGTCGTTTTGCCCTCCACGAATGGTTTGAAAAAGGCAGACATCATCGCCTCCATCGACCGTCTCCAAGCTGGTGGCAGCACCGCCGGTGCAGCGGGTATCAAGCTCGCCTACGAGCAAGCCGTCAGCGGCTTCATCAAGGGTGGCGTGAACCGCGTCATCCTCTGCACCGACGGTGACTTCAATGTCGGCATCAGCGATCCAAAGGAGCTGGAAGGCTTCATCACTGAGAAGGCCCGCAGCGGCGTCTTCCTCAGCGTGCTTGGCTTTGGCACCGGCAATCTCAAGGACCGCACCATGGAAACCCTGGCCGACAAAGGGAACGGCAACTACGCCTACATCGACAGCGTCAGCGAGGCTCGCAAAGTACTCGTCGAGCAGATGCAGGGCACGCTCGTCACCATCGCCAAAGACGTGAAAATCCAGGTCGAGTTCAATCCCGTCCTCGTCCGCGAGTATCGCCTCATAGGTTATGAAAACCGCCTTCTCGCCAAAGAAGACTTCAATGACGATACCAAGGACGCCGGAGAGATCGGTGCCGGTCACAGCATCACCGCCTTGTATGAACTCGTGCCAGCCAATCTCCCGCCTGGAGCCGCACCTCAGCCACTCGTGGACAAGCTGAAGTATCAGCCGGAGGCCCAGCAACTCGCCTCACCAGCTCCCGTGAAAACTTTGGCAGCCGCCAACCATGAAGCCCTCACCGTGAAGCTCCGCTACAAAGAGCCCGAAGGCACCACCAGCAAGTTGATCGAAGTCCCGCTGAACGACGACGCCCGCGCCATCGAGAAGGCCAGCCCCGAGTTCAAATTTACCGCTGCCGTCGCCGGATTCGGGATGCTGCTGCGGGAGTCCAGCTATGCCGGCCAGCTCACCTGGGATGTCGTTCGCCAGCTCGCCCGAGAAGGGAAGGGGAGCGATGCCCTCGGCTACCGCGGCGAATTCCTCCAGCTCATCGAGAAAGCGGCGGCAGGTAAGTGAACCGCCTGATCAGGCTTTGCCAGACTTCAGCAGCGCCAGGAAACCATCGGCTGGGTCGGCATGGCGTGAACGCGTGGTCTTCTTAGCGGCGACTGTCTTTTTGGGTGCCTCAAGCTCCTGCTTTCTCAGCGTGACTTCGACCACATCATGAAGCGTGTATTTGTCCAAGATATTGGCGATGGCATTGCGCACATCGATCATCAGCATCCGCAGGCCACAGTGTTCTTCGTCGGGGCAGGAGCACTTCTCATACTCAGTTTCACTGGCACAACTGATGGGTGCTAGCTTTCCATCAATCAGGCGGACGATCTCGCCCATCTTGATGGACTTCATGGGCTTGGCAAGACGAGCACCACCATACTTGCCGCGCATGCTTTCCACATAGCCAGCCGTGCGGAGCTCGAAGAGGATCGCTTCGAGAAACTTGAACGGCAGATGCTCCTGGTGGGCGATGTTCGAGACTGAGATCACGCCTTCTTTGTTCCACTCGGCTACACCGAGGCGAATCATGGTTCTAAGAGCGTACTCTCCGCGTTTGGTCAGGGTCATGGTCGAGGTAATAGATTGCTTATCCCCATGGCGCAAATAGGGATTCGAGGCGCGGAAACGCTCATACTCGACCATTCTCGCGAAAAAGCTGAGTACCGAGGTCCTTTCGCGCCTGGGCTGAGCCCAGAGTGGTTTTCGAGTGACCAAAGCCATCATGCCTATGCAGCGGTCTCGCGCTTGAGCGTTTGCCACGACAATCCGGGACGCTACCGCGTGCGCTCCCCCCGCCCTGATGATTCTGGATTGAATGAATCATCCCCTCTCGGGTCCAAGAGGCGTCCTTATGCAACTCTTACCCTCTCTTTGCTCGGTGCTCGTTCTCTTCAGTGGTGCCGTCGTGGCGGAGCAGGGGACACCAAAAAAGAAGGCTGCTCCGACTTCATCGGCCTCTAAATCGGAAGCCGCTCCTTCGGCGAAGGATGAGATCAAAGAAGGTCCTTCCGCGAAAAGCGAACCTCGCATGGCGGCGGTGAGCAGCATCGAACCGGAGGCGCTGGAAGGCTTTGACCACTACGCACCGCAGGTGCAGCAGCTCGTCCGTGATGCGTTGGCGCTGACGAAGCTGAATCTGACCTACACCTTCGGTTCATCGAGCCCGAAGCAGGGGGGCATGGACTGCTCGGGAACGATTTTTTACCTGCTCAACGGCTTGGGTCTCAAAGGTGTGCCGCGTCAGTCGAATGAGATGTGCGGCTGGGTGCAGAATCATACTTTGCTCCATCGTGTCGAAGAGGCTGAGTCGCTGAAGCATCCTGAGTTTGCCGCGCTACAGCCAGGTGATTTGCTTTTTTGGTCTGGCACCTATGAGGCTGGCCCGCGCGACATCCCGGTGACTCATGTCATGCTTTACCTGGGCAAACTGAAGAAAAGCGGGAGGCCACTGATGTATGGTGCCAGTGATGGTCGTGTGTATCAAGGAGAGCGGCGCACTGGCGTGAGTGTGTTTGACTTCTCCCTCCCCAATAAAGCCAGCAAAGCCAAGTTCTATGGTTACGGCCTGATCCCAGGTGTGGGAAAGATCGTCCCCAAGGTGCCTGAGCCCGTCATCGTGGAAGCGATCTCCAAGCCTGCGCCGGTGGAGAAGGTGGTCGTGGTGGTAGCACCGAAGGTCACAGCGGCTGAGCTTCAAGAAACCGTGATGAAAGCCATCGTGGATTCAGACGCGAGCCATGTGAAGAAAGCCCCAGTCGTCAGCAAGTCATCGAGCGGGTCCGCCGCGAAATCCAAGAGCCCAACCCGAAGCGTGCAGGCCAAACCGAAATCGACCCAGACAGCCAGCAGCCCCAAGAGACCTCAGCCTAGGCAGCGCACGGCACATCCCACGAACAACGTGCAGGAGAAACTCCGCCAGACCGCCCAAGAAGTGAGCAACTCGATACGGGCTTTTGTTTCCCAGTAAGTCGTTTTGATCAAGCCAAGATCCCCTTCACGGGATGATGCTCCTCCACGCCGGTGAGGCGCTGGTCGAGGCCCTGGAACTTGAAGCTAAAGCGGGTGTGGTCGATCCCCATGAGCTGGAGGATCGTGGCGTTCAGGTCGTTGATGTGGACGGGGTCCTTCGCGATGTTGTAGCTGAAGTCGTCGGTCTCGCCGTAGGTGGTGCCGCCTTTGACGCCGGCTCCGGCCATCCACATGCAGAAGTTTCGCGGGTGATGATCGCGGCCGTAGTTGTCCTTCGTCAGGGTGCCCTGGGAATAGACGGTGCGGCCAAACTCGCCGCCCCAGACGACGAGAGTGTCGTTCAAAAGCCCCCGCTGTTTGAGGTCCATGACGAGGGCTGCTGTGGCCTGATCGGTGTCCTCTATCTGGCCTCGCAGGAGCTTGGGCAGGTTGTTATGCTGATCCCAGCCGCGATGCAGGATCTGCACGACACGCGTGCCGCGCTCGATGAGCCGACGGGCCAGGATGGCGCTATGGGTGAAGCTGCCAGCGCGGTTCACATCGGGGCCGTACATGTCCAGCGTGGCTTTGCTTTCCTTGCTGAGATCCGTCAGCTCCGGCACGCTGGTCTGCATGCGGAAGGCCATCTCGTAATTGGCGATGCGCGTCTGGATCTCGGGATCGCCGATGCGGGAGTGGTTGATCTCGTTAAGCTTGCTCAGCGCATTCAACATGGTACGGCGATCACTGGGATCGACTCCTGGCGGGTTCTTCACGTAGAGCACGGGGTCTCCCTGGCCGCGCAGCGCTACGCCGGTGTATTTGCTCGATAAGTAACCGCTGCTCCACATGCGGGTGAAGAGCGCCTGCGCCTGACTGGCCGCTGGAAAGGTGGGCGTGAAGACAACGAAGCTGGGCAGGTCATTGCTCTCGCTGCCGAGGCCATAGGCGAGCCACGAACCGAGGCTGGCCTTTCCCGGCACCTCACTGCCAGTCATCACGAAGGTGCAGGCGGGATCGTGATTGATGGCGCTGGTGTGCACGGTGCGCATGAGCGCGATGTCATCGACGATCTTGGACGTGTACTTCAGCAGCTCGCTGGCCCACATGCCGCTCTGTCCATACTGCTGAAACTTGAACATCGACGGCGCGACGGGCAGCCGCGACTGGCCGCTGGTCATGGTGGTGATGCGCTGGCCGTTTCGTACGCTTTCGGGCAGGTCTTTATCAAAGAAGGCCTGCAAGCCCGGCTTGTGATCCCACAGATCGAGCTGCGAGGGCGCGCCGTTCATGTGCAGGTAGATTAGGCGTTTCGCCTTTGGCGCAAAGTGTGGCAGGCCAGGCAACGGAGGATGCACCTGTGCCACGGCGGCGTTTGCCATGTCGCGACCCATCATGGATGCCAAGGCGATGCTCCCTGCCCGCAATCCAGTCTGCCCAAAGAACTGACGGCGCGTCTGCTGAAGGTGGAAATCGAGGAGGGGATTCATGGGCAGGCTAATACGTCGGAGACGCCTCCGAGTTAGCAGGCAAAGCCGAGAGCACTGAACACGCCAGTCAAATCCTCGGGCACGGGCGCTTCGATCACGGTTTTCAAACCCGAGGCAGGGTGTTTGAACTCAAGCCGGTGGGCATGGAGGGCGAGACGCTTCAGGCCGAGCGACTGACGTAGGCGTTTGTTCATCGAGAAGTCGCCATACACATCGTCGCCAGCGAGCGGATGCTGGCGTGAGGTGGCTTGGACGCGGATTTGATGGGTCTTTCCTGTGATCAGGGCGATGTCGAGAAGGCTGAGGCGCTCCTGAGCGTGGTGGGCTTTAACCTCGTAGCGCAGTTCGGCATTCGGCGGGCGGCCTTTGATGACTTGGGTGCGCACACTGCCGTCGGCACGAGCGGTGCCGAGGTGATCCAGCCAGGTGCCTTTCGGCGGCAGTGAACCCCGCACGAGGGCGAGGTAGCGTTTTTGGATGGCGTCTTCCTCAAACAAGGCTCGGCAGCGGTCGGCGGTCTTTTCATCCAGAGCAGCAAGTAGAGCGCCGGAGGTATCCTGATCGAGCCGGTGAATAAGCCAGACTTTGCCCGCCGGGCCATCGAAGCAGCGTCGTTCGAGGTCATACTTACCCTCAAAGGCTGCTCGGTTCTTCGGATCGAGGCGGGCGGAGTTCGGGTGCGAGAGTACGCCTGCGGGCTTGTTGATCACGATGATGAAACGATCCCGGTGGAGGATCGGGCATTGGGTGATCAACGGTGCTGCGTCGGGCATGGGCGGCGAGGTTTAGCCAGCCTCAGATGACTCAAGCCGCGATGTAGTCGGCGAAGGCACCGATGATGACGGTGACGGACATGGCGCCGGCGTCGGGGAAGCCGATGCAGGCTTCGCCAAGGGTTTTGGCGCGGCCAAACTTGGCGACCATGGCCTTGCTGGCTTCGAGTCCGCCGAGTGCGGCTTCATTGATGGCGGCGATGGCGTCGGGGAGAGGTTGCCCGGCGACTTCGGCGGCTTTTTCAGCAGCGGGCTGCATGGCATCGACGACGGTTTTGTCACCCACGGCGGCTCCACCGCGCTGTTTCACCCCATCGACACCGGCCTGGAAAAAGGCGGCGAGACCGGCGGAGTCGAGGCTGTCTTTGCCAGCGAGGGCTTTGCCGCCGTTGCGGAAGAAGGTGCCAAAGATGGCTCCTGAGGCACCGCCCATGCTGCTCATCATTTTGGTGCCGACGATGACAAAGGCTTTCTCGACGGATTCGACATCACCGGCTTCGAGACCTTCCTTGGCGGCGGTCATGCCGCGCTGCATGCCGAGGCCGTGGTCGCCATCACCGAGGTTGCGGTCGGCTTCGGAGAGCTGGGGCTCGGCGGCGATGATACGATCGCAGGCGAGGATGAGCATGGCTTTGACTTCGGCGGGGGTGAGGCTGGTTTTCGGCATGGCGCGCGGATGGTGAAGGTTTGTGGGCAGGCGTCAAGGACGGAGACACGTGGGTCAAATCCTGCCGCTGGCTTTGAGGTCGAGATAACGGTTGGCGAGGGCGATGGGCAGGTGCTGGGCGGTTTCGTCCACGGTGGGGATGTGGCGGGCCTCCAGCGTGCGGAGGACCTGGGCGCGCTGGCTTTCGTAATGACTGAGCGCGCCGTAGCTGAGGGCGTCCTGGATATTGGCGATGGGACGGGCGGCGCGGGTTTCCATCTCAGCTTCGCGCAGGGTGGCGACGAGGACGATGTGTCGCTTTTGCAAAAGATGGACGGCTTTGCTGAGGTGGCTGGTGTCCTCGGTGCGGAGATTGGTGAGCAGGATGATGAGGGCGCGGCGGCGCTGGAGGGCCATGACGCGCTCGGAGGCCTCAATGAAGTCACTGGGCTCGGTGGTGGCTTCGTAATCGTAGAGGTGGTTCAGCAGGCGCGGCATGGCGGGCAGGCCTTTGACGGGCTTCAGCCAGCGCTGGATGCCGCCAAATCCGGCGACTCCGACTTCGTCGCCCTGGCGGAGGGCGATGTAGGAGATGAGGAGCATGGCATTGAGGCAGTGGTCGAACTGGCTGAGCTCGCCATCCATGGCGCGCATTCGGCGGCCGCAGTCGGGGACGAGGAGGACGCTCTGGTCGCGCTGCTCCTCGAATTCGCGGCTGATGAGCACCTGACGACGAGCGGTGGCCTTCCAATCGACTTTCGAGAGGACGTCGCCGTCCTGGTAGTCGCGGAGTTGGTGGAAATCGAGCGTGGCACCCCGGCGGCGGCGTTTGATGATGCCCATCTGCTCTTCGCGGTTGGCAGTGGCGAGCAGGGTGTAGCGGACGATGGGCTCGTAGTTTGGGTAGCAGCGGGTTTCACTCGGCGAGCCGGGGCGGTAAAGCCGATGCCAGAGGCCGAAGCTGGACCTGATGAGCACATGGGCCGGGGCAAAGGTGTGCTGGCCGCGGCGGGTGAAATGCGCCTCGTAGGAGAGTTCCACGGGTTCGCCAGGAGGGAGGGTGAGTGTCAAGGGCAGGCCGATAGCTTCGGCCTCGGCGGGCAGGCCATCGTGGACGGTGACGTGCAGGGACCTCGCCAAAGTGTGGCGGAGGGAGAGGGTGACGAGGTCTTTCACCCCGAGGGCAAAGCGGCCAGGCAGGGTGCGGGTAAGTGCCAGTCGATCCGCCTTTGGCAGCGTGAGCCAGTCGATGAGTGCAGCGAGGAGGAAGGCCGCACCCGCGATGATCCAAAGCACCTGCAACTGGGGCCAAATCGACGCGGCAAGACCGAGCAAGGTCCAGGCGACAACGAGTCGGAGGGTAAGAGAGGTGGGGCGCACTGAAAGAGAGGAAAAGGGGAAACCTGTGACTTGGCGAGCCCAAACTGCGTCGGCTCAATCGAAGACGACGGTCTTGTTTCGATAAACGAGCACCTGATCCCGAGCGTGCCACCAAAGAGCCTTGGCGAGGACGGTCTTTTCCAGATCGCGCCCGAGGCGGACGAGGTCCTGGACGGTGTCCTCATGGCTCACGCGCATGACATCTTGATGAATGATGGGACCTTCATCGAGGTCGGCGGTGACGTAGTGGCTGGTCGCCCCGATGATTTTGACCCCGCGCGCGTGGGCTTGATGGTAGGGCTTTGCCCCCACGAAGGCCGGCAGGAAGCTGTGGTGGATGTTGAGGATCTGATTGGGAAACGCAGCGATCATGGCCGGGCTGATGATCTGCATGTAGCGGGCGAGCACGACCGTGTCGATGCGCTCCTTTTTGAGCAGTTCGATCTGGGCGGCCTCCTGCTGGAGCTTGTTTTCCTTGGTGATCGGGAAGTGGTGGAAGGGGATGTCGAAGCGCTCGGCCGCAGGGCGGAGGGTGTCGTGGTTGGCCACAATGAGGGGAATATCCACTGGCAGGTCACCGGCCTCGTGACGGGCGAGAAGGTCGTAGAGACAGTGGTTTTCCTTTGTTACGAAAAGGGCGATGCGCTTCCGCTGGCTGGCGAAGTGGAGGCGCATCTGCATTTCATGACGACGAGCCATGGGCTGGAGACGGGAGAGAATCTCCTCTTTCTCCAAGGTGAAGTTTTCTAGACTCCACTCCAGTCGCATGAAAAAGGCGTCCTGATCGGGATCGATGTGCTGCTGGAGGTCGATGATATTCCCGCGGTGGGAAAAAATGAATCCCGTGACATCATGGACAAGACCTGGGCGGTCTGGGCAGTGGATAAGAAGCGTGGCAGTGTCAGGCATGAGTCAACAAAGTGACGCAGAGCATGGTGGCGAACGGCGCGAGAGACAAGAGCGAAGGCGAGGCAGCTTCGTTGACGCTGAAGATGATAAGCACTCGCAAGCGCATCTCTATAGAATACTCCAAGAGGGTTCGCCCTTGTCCACCATAAAGTGATGACAATGAGGCCGAAGGCCCGAAATCAACACATAAA
Organism: Verrucomicrobiaceae bacterium; assembly: GCA_021151605.1. Lineage (GTDB taxonomy): Bacteria > Verrucomicrobiota > Verrucomicrobiia > Verrucomicrobiales > Verrucomicrobiaceae > Prosthecobacter. The sequence goes on from JAGKWZ010000005.1 coordinate 14,033, forward strand.
AAGTCTTTACACGTTCACACCATTATGGTTCAAATCTATAAATTAGCGAAGAATAGCCCGCTTAATCTGTTTTTACCTGTTCGAGCTCTCAACAAATCCAATCATGAAAAAAGCCCCGCTCTACGCATTGCTGGCAAGCACCTGCCTCATAACTGTCTCCGTGGCCAAATGGAGCAAACTTCCTGGAGCTGAAAATAAACCGGTAAACATGTCCCTTTCTGTAGCCGGCACGTCTGTGGTGAGTTCGAGTGGTATCAATCCGTCAAGCGGATTGGTCTCAGGTGATCCTCTGCGTGCCATCACGATTGATGCGGGCAAAACGGAGGCTATCCTCAAATTGGCTGTTCAATCCTATGTTGATAAGGCTTCATTCGTTAGTGATGGCCTGGAAGGAAAAGTTAGTGCGTCCACTAGCTCCGATGGCAAGGCTTGGAATGCTTCAACGAGCGTTGTTTTTACTCCCACCCAAAGAAATGTGGCGATCAATCTGGGGCGTGCCCAGGGTAGATATTTACGTCTTGAATTTGAACTTATCCGCGGTGGAAGCATCCGCAGTTTCCAGGCTTTTGGTGCTTACTCTGAAGCTGATTTCAAGCTGTCAGATGCTCCAGACAATGATGGGCCTTCCATCAACCTTGCCTCGGGCATCGGTGGTGGACGCTTGATTTATGTGAATCCAGAAAGCTATGGAGATCGCAATGACGCCAGTCTGTTTAATCAAATCGAATTCCCTGAATCCGATGACAAATATAGGACGGCAGTTTATGACCTCGGTCAGGTTCGCTCCCTTAGTGAGTTTGGCTCGGTGCATTCTCCGCGTCCCGTTCGTCTTAATGTGTATGCCTTCGAGTCACTTCCTGAAAAGGAAGATTGGCGCGGACGTCTTGCATTTGATCCGACCGTATTCGACACCACTGAACCAGTTGCATCTGGTGACGAGTCAGTTGGCACTGGGTCCATCAAGGTAAAGCCAAAATCGGTCGTGAAGGCACGCTATGTGGCTCTTCGCTGGGAGCCAGATTTTAACCCTCCAAGTTTCGTAGCTTCGGCTTCCCTTACGACCAATGGAGTCAATGTTACTTTCACACCGCCTGGAGATGGTTATAAGCCGGGCGGAAATTCTCCTTCTGGTGGTGGCGGCACGGATGGTTCTGGTTCTGACGGGTCAAGTGGTGGCGGTGGCGGTGGCGGAAGTTCTTTCATGAGCAATTCTCTTTCGAACGCTGGAACTGGATTTGCAGCCTCTGCTGGTGGGCCGAGCAGAAGACCGTAACAACCTCCACCATTTACATATTTCTGAGGGCGACGGAGATTTTCCGTCGCCCTTTTTCATGGTTAATACCCGTCGGTGGCATCACTGAAGTTCCATGGGACTTGGTAGGCACCGGTGCGCTCCTTTTCGAGCTGGCGAACGAGATCGTTGAGCAGCGCAGAGGCACCGAAGCGGTAGCGGCGATTGTTCAGCCATTGATCGCCGAGAGTTTCTTTGACGGCGATGAGGAACTGCAGCGCCTGCTTCGCCGTGCGTATGCCGCCGGCGGGTTTCATGGCGATGGGGACGCCAGTTGAAAGGAAGTGATCGCGGATGGCCTCCAGCATGACTTGGTTGTTGGCGAGCGTGGCATTCGATGAGGTCTTGCCAGTGCTCGTTTTGATGAAGTCGCCAGGGCGAATCACGCGCATGGCAAGGAAGCTGGCGGCGCGGATGTTGTCGTAGGTTTCGAGTTCGCTGACTTCGAGGATGACTTTGAGCGTGGATGATCCGCAGGCTTCGACCACGGCGGCTATCTCATCCTGCATGCGACCGAATTCGCCGGCTAGAAAGGCACCACGGTTGATGACCATGTCGATCTCATCCGCGCCATCTGCTACGGCACCGCGGACTTCGGAGAGGCGCATTTTCAGCGGAGTCTGACCGGATGGGAAAGCCGTCGCTACAGAAGCGATCTTCACCTTGGTTCCGCCGACATGTTTCTTCGCGTACTTTACCATGGAGGGATAGACACAGACAGCAGCTGTGGAAGGAATATCGCCCGTGTCGTGCGGTGTGAGCGCTTTTTGGCAAAGGGAGGCAACTTTGCCGGGTGTATCTTTACCCTCAAGAGTGGTTAGATCTACCATCGTCACGGCAAGTCTCAGACCAAAGACCTTTGAGTTTTTTTTCAGGCTGCGCGTGGTGTATTTCGCGACTCGTTCCTCGATACCGACTTGATCGACGGTGCCGATGTCATCAATGAGTCGGCGAAAACTAATAGGCGCTTTGTCGGCGTGCATCCGCAGCTTTTACATGAGAAATGGGTTGGCTGGCAATACTGGATTGATTCAGAAGAAAAGTAGATCGAGCCTCCAACATTGGTTTCATCTCTGGCAATGTTTCCAAGAAACCAGGAATGAGTTCTGAAGATCGTCGAGCGGTTTTGTTTAGAGGCTGGGCTCTAATGTGGGAAGCTCGTAGCAGACGGCTTCCTGATCGTTGCGAAGGAGTAGATAGCGACCGGCGAGGGTGGGGTGGTTCCAGGTTTTGCTGCTTAGAGCGTCGAGTTTGCTGAGTGCCTGGAAGCCTTCCGGCTTTGCGGCGCAGAGGTGCACGGCTCCGTCTTCACTTTGAATGATGACGAGTTCGCCTACGAGCAAACTCTGGCCGGAGGCAAAACGACCTTCTTTCCATAGGCGCTCGCCATTTGTGATGTCAAGGCAGGCGAGGCGGCCATCGTCGAGCCCGTAGAGGTGGCCATTGTGCAAGGCTGGGCTGTTGAATTGGGTCTTCATTTTCATGCTGGTCCAGAGTTCGGTGGCGGTGAGTTTGCCATCCGATCCGGCTTTGATTTCGAGCAGCTTGCAGCCCATGCCGTAGCCAGCGGACAGAAAAATTTGGTTTGGGGAAATGACGACTGGCTGGGAGGCTTTGGGCCACTTTTCGATACCCCAGGGATGTTCGAGTATGATGCTCCCGGAAGCTGGGTCGTGGGCGGAGAGGGAGCGGGCGTTGTTACTTAGAATGACGCGTTTGCCGACCAACGTGGCTAGGATGGGGGAGGCGTAACTGGCCTGATCGTCACCAGCTTTCCATGCTGGGCTGCCGCTGTCGATATGGTAAGAAAAAAGGACGGGTCCGCGTGTGTTTCCGCCAGTGACGATAATTTGATGATCGACGATGAGCGGTGATGCGCAGATGCCCCATTCGATGTTGGCGATTTTGTTTTCTTCTAGGACGCGGCGCTGCCAGATGGGCTTGCCGGAGATGGCGTCGAGGCAGTTCAGTATGCCAGTTGCACCGTAGGTATAGACGCGGCCTTCGTGAATGGTTGGTGTGGCGCGAGGCCCATCTCCCCCCTGCCACTGACTGAAGCGTGCTTTGTCGGCATGACTCCAGAGCAGTTTTCCGGTGAGTAGTTCATAGCAGGTGATGAGTTCTTCTTCACCGCGCTGCTCCTGGGTGTAGGCGCGGCCTTGGACGACGGCATAAGCGGACCAGCCTGCGCCGATGGCTTGCCGCCAGAGCTGTTTGGGTGGTGTTTTTAGCCAATCCTTTACCAGGCCGATGTCGGGAACGGTGCCATCGCGGCTGGGACCGAAGAACTGGGGAACATCTGCGGCCTGATTGAGGCGCGGATCAGCTTTCAGGGAAGTGGATGAGTTCGCTTGCGGCAAAGTGACATCGAGGGCGGGCTTTGAGATGGATGACCAGCGCCAGACGAGCTTTGGCAGACCGCGGCCATCGATGACGCCATCGACTCGAAGGAGCAGCTTGAAAGCGATGATGGAAATGATGAGTGCGGCGAGGCCCCTGAGCCTTGTTTTGCCTGAAAAACGCGAGGCGATCAGGAACCAAAAGGTAAGCAGTATGCCCGCAAGTAGGGGAATGGCTGTGGTGATCCAGCCTTTGAGATTACGCTCCAGTTCTTCGCTTTGCGTAACCCAGAGGAGGCTGGCGATGGCAAGCACGGCCACGAGAATGGGGAATTTTGGAACGGTGCGGCGGTGTGACTCGGACATGGGTAATGAATACGCGGCACTAAGCGGGCGGACAATTTTTGTTCCGTGAGTTTGTATACACAAAAAAGAGCACGAAGAGGCGGTGCTCTTCGTGCCCTGTTTGGCTGTTGGGGGGAGATTAGGCTGCCATTACGGGTGCCATTTGGCGGCTGAAGGTTTCTGGGGCGTGAGCTGTCTTCACAGCCTTGGCCATGGATTTGCTCAAGTTGTCGAGGGAGTATGGCTTGAGCATGATGTCCACGGGTGGGCATCTGCCTTCGGAGAGTATGGTGAACTCGTCTGGGTCGATCACAAAGCCGGAACAGATGACGATAGGGGTGTCGTTGCCAGCTGCACGTAGTTGCTTGAAAGTGTCCCGCCCGCTAAGCTTGGGCATGTAGATGTCCAGCAGAAGGGCGTCGATCTTTTCTCCGCTGCGGAAGACGATATCAAGAGCCTGTTGGCCGTCTCCGGCTTCTAGCACGCGGTAGCCGAGGAAACTGAGCATGTTCACGGCGATGGATCTCACGGGAGCTTCATCATCCACGACGAGGATGGTTCCGCGCTGACCTGTCGGCAATTGAGCTAGCCGGGTGTCGTAGGCTGGGGTGGAATCATCAATGTTTTCGGGATCCTCGGTGCGTGGAAGGAAGACGCGGAACTCAGTGCCCTGCCCTTCGACACTGTCGAACTCGATCCAGCCACCATGCTCGCGGACGATGTCCTGAGCCATGCTCAGCCCTAGGCCTGTGCCACGTCCAGGATCTTTGGTGGTGAAGAAGGGCTCGAAGATGCGATGGCGCATCTCTTCAGAAATTCCGGAGCCATTGTCACGAACGGCGATCATCACAAATTCGCAGGTGTCTCCTCCTGAAGGAGTGCGGTGCATGACGTTCTCGATGCCGATCTCGATGATGCCATTGTCGGTAGGAAGTGCATCACAGGCATTGAGGCAGAGATTTAGCACGACCTGCTCGAGCTGAGTGGCATCAGCGAGGGCGAAGGAGGCATCCATGCCGGCACGAATGCGTACCGTAACGCGGGGATCGATGCTGTGTTTGAGAAGTCCCTGAACATCTGCGAGCAGCCTTTTCAGGTTGGTGACTTTGCGGAGCTGGGCGTCAGGACTGCGGCGGGAGTAACAAAGGAGTTGTTTGACGAGTTCTGCGGCACGTTGCGTCGCATGGCCTGCATTCTGGAGCTTGTCTCGCACATCTGGGGTGTTGCTGGCACCGGGTGAGAGTTCGGCGAGGGTGAGATTTCCGCGGATTGCGGTTAGCATGTTGTTGAAGTCATGGGCGAGACCGCCTGCAATCTGACCGATGGTGCCGAGCTTTTGGGATTCACGAAGCTGCTTCTTCAAGCCACGAACTTCACTACAGTCACGGACCATCCAGAGACGACCAATGACTTCCCCATGATCTGTTTGCATGGGAGTAGTTCGGAGGCTGAAGACGCGATGCTCGTTGTCTGCAAGCTCAGCCTCGACTTCATCCCGAAGATGGGGATTTGCATCGGTGGCGGAGATCCACTGCAACATACGCTCTTTTTCAACGAACCGGCTCGCGATGGCCTGCATGAGCTGCTGGACATTGCGCCCACCGACTTCTTCTAATGGATGTCCGAGGAATTCATCCAGCTTGGCATTCGATGCGATAATGTTGCCGGAGGAATCCACGACAGCCACACCTTCGTCACTTGCGGCAAAGATACCTTGGAGAGCGGTGAAAGCTTCACGTAAGAGTCGCTCTGCATTTAGAAGCCGCTGTGCCGTCTGGCTTGCATGGGTTTCGGCGGCATTGAGGCTTTGGCGGTGCTTGGCGAAGAGCATATTAATGTCGCAGCGTAGTTTCCAGAAATCCTGGGGTAACCAGTCTGACATTTCCTTGGTCGGAGGCACGCCGCGCATAACGCTTGCCGTGGTGTTCATAATAGCGGTAGCGGGCTTCAGAGCCCAGCCACTGAGCAGGTAGCCGCCGATGAAAACGCTTGCCAAGAGCACGAAGCCCCACTGACTGAAAAACCAATCCAGCGAATTACCCATGAGCTGGGCAGCTCCAATGGCTGGAAGCCAGCCGAAGAGCATCATCGGAAACATGAGACGTAAGCGGAGCTGATTCATACGGGAGTAGAGTTGAGAATAACTGGGGGTTGGGAGAGTAGGTTCTGGCGATCCACTTCAGATAATGAAATGCTGCTGCGAAAAAAGGCGGCACCTTGAGTGCCCAGCATTCTCTGCTGGGCACTTTCGAGCATGCGCTCGAATGCTTCAGGCAGATGATCGTCCAGCCAGGATTTGATGATGGGTTCGACTTCCAGCTTGGAAGGTGGTGCTGTAGCGCTTGTCTGCGTTGCCGTTAGGATACGGTTGATCTGTTCTTCGAGCCCATCTAGGCGGTCCTTTAGCGCACTGACCCCCATCACGGCTCCAAAGAGATCGTTCTTCACCTCTTCTATCTCCCCATGTAGATCCTGCCTGACTTCATCGATTCCTAGTGTAGTCTCTTCAGTTGTCTTGGTGGCCAAATGATCGACTTCAGGTATTTTTGGATCCGTATTCGTCCCGAAGCTCGCCTTGGGTGGGGAATTCAATAGACTTGAAAACGGCGACGAAGGAAATGGTGAGCGTCTATTGAGAGGAGGTGCCTGCTTTTCGCTTTGCTGAATTACAATCCCAGCAAGCCCCTTCAGGCTTTCCAGGCGCTCAGGTTGAGCGCCTCCTAATGTTGACGGGAGTTCGGGAAGCAGGACCGTCGGAATGGCGTCAAAAGTTTCTGTTCCCCCTGTCAAAGGCAGACTAGACTCGCCAGTCGGCAACGCTGAGGCATTACAGGGAAAGGGGCTAGCAGGAATTCCGAAAGGGCTTTTCCCAAATATATCGCTTCCTGGAAGGTCCGTACCAACTTCATCCGCCAGACTTGCTGGGGAAAGCTGAAGGTCTTTTGATCCGAAGAAGGAAAAGGGCAAAGGCATTATTCAATATGGTAATTATCAATTTTGCCATAATTTCAATAATAGGTCTAGTGATAAAATCAATTTTAGTAAATTATCTTGGTTGCCTCATCGAGTCGCTGGTTTGAGCAGGTTAACTCAATTGGCACAAAAAATGACGATTTCGACGTAGCCGTTGCTATGAAGAAGAGGTGTGCAACTCGCCGATAGGCTCATCGTCAACGAGACTACCAACTATCCGAGAGTCACGGCAGGCAGATTTTCCCTTCCTTTTTCTTGTCACTCAGAGGCCGTTAGCCTATGGAGAGATCCGTTTAGAAAGTTGAACTCCCATAGCACCCTCTTTCCTGAAGCGGCCTCACCTCACTCTTTGGAACCATGATTTTCTTCCGTGTGTTTGCAGCCTTGGCATTGTCCGGCGCTCTTTTCTCTTCAAGCGCGAATGGACAAGCAATTTTGGACTCTCTCACCAGCGACCTGAATATCGAAGGATTGGAGACCACCTATGACCCAACTACCGGACTAGCACTGGCGAAGGGAGATGTGCGTATCGTCTATGCAGATGTCGAGATCCGCTGCGGACAGGCCAGCTACAATTCGACTTCTGGCGAAGTCATCGCTCGTGAAAATGTAGTGATTTGGAAGGCTGGTGTGACCTATAAAGGGGATAATATCGTCTATAACGCCAACACTGGAGAAATCAGTGGCGATGCCGTCCGCAGTTCAATGCCCCTTGAGATTGGGAATTTATTTTACCAGACCGACAGTTTTGAGACCGAAACAAAGCTAGTCCAAAAAATCGAAGGCGGAGAAACCTTCCTTACCACCCACGACTCGGAAGATCCCAATTTTCGTCTGCGGGCTCGTAGCCTCACCATCCAGCCTGGCGACCGCGTGACCCTTAGAGGCGTGACGGTTTTGGCAGGTGATACGCCTGTTTTCTACCTTCCTGTTCTGTCCCAACCGTTGGATCAGGAGATGGGCTATCGTTTTAACTTTGGCTCCCAGAGCCGCTGGGGAGCTTTCTTGCTCAACCAATACTCCGTCGTTCACGGAGACCATACGCTGGGGAGATACCACCTCGATCTTCGTTCTGCTCGCGGTGTCGGCATCGGGGCAGACTTCCTCTCCATGCGTCACAAGAAGAACTGGCAGAACTTCTCTGGCTTGAAACTTTATTACCTGAACGACACTGACCCGGAAAAAAACAAATCGGGCATTACTCGTGGCCCCGTTCCCGACAACCGCTACCGGGTGAACTTCCAGCACCGAATTTATATTCCTGGCCCCGAAAAGAGTACCTGGTATCTCGATTTTGACATTAACAAGATCAGTGATCAGCACTTCTACGAAGACTTCTTCTTCAACGACTTCCGTGAGACTCCTGAGCCTGACAATCAAGTTTCTCTCGTTCACACCTCCCCTGCCTATATTGCCACACTGATGGCACGGTTTCAGGCAAACAACTTCTACACCGTCGGAGAAAAGCTTCCAGAACTCGCCATCGACTGGACGCGTCGTCAGCTTTGGAATACTGGCATCTACCATCAGGGAACGGCCTCAATCGGCTATTTGAGAGAGTCGCCAAGCGACCTTAAAGAGCAAGCTTTGGCGGCCTCGCTGTCAGGACTACCCTTGAACTCTAAAGACAGTGACGCCATCCGGTCAGTTCTTGGGCTGAGCAAAGACAGCCTTTTGGGGGCCAATGAATTTGGAGATGTTATCCGTCTCATGGACGCAGGGATGGCTGAATACACGCGCCTCCACACCTACCACGAGTTTCTTTATCCAAAAACTGTCGGTGGCTGGCTCAATCTCGTTCCCAGGCTCGGCTTTGGGGTGACTCATTACGCGGGACTGCAAAGAACCGTCGATGGCCTTCCTTCCGCGAATCGCTTTTCCAGCGAGACCAAGCCCATCTTCCATGCAGGCTTGGATGTCTCCTTTAAACTCACCAAGACCTGGGAAGACTACACAAATGAAGCTCTGGGGCTCGACGGTCTTCGCCACGTCATTCAACCTTATGTTAACTTCTCGTATCTTGACGCCAGCCAGGCTGACGGTTTCCCTGGAGTCGATCGTCTCGCTCCTACTACCCGGCCACGCCCCATTGACATTCCTCTCTACTCCGCAGTCGATGGTCTCCGTTCCTGGAATATCACGCGCGTCGGCTTGAAAAACTACCTCCAGACCAAGCGCGACTACACCTCTGAAAAAAATGGCCGTTTCTCCGCTGCCAACGACGATCCCACCCAGACTTACACCTTTGCTGGTATGAACACCTATGTGGACCTCTTTACCAAGGATCCCGAGTTTGACCGCAGCATCTCCAATCTCTACAACGAGCTCTTCTTCCGCCCCGTACCCTGGATCAATCTCTGGATGGACATGCAGCTTCCCGTTGTCAGCAAGACGGGTAATTTCACTGAGCTCAACCAAGGCGTGACCTTCATGCCTTCAAACTCTCTGAGCTTCACGATTGGCCAGCAGTTCATCAACGACAATCCATTCTTCCAGGACTCCAACCTCTTCTTCTCCCGTATCTACGCGCGCATTACGGATAACTGGGGACTCTCCATGAATCACGTCTTCGAAGCTGATGACGGCACCATGGAATTCCAGAGCTACAGCATCACGCGTAACCTCACCAGTTGGGTTGCCTCCCTCGGTGCCATGCAGCGTGACAACCGCAACGGTCAGTCCGAAATCGGTCTGCTCTTCACACTGACTCTAAAGGACTTCCCGAATCTCACCGTCCCGCTAGACATCGACCCCAATCCGTCAGGTCGCGGTGGCAATCAGTAGCCTCTCTGGGAGGATATGAGTGTTGGGTAATGTCTTCACTCGCCTTCTTTTGAAACAGAAAAATGAATCGATAATGAACTGCCTGGAGCACCCCAAAGCGGTTCGTTTCTTCGAATATATAGATTACCGATTTAGAATTCCTCAGTCTGGTAATACTCCCCCCTTATCTTCCAACTATGAAGCTCACTATCATCGGTTCTGGTTACGTCGGCCTCACCACTGGCGCTTGTTTCGCCGAAGTCGGCCACCACGTCGTCTGCGTGGACAATGACCCCAAAAAAGTCGAAACTCTCCTCGCTGGCCAGATCCCCATTTATGAGCCAGGTCTCGAAGCCCTAGTCAAAAAAAACGTCGCAGCCCGTCGACTCCGCTTTACTACAAGCACCGAAGAAGGTGTGAACCACGGTGAAGTCCTCTTCATCGCCGTTCCTACCCCGCCCCAGCCCGATGGCAGTGTCGATCTCTCTTTCATCGAAAAGGTCGCTCGGGAGATCGCCCAGTTCCTCGAATCCTACCGCGTCATCGTCGATAAAAGCACAGTCCCTGTGAAAACCGGCGAGCGCGTCGCCCAGACCATCCGCCGATATGGCAAGCCTGGCGTCGAGTTCGATGTCGTCAGCAATCCAGAGTTCCTCCGTGAGGGAAGTGCCGTCCCCGACCTCATGAAGCCTGACCGCATTGTCATTGGCGGTAACACCGACCGCTCCATTGCCCTCGTGCAAAAGGTCTATGAGCCCTTCGCTGCCCCAGTCCTCGTCACTGACATCAATAGCGCTGAACTCATCAAACATGCCGCCAACAGCTTCCTCGCCCTGAAAATCAGCTACGTAAATGCCCTCTCCGAAATCTGCGAGGCCAGTGGTGCAGACGTACTCAAAGTCGCCGAAGGCATCGGAGCTGATAAGCGTATCGGCCGCGAGTTCCTCAAAGCTGGCCTAGGCTATGGCGGATCATGCTTCCCCAAAGACATCGCCGCATTCATCGCCATCGCCGACCAGCTTGGCACCCCGTTTACTCTTCTGAAGGAAGTCCAGCGTATCAATCAGCACCAGCTTGATCGCTTCATCGCTTCGATTCGCGAAGCATTCTGGGTTCTTAAAGACAAAAAAATAGCCGTTTGGGGCCTCGCTTTCAAGCCAAACACCGACGACGTGCGCTCCTCTGTAGCCATTACCCTTGTAGAAAAACTTGTGGCTGAAGGTGCAATCGTCTCTGCCTACGACCCCAAGGCGATGGAGAAAGCCAAAGCCCTTCCCGTGGCCTCCAGTATCACCTTTGCTGCCAGCCCGCTCGAAGCTGCTCAGGGAGCCGAAGCCCTCATCATCGCCACGGAGTGGCCTGAGTTCACGAGTGTCGATCTCGCCGAACTGCGTGCTGCCATGTTGGCACCCATTATCTTCGATGGTCGCAACTTGATCGACCCCACAGCCGCTGCTGACTTCGGCTTCCAATATCGCGGCATTGGTCGTGGAGTGGTCGAGACACGGGCATAATTGTCCGCCTTAATCGCACTCATACGCAGTCATCGCGATGGATGTGGTGAGTCAAAAACGCCGTCGGTTCGTGGCAGGGAAAGCCTTTCCTTTCTTTCCCTGCCAGATCATTTGTATCTAAATAGAAGCGCACAAGGCACTGAAAAGAGGCCAAGATTCCCTTTTCTGAGATCACTTGCCATCGATAACGATGGGCGTGGGGACTATCTCTGCCGGGATGCCGCGCAGATGAAGATCAAAAAATTGCTTCACGCGCTCGTCCAGGATCGGGCTTCTGAAGCCGTGGCCACCGTTCGTCATTTCCTGGAGAAGTGAAGGGACTTCGGCCTTCTGAAGCGCTGCATGGATCTCCTGCGCCTGAGCGAAGGGGACCAGCGGGTCCTTTGTCCCATGAGCGGTGAAGAAAGCAGCATCTCCCTTAGACACATGCGTCACCGGTGAGGCTTCTTTGGCGGCCGCCTCTTTCTCTTGAACGGGTCCGCCTAGCAGCAGCGCTTCGGGGTAATCATTGCCCTTTGTGCGATCCACCGTGCTCGGCTGACGGACCATGGTGAGAAAGTTCTCAGGGCCAAAGAAGTTCATCACGCAGGTGACTCTGCTGTTCTGGTCGAGATGCTCGCCCAGCGTGCCTTCGAGTTCCTTCACATCGCCACTCGTGCCCAGGAAGGAGACGAGATGCCCGCCAGCGGAGGTGCCCCAGACGCCGATCTTCGTGGCATCGAGATTATATTCCTTGGCGTGGGCCTTGATCCAGCGGATGGCCGCCTTGCAGTCGTGGATTTGCGCAGGCCATTGAGCCTCATTCGTCAGCCGGTAGCCGATGCTGGCTCCGGCGTATTCGCCACTCTCGACAAAGCGGCCCACATTGCCGATGCCGCCATTCTTGTCTCCACCCCGCCAGCCACCGCCGTGGATGAAAACGATGACCGGCAGTGGTTTGTCACCCTTGTGCGCCTTCGGTAGGAAGAGGTCGAGCTTCTGGCGTGGATTGTCCGTCTCGGCGTAGGGCAAATCGCGCAGGGCCTCGACACCTGGAGGCAGAGGGCGGCCTTGAGCGCCATTCTTCGTCTGCTGCTGGCCACGATTCACCACCGCCAGATGTTCTTCTTTCGAAATGCTACCATCGTTGTTCGTATCAGCGCGGGCGAAGCCTTCGCGGAAGCGCTCGGGCAACTCCATGCGGCTGAGTTTGCCATCCTTGTTCACATCCATCACCTCGAACTGGCGCAGGCCGCGTGTGGTGGTTGGAGGTGCCGTTTGTTGCGCCAGTACGGCGGTGAATGGCAGACCTAGGGCGAGGAGGACGTGTTTGTTCATGAGATGCTGACTGAAACCTGACAGGGCAGGGGAAAGTTGCATCATCCTTGCTTGGCGAATCACCTGTGGGCAAACCACTTCGCGGGTCTGCTTGTTTACCTTTTCCAAGATTGGCCAGCACACAGGCCGAACTCATCCTTTCTGATCCTTGCAAAACTTCGCCGCCTGATGTCTGTCGGCGACAATGAACCAACCACTCAAGGGACAAAAGATCGGATTCGTCGGGCTCGGCAACATGGGCCGGGCGAATGCGCGCCATCTCCATGAAGCAGGAGCTACCGTCGTTGTTTGGAATCGCAGTGCTGCTCCCGCAGAGGCGGCAGTGGCCCTCGGCATGAAACGCGCTGCGACATTGCCTGAGCTGGCTCGTGAGATCGGGCCTGGCATCATTTGCATCAATCTCACCATGACTGATGTGGTCGAAAGCGTCGTCTTCGGTGAAGGCGGTTTGGTAGAGGGGCTTCATCCCGATGCCTTGGTCATCGACTTCGGAACCACGGGAGTTCCAGAGACGAAAAATTTCGCGAAACGGGTGAACTGGGTGGATGCACCAGTCTCTGGAGGGCAGGTCGGAGCTGAAGCTGCCACGCTGACGATCATGGCGGGCGGCAGTGTAGCAAATTTCCAGCGTGCCCTGCCGCTGTTTCAAGTAGTCGGCAAAAACATCACCCATCTCGGCCCCAGCGGCAGCGGTCAGGTCACGAAACTGGCCAATCAACTCATCGTCGCGCAGACGATCGATGCCGTGGCACAGGCACTGCGACTAGCGGAGCTTTCAGGCGTCGATTCCGCTTTGGTTCGCAAGGCGTTGCTGGGAGGCTTTGCGGAAAGCCGCATCCTAGATCTGCATGGTGATCGCATGGTGAAGCGTGCGTTTGAGCCTGGTGGCCGAGCCACGCTTCAGCTTAAAGACGTGCGTCTGATGTGCGAACTCGCGGATTCGGTTGGACTCGACTCACCGACACTGAAGAACTCGCGTGCTCAGTGGGAGAAGTTTGTTCATGAAAAGGGCCTCGGTGATCTAGATCATTCAGGCTTGTTCCGGTTGTATGAGTGAGCCAAAAGGCAGGCGTGATCTCCCCAGAGAATGATCCTGCCGCAGGGCCATGGTTTCGATCTTCCAGTAATCGATGCTGCGCCTCGGCTTCTAGCCGCCATGCACGTTCTCTAGCTCTCATGATCTACCGGCGTTCGCGCTATGCCAGCGAGGGGACCACGGAGAAACTCTCCATTGGCTTCTGCCAAATCTGAGCACAGTGAACTGACTCTGGTCACTTCTCCTCCTATGTCCACCGCGCCCTCCTATCTCCTCGTGGACGGTCACAACGTTATGCACGCCTGGCCGGAACTCGCTCGGCACATGCGTAGCGCCAGCAAGCGGCACATCGCTCGCGCGGAGTTGCTGCAAAGGCTGCGGCATCTCCAGGACATGACTGGCACTCAAGTTGTCGTCGTCTTTGATGGCACGACGGCGAAGATCACGGAGGAGCGCGAGCCGGATGGCCTCCAGGTGATCTATGCGGATGCCGGTCACACGGCGGATGACCTCATCGAAAAGCTCGCCGCCCGATACGCCAAAGAACGACCCATGCGCGTGGCCTCGGCGGATGGGCTCGTGCGCGAGACGGTGGCTGCCTTTGGCGCGGACTGGCTCAGCCCGGACATGCTGAAAAGCATGTGCGACGATGCCGAACGCCAGATGCGCGGGACGATCGAGAAGCTCAAGACGCGACGTCATCTGCTCGCGTGGATCGGCCTCAGCGGTGCAGGTTTTGCGCTGCCTGCCTGGGGGCGGGAAACAGAGCCCGTCGCCATCAGCAGCGCTCGTTTGGAGGCAGCGGCGAAGTATTGCGCCGAGCGCAAAAGCACGGCGCTGCTCATGAGACAAAGCGGGCGGGTGATCCACGAAAGCTACCCGAACGGCGGCAAGCGAGGCCAGCCGCAGCGCATCTACAGCGGCACGAAGGGCTTCTGGGGACTCGCCGCGATGGCGGCGGTGGAGGATGACCTGATCACGCTGGATGAAAAGGTCGCCGATACGATCTCCGAATGGAGTGACGATGAGCGTCGGAGTAAAGTCACCGTCGAGATGCTGCTCGACTTCACTGGCGGATTGGAGCGCGGGCTGACGATCCACGAAGACGGCCTCAAAGATCGCAATCTCATGGCGATGAAGCGCCCCATGGTCGCCATGCCGGGCAAGTCCTTCATTTATGGTCCCAGCCAGCTCCAGCTCTTCCACGAGCTGCTGAAGCGGAAGCTAGCCACGAAGAAACGGAAGGAATCTCCCACGCGCTACCTGGAGCGGCGTGTTTTGAAACCTCTCGGCCTCGGCCCGCAGCGCTACATTCCCGATGCGGCGGGAAATCCACTGCTGGCCGCTGGATTCATGATGAGCGCCAGCCAGTGGGCTCGGCTTGGCGAATGCCTGCTCAGGGAAGGGGAGCCGATCCTGAAACCTGAGTCCTTCCGCACCTTGATCGAAGGCTCCAGCGCGAACGCCGCCTACAGCTTCGGCTTTTGGAATAATCGCGCCGCTGGGAAGGAATCGCCGCGCGAGATCGACATCGAAGACCTGCTGGATGTCGATTGGGATAAGCAGTCCTGGAACCGCGTCTGCATCGGCAAAGATGCCCCGCCGGACCTCATCGCCTGCATTGGCAGCGGTTATCAGCGGCTGTATGCGGTGCCCTCGCTGGAGCTGGTCATCGTGCGCCAGGGGACGAATGCCCGCTTTCGCGATGGGGAGTTTCTGCGAACGATCTTGTCTTAGTTGCGTCTCACATCGCCCCTGGCGGATTTTTCCGGCAGAACTACACTCGCCCCCACGTTCCCCTTTTTGTCATGTCCACCACCCTGGAAGCCCCCCCACCAGCCACGGCCAAGCCGCCCGAAAACACCGAGGCCGGAAACTACTTTGTCTCGAACTACCCGCCCTTTTCCTTCTGGAAGCCGGATCAGGTGCCTGTGGTGGAAGCCGTGATGCAGCGCCCCGCGCCCACGGACATCCCGCTCGGCATCTACTTCCACATCCCCTTTTGCCGGAAGCGCTGCCACTTCTGCTACTTCAAGGTCTATACCGACAAGAACGCCAGCGAGATCAAAGCTTACATCGACGCTGGAATGCGCGAGATGGAGCGCTATGCGCAGACTCCCTACATCTCCGGGAGAAAGGCGCACTTCGTCTATTTCGGCGGCGGCACCCCGAGCTACCTCAGCGTGCCGCAGCTCCGCGATCTCACCAGCCGGATGAAGGATCTCGTGAGCTGGGATGGCGCAGCGGAAGTCGCCTTTGAGGCCGAACCTGGCACGCTGAACGAGGTCAAACTCAGCGGCATTCGCGAAGTCGGCGTCACCCGTCTCAGCCTCGGCGTGGAGAACTTCGACGACCATATCCTGGAGTCCAACGGCCGCGCTCACCGCAGCGGCGAGATCGACAAAGCCTATCACTTCGCCCGCACGCTCGGCTTTGAGCACATCAATATCGACCTCATCGCCGGGATGATGAACGAGACCGAGGAAAACTGGAAGGTCACGGTGCAAAAAGCCATCGACCTCGGCCCCGACGCCGTGACGATCTACCAGATGGAAGTGCCCTACAACACGACCATGTATCAGCAGATGAAGGCCGAGGGCAAAGTCACCGCGCCCGTTGCCGACTGGCCGACGAAGCGCCGCTGGGTCAGCTACGCCTTCGATGAATTCGTCAAAGCCGGCTACACTGTCACCAGCGCCTACACCGTGGTGAAGGACCCACAGCGGATCAAATTCGTCTATCGCGATGCTCTCTGGGAAGGCTCCGATCTCCTGAGCTGCGGCGTGGCCTCCTTTGGTCACCTCGGCGGCGTGCATTATCAAAATCAGGCCGATGTCGGCCCTTACATGCAGGCCATTGATGCGGGCAAACTGCCCATCTTCCGCGCCTACGAGACCAGTCACGAAGAGCGCTTTGTGCGTGAATTCATCCTGAAAGTGAAGCTCGGCCACAGCGAGTTCGCCTATTATCAAAACAAGTTTGGTGTGAACCCACGGCAGTTCTTTGCCCCACAGCTCGAACACCTCGCCACCGAAGGTTTCGCCACCTTGACGGACTCTTCACTCACTCTCAGCCGCGACGGACTGCTCCAGGTGGACCGCTTGCTGCACGACTTCTTCCTGCCCCAGCATCGCCAGTATGCTCGCTACACTTGATGCGCCGACTCAATCGGCCCCCAGACAGGATGAGGACATCCTGGCACCCATCATTTTCTTCTATGGCATCGGCAGCACGCGCCCGCGTGTGACCTTTGTCCAGCCGGAGGAACTCCCCGATCACGAGCGCCACCTGCTGGCCCATGATCGCGACATGACGCCGCACCTGCGCGACTTCCACGGTTGCGACATCGACCTCGATGTCGCCGCCCGTGCCCGCATCGGGAACTACCTCGTCCGCGCCTCCGTGCTGCATCGCCGCAGCGATGGGAAGCCCATCGAGTTCGGAGCCATCGGCATCCATCTCGATCTCCTGCCCGAGGAGGCTCAAAAGCTCGTCCTCGAAGGTCGCGTGCCCTTTGGAGCCATCCTCGAGCGCTACGAAGTCCCCCACAGCAGCCACCCGCGCGGCTACTTCCGCATCGCCGTCGATCAGCGCCTCGCCGAGCTGCTCGGCGCCACCAGCGGCCAGATCCTCTTCGGCCGCTGCAACGAACTCCGCCACGGCTCCGGCCGCGTGCTGGCCGACGTGGTGGAGGTGCTGCCGAGAGGGACGTGAATCAGTCCTGCTTGGATTCGAGGGCTGCCTCCACTCTGGCCTGTGTTTTCCGCACCAGCCATGCGGTAAATGACATGCCGGATTGCATCATCATCATGTAGGTGATGATGCTCACGACGATGGCTAACCATGTGCCGGGTTGCTCACGCGAATCGTTGCGGGTGTCCCAACATGCCCACAAAACAAAGATACCGACTCCGACCAGGCCTGCTGCTGCGTGACTAAACCAAAGCGCCTTCTGTCGGGCGATTTCTTTGCGATTTAGATAAATGTATTGAGGCAGCCAGGAAATGGCGAGGCAGCCAAAGAATACCCAGCCTGCCACACTGGCTTCCGTTTGCTGACCTGCCCAGGTGAATGCGGCGGCCAAAATGGCGTAGGCTGCGATGAGCCAGACTTTTGGCGAGATTCGGGAGAGGATCTTCATGGCAGTCGGATGCTCATCAATGCGGCTGAAAGGTCAAGGCCGGATTCCCCTGTGAGGAAGCGGATCGTTTCGGCATCATGACAGGAAGGCTGTTGATGCTCAGATTTTGCGAATGACAGGTGAACGCCAATGAACTCGACAGAAAGGCGGTCTGACTTCTGTTTTGCACTCCAGACACCATGAACACCCCCAACATCACCCGGCGTCACTTCTTCAACGACTGCGCTATCGGCACCGGCAAGATCGCGCTGGCTTCGTTGCTGGCGGAATCGGCTTATGGAGCGTCGAAGAGCCCGAATGTGGCTGCGACCTCGCATTTTCAGCCGAAGGCGAAGGCGGTCATTCACATGTTCATGGCGGGTGCGCCGTCGCAGCTCGAATTGTTCGATCACAAGCCGATGCTGACGAAGTATGAAGGCAAGCCGCTGCCGCCCTCGGTGATCGGCGGACAGCGTTATGCCTTCATCCGGCCTGATGCGGCGGTTTTGGGGCCGCGATTTAAGTTTGCGAAGCATGGGCAGTGCGGCGCGGAGCTTTCAGAGGTGCTGCCGCATCTCGCAACGGTGGTGGACGACATCGCCATCGTGAAATCCTGCCGCACGACGCAGTTCAATCACGCCCCGGCGCAGATTTACATGAACACGGGCTTTTCGCAGCCGGGACGGCCCAGCATGGGCTCGTGGGTGACGTATGGTCTCGGCGCGGAGTCGCGGGATTTGCCGAGCTTTGTCGTGATGAGCACGGGCAGCGGCATCAGCGGCGGCGCGGCGTGCTGGAGCAGCGGTTTCCTGCCGAGCGTGTATTCCGGCACGCGATTCCGCAACACGGGTGATCCCATTTTGAATGTGAGCACGCCGGAAGGCATCACGCCGGGCACGCAAAAGGACACCATCGACCTCATCAACTCGCTCAACCATCGCCGCCTCAAACTCGATGGCGATGGCGAGACGGCCACGCGCATCGCGAACTACGAGATGGCCTACCGCCTGCAAACCTCCGCGCCGGAGCTGATGGACCTCACGAGCGAGGACAAGGCCACGCTCGAACTCTACGGCTGCGATCCAAAGGTGCCGTCCTTTGCCCGCGCCTGCCTGCTCGCCCGGCGCATGGTCGAGCGCGGCGTGCGCTTCATCAACATCTACAACGAAGGCTGGGACGCTCATAGCAACGTCGAGGGCAACGTGCGCAACAACTGCAAGAACACCGACCAGGCCAGCGCCGCGCTGATCAAAGACCTCAAACAACGCGGCCTGCTCGACAGCACGCTCGTCGTCTGGGGCGGTGAATTCGGCCGCACGCCGATGGTCGAGGCCAGCGTGTCGCTCGGTCGAAGCATGGGCCGCGATCATCACCCGCAGGCCTTTACCATGTGGATGGCCGGCGGCGGCATCAAAGGCGGTGTCACGATGGGCGCGACGGACGAGATGGGCTTCAACATCATCGAAGACGAAGTCCACGTGGCCGACATCCACGCCACGATCCTGCATCAACTCGGCATGGATCACGAAAGGCTGTCCTTCCGCGCTGCGGGCCTCGATTTCAAACTGACGGGCGTGGAGCCGTGCAAGGTGATCAAGCAGATCCTCGCATGATCCCCGCCGTCATTGTTCAGGGGCATCGCGTCGCTTCGGGTCTGAATGGCAACCCGCGTTTCCCTGGCGGCACGATTCGCATGCAGTTGCCCTTCTTTCGCGAACTTGGGCTCGATTTAGGCAGCTACCACCTCGGGACGCTGAATGTCAGCATTGCGCCACTTGGCTATCGCGTGGTGAAGCCAAGGCTTACTTTCAGAGCCGTGAAATGGCATCCTACCGAGCCAGCAGAAGACTTCTCGTTCTTCGATGTCGTGGTGCATTTCGATGATTCGGCACATGTCAGAGGTCTCATTTACTTCCCGCATCCCGACACGAAACCTGAGCATTTTCAGAGCTCTGACATTCTGGAACTGTTGCTGCCGTGGACGGAAGGATTTGAGTATGGCGGCAAGATCCATCTCGAAGTTCCATGCGAGCAGATGTTGTTCGAGCAGGCGTAAGCTGACATGGTAAAAGGTCGCTGTCACACCGCCGACCCACTTCTTCCACACATGTCCAAACCACTGATCGCTGTCACCATGGGCGACCCCGCCGGGGTCGGGCCAGAAATCTGCCTGCAACTCCTCGCCAACGAGGCCGTGCGCGAGTTCGCCACGCCAGTCATCTTTGGCGATGCGAGGCTTCTGGCTCGCTGTGCCCGTCAGGCAGGATTGGCAGCTCCCAGGCGCATCATCAGCGAAATCGACTGGGCGGAGATTTACAGCAGCATTGATGAACCTTGCGTGCTGGATCTCTTCGGCTTCGATGCCGAAGGCTTCACGCCCGGAGTAGTCAGCGCTAAAACGGGAGCGGCTGGCTATCGCTATGTCGAAAAGAGCATCGAAGCTGCCCTCGCGGGGCAAGTCGCCGCTGTCGCCACTGCTCCTCTCAACAAAGAAGCACTGCATGCTGCTGGAATCACCTATCCTGGCCATACGGAGATGTTTGCCGAAAAAATGGCTGCGGAGCGCTCCTGCATGACCTTCTTTTCAGAGGAGATGATCAGCAGTCTCGTCACCGTCCACATCGGCTATCAGAACGTCGTCCCCGCTTTGACGAGCAAGCGCATCCTGGATGTGATCGAACTCACCGACGCCGCCGTGCGTCGCGTGAAAGGCCGTGCGCCACGCATCGCCGTGTGCGGGCTGAATCCGCACGCTGGAGAGCATGGCCTCTTTGGGAGGGGAGAAGAGGAGACGATCATTGCCCCCGCCATCGCCATAGCGAAAGCCGCCGGCATGACGATAGAAGGACCGCTGCCACCGGACACAGCCTTTATTACCACGAAGCGAAAAACGGTCGATGCCTATATCTGCATGTACCACGATCAGGCACTCATTCCGTTGAAGGCTTTAGCCTTCGACACTGCCGTGAATACGACACTTGGTCTTCCCGTGCCCCGCACGAGTGTCGATCACGGAACCGCGTGCGATATCGCCTGGCTGGGTAAGGCAAATGGCACCAGTCTGGTAGAGGCGGTGCGGCTGGCGGCAAAGATGGCGTCTTGAGCGTTCTTAACCTCATGCGTAAGAACAAAGAAAAGCCGATGAAGGACATCGTTTATCGAGGGGGCGTAGTCGTCTTCCGATTACCTGTGGATTGGTTCGAAGAATACGAACCCTCAGGAGGTGGGACCTTTTATGAGAATCGTCCCGATTCTGGCACATTACGGCTTCATGTGTTTGAATTTGAAGGCTCTTCAGAAACAACCGCAGAAGAGATGATCGCACACACGCGTCCACCTATCGTTCCGAGCGGAACATCTGAGGTAATTCAAGACGGTCTAGTATTGCAACACTATATCAAACATGCCGAGGAGAATGGTGAAGCTCTTCATCTTTATCGTTGGGAGGTTCACATCCCTGTGCAGCCACGAACAAGAAGAGTTGCTTGCTTCACTCATACAATCGTCGCGGGTCAAGAAAAGCGGAAGCGTATAGCACATGAGCTCGAAATGATTGATCGATCTGTGCGTGAGGCGTTCTTCGGCAGAGATTTAGGAATACGAGGTGAGTATCTACCTCACGCAAACAAGTGCGTCAGTGGTTGACCTTTGTCAGCCACGGTGAAGGGGCGCTTGCTGGGTGAGTAGATCACCTGATCCAGCGGCAGGCCGAGGGCATAGCCGATGGTGGCGTTGATGTCGGGCGGGGAGACTTTGCCATCCACGGGAGCGGCACCGGCTTTGTCGGTGGAGCCCCATTTCATGCCGCCTTTGATGCCGCCGCCGATGAGCACGGAACTGAAGACGGGGTAGTGATCGCGGCCCTGGTTCTGATTGATCTTCGGCGTGCGTCCGAACTCGGACGAGACGACGATCATGGTGCTGGCGAGCAGGCCACGGGCTTCGAGATCCAGCACGAGAGCACTGACAGCGGTGTCGAAGGTCTCGCAAAGGCGCGGTGTGTTGATGAAGTTCGCCGTGTGCGTGTCCCAGCTCCCGAAGGCGACCTCCACAAAGCGCACGCCGTGTTCGACAAGGCGACGCGCAAGCAGGCAGCCCTGGCCAAAGGTTTCCTTGCCGTAGCTCTGGCGCACGGTTTCGGACTCCTTGGTGAGATCAAAGGCCACAAGGTCATCGCTCTTCATGAGCTTCACGGCGTCGTCATACATGTCGCTGTAGGCCTTCACATTGCGCGTGTCCCACTCGGCGGTGAATTCAGCATCCAACACACCCGCGAGATCGCGACGTGCGGCGAAGCGCTCTTCGGTCACACCTTTCGGAATGCGCACGTTTTGCAGACCGGCTTCAGGATTGTTCACCATGAGCGGACCATGCTTTTTGGCAAAAAAGCCCGCGCCCGGATGGCGGCTGTCATTGCCGATATACACGTACGGCGGTAGCGCCGGATTGCCCGCGCCTTGATAAAAGCTCAGCCAGGCTCCCATGCCCGGATGCTTGATCGTGCTGCGCAGGCCGAAACTCGTGTGCATGAAGTAGTTCGCCTGCTCATGCGCAGCCGTGTTCGTGGCCACGGCATTGAGCACGCAGGCGTGATGCATCTGCTTGGCCACGCGTGGCAGGTATTCGCTGACCTGCACGCCATCAGCGCTCGTTTTGATCGCCTTCGTCGGACCCGAGACTTCTTTGTTCTCCGGCTTTGGATCCCAGGTGTCGAGATGACTCTGACCGCCGGTCATGTAGAGAAAGATCACATTGCGTGCCGTCGGCACCTGCTTCGCCGTGGCCGCACCCTCACCGGCTGCAAAGGCCTTACCCGAGAAGAGTTGCTCACCCGCCGGCATCAGGCCGACTCCAAGCATGGTCTTCGCCGTATTCGCCATGAAACGGCGACGATCGAGTTCGCAGCGGAGGAAAGGGGACGGATTCGTTTTCATGGGGATGTGTCAGTTGGATTTCATGGCCGCTGACCCTGAGTCCTCGGCCTTGGTTTGCTGACAACCAACGCATCCTCCATCATCCGCATGTCGCGGCATCTCTCCTTTGCCAAGCGGCACTCAGCCAACGCCAATATAGACACAAAACTCCCTTTCGAGGTGCCTTCTGCGTTCCCGAGATACCTTAATCGCATACGAGATCGAACTCGCGAGTTCGATCTTCTTTTGTTCCTCTTGCCCGAGCCGGGTCGGAGCAGACCGCAGCTTACTGGTTGGCTGGCTTTGCCGGTGCCGCAGGAGCTGGTGCTGCCGGAGCCGGAGTGGCTGGAGCCGGTGCAGGCTTAAGCTCAATGGAGGGAACTGCCGGTGCAGGAGCAGGCTTCACTTCGACCTTTGGTGCGGTTGGGGCTGGAACTGCAGGTGCGGCAGGCGCTGGCATGGTGGCACCGGGGGTGACGGTGACTGGAGCGGTGGTGCCGCCAGGAGTCAGGTTGATCACGGGTGATGTGCTTCCAGGTGCGACTGTGGGGGAAAGTGTGCTGCCAGGAGAGTTGAGTTTGATCTGCGGCATCCCAGGAATGGACGGCGCTCCAGGAGCTGGGGTTTCGACCTTGGGCTTCGGCGGTCCATCGACTTCGGTGGTTGGCAGCTTCGAGGCGATCCATTCAAGGCGGGATTCGCTCTGCGGGATGAACGCGTTGTCGGCGCTTGTTCCAGCGAACTTGGCGGGAATGCCTTCGTAGATCTTCTTGGCTTCGTCTGCCTTTCCTTCTGCCCAGGCGAGATCGCCAAGACGGAGTTCGGCGAGGGCGGCGAGATCGCTTTTGGCAAACTCTGTGACGAGGCGCTCGAAGATGGGCTTGGCTTCGCCGCGCTGGCCGAGGGCTTCAAGTTTCGAGCCGAGTGCGAGCAGGGCTTGGGCGAGCAGGGGATGATCACCATGGTTCTTCACAAACTCGCGGAGGGCATCCACGGAGGTGCTTTTCTTGTTCTGTTCCCAAAGGAGGTCGGCTTTTTGCAAAAGCGCGCTTCCAGCAGCGGTGCTGCCTTTGTAGGACTGGATGACGACGTCGAGGTCCTCCACCGTCTTCGCTGAGGCAAAGGCCTCGCCCGCTTTCACCTCCTCACGATGGCCGAAGTAACGCGCGGCTCCGTAGATGCCGAGGAAGACGACTACGGCGATGAAGAGAATGAGCAGTTTCTTGAAGTTGTTTTCGAGAAGCTGTTCCCAGGCTGGCAGTGCTTGGGCGTTCGTAATGGGGGCTCCGTGGGACATGAGGGGAGGTTGGGGGAAAGGAAAAACTCTAGCGTGAGATCAAGCTCCCACTTTAGCGCGGGCTTCATCTGCCAAGGCTGTGGAGAGGTAACGCTCTCCTGTGGAGCAGCCGATGGTGACAATAAGCTTGCCGGCATTCTCTGGACGCTGGGCGACGCGGATGGCGGCACAGACGTTGGCTCCGGTGCTGATACCGACGAGTAGACCTTCTTCTGCGGCGAGGCGGCGGGCCATGGCAAAGGCTTCGTCGTTGCTGATCTTCACGCATTCGACGATCTGAGCGTTTCCAGCGGCGTCTTTCAGGTGGAGATTCTTCGGCACGAAACCGGCACCGGTGCCCTGGATCTTATGCGGGCCGGGCTGCACGGGTTCACCAGCGAGGGTCTGATTGATGACTGGGGAAGCCTCTGGCTCGACGGCGATGGCCTGGAAGCTGGTCTTGCGGGGCTTCAGCACTTCGCAGCAGCCGGTGATGGTGCCGCCAGTGCCGACTGCGGCGACGAGGATGTCCACTTTGCCATCGGTGTCCGCCCAGATTTCCTCGGCGGTGGTCTTCATGTGGATGGCTGGATTGGCCGGATTTTCAAATTGCTGCGGCATCCATGCGTTTGGGGTGCTCTTCAAAATCTCTTCCGCCTTGGCGATGGCACCTTTCATGCCCTGGGCTCCGGGGGTCAGCACGAGGTCCGCACCCAGGAGGGCGAGCAATGTGCGGCGCTCGGTGGACATGGTCTCAGGCATCGTGAGGACGAGTTTGTAGCCCTTGGCTGCGGCCACAAAAGCAAGCGCGATACCGGTGTTCCCGCTGGTGGGTTCGACGATGAGGGTATCCTTTGTCAGGATGCCACGAGCTTCGGCATCCTCGATCATGGCTAGACCGATACGATCCTTCACGCTGCCAAGAGGATTGAAGAACTCGCACTTGAGGGCGATGGTGGCATTCAGCCCGGCGGTAACTTTATTCAGTTTCACCAGCGGAGTGCGGCCCACGGTTTCGACGATGTTGTTATAGATCTGGCCCATGACGAAGGATGATTTGAGGGGGTTGTGAAAATGAAAAAGTCTCCGCTCCTACTGTGTCAGGCGCGGAGCGCGAGGTTATAGGGGGAAGCCGGGAGCCTTGCAAAGGAAAAAACGACTCCAACTCTCTCACAACTCGGTGCTCAGGTCTTTCTCGAGGCCGTGGAGCATAGGCTCCAGGAGCCGGTATCCGCCGGGTAGGTCCACGCGTGCGAGTTCGCCGATCTCGGTGAAGTAAAACTTCGCTTCGTAGCCTTGCATAAAGGTGCCCGTGATGATGTAGCAGCGTCGCTGCTTGGCGGCGAGTTCTAGCCGCCCTTCGCGTGCGTGCAGGCGCATTGCGGTCGCCTGGGGCAGGCTGTTGGCTGGTAGTAATTGGGTGATCAGGCTAGATGCCGCCGGGCTGTCCATCATCGTCTGGGCCATGGCGGAATTTATGATGACTTTCCCTCCTTTCTTGACCTCCATCTGGGGGAGTTTGTCTCCATCTTTCCAGGCGATCACCGCTTCCGTCTCGTTCTGGGGAGCATTGATTTGAATCTCAAATCTTTGCCATTTCTCCCCGCTCATGAGTTCGCCGTTAAGTCGGAAGCCAATCTCCGTTTTCTCCGCTGTTTCCGGCATGGCGACTGAGCCATTGGCCACGATGGCATAGATTGGCTCCTGTTCCTCCGTCTTCCCTTCCATGCGGCGCAGGGCGAAGGTGGTGTGCCCAATCTTTTCCTGCCCCTGGTAAAGGTGCAGCGTGTTATTGAAGGCCGCCGCTTCTGACAAAAAGAGATCGAAGACGAAAGGCACGGGCACTTCGGCAAAGCGGGAATGGTCGGGAAAGTAGGTGTCCCGGATGACGAGCCCACTCATCACCGCCCAAAACAAAACAATCATCGCGGTAATCAATCGCCAGAACATGTGCTGAGTGTGTGCCGATGCAGACATTCTAGCAAGTGCAGGCTTTCTCGATCTATGAAAATGCCGCGCCGTCAGGCACAAAAAATCCCGTCCGACTTTCATCGGACGGGAACGGGTATTCAAAACGGATCCAAGTTATTTGCGGCCTTTTTTGGCAGCCTTCTTAGCCGGAGCTGCTGGTTTCTTTACCGGGGCGGCTTTCTTGGCTGGTACCGCTTTCTTGGCAGGCGCAGCTTTCTTAGCCGCAGAGGATTTTCTGGCAGGAGCCGGTTTCTTTTTCTTCGAAGGGGCAGACTTCTCCACCGGAGGCAATTTGGCAGCAGCCTTCAGAATGCCGGCGACACCGCCTTCGCGCTTGAGGCGGTCGAGGAGCATTTTCTCACGGAAGGCGATCGCCTCCTGGAGCACTTCGTCATGGGTTTCCTTGGTGTAGCGATAGACCTTAGAAACAGTCCTGCCCTTCTCGGCGCGCACGGAGACAGCGATCAGACGAGTTACCTTACCTTTTGCCGTCTTGTACTTGCGATAGGAGATGCCGACATGGCCGCTCTTGTTCTTTTTGTTCGTCGTGTGGGCGATGCGGCTGGCCTCTAGAGGAGGCATGTCTGCGAGCATCGTATCTCGATAGGCACGTGCTGCTTTGATGGAACCTTTAATGCCGCCGAACAGGCTGTCTGAAAAGTGCTTCGTGTGCAGACCGCCGTCACGTGAAATGCAGACCTGGAAACCGTGAGTTTGTTTGGCGGCATCCGGGCGTGTGTCGATGCGTTTAATGTTTCGTTCGGAAAGGGGATTGGATCGGCGGCGCATATCTGGATGTAATGTGTGGGCGGTAAAGGAGGCAGAAAGTGGAGGTTACAGGTGACAGCGCAACATGAATTGTGTCTGAATTATGGTGTTATCGTTGATCAGTCTTGATCGATCCCAGCCGAAGGAGACTCATTGATCCTCTTCTGCGAGTTTGGCGGCCTCCCGCTTAAGGATGCGTCCCACACGATGTTTCGCCAAATAAACTTGGGCGGCGTTGACGCCGAGTTCCTTTTTCACGCGCTCAGGGCTCCAGCCTTTGAGCACATAACAGGAGAAGATTTGGAACTGACGTGGCGAGACGAGGGCGCGCACGCGGCGCAGAGCGATGTCCATCACCTTGTCCTGCCACTCTTTGTCCCAGAGCTTTTCGAGAGCCATGCCATTGGGGTCTGCGCAGCGGTCGATGGGAGCTGTGCGGCGCTCGTCAGTCTCGTCAGCATAAAGGTTGGCCTCCCGGCTCTGCTGCTTCTTTCGGCGGCGGAATTGATCGAGGATTCGCCAGCGCGCCTGATTGAGGAGGAAGGACTTAAAGGAGCCAAGGCTGGTGTCGAACTTCTTCTTTTGAAGGTTCTTCGCCACCCCGATGAAGGTCTCCTGAACGACATCATTGGCTTCGTCATCATTGAGGCCGGACTTGCGGGCCACATGGAAGACGAAACCGGAGTAGGTTCGGTAAAATTCGTCCCAACTCGACCAGTCGGACCAATTATCCAAACGCTCGATTAACGTTTTGCGTGTCGGGATGCCGCCTGAGGCCTCCTTCACGATGTCTTCTGGGATGTCTTTGGGGATGTCGTCCTCCATGGGTGGGCGTGAGTCTATGGCACGCCCCGAAGGTGGCAAGGGAAGAAAACACTGGCTACTCCGCCAGCAGCAGCCTCTTCGCAGCTTGAAGGTGGGCGATCTGTTCACTCGGCAGCTCTGGATACTTCAGCTTCATGGTCTGCATCTCAGCGAGCACGGCGGCACTGACGATGAGGCGCATGTTCTTTTTGTCATCGGCTGGCACGACATACCACGGGCACTCGTCGGTGCCTGTGGCGCGGATGGCATCTTCATAGGCTTCCTGATACTCATTCCAGTAGCCGCGCTCCTTCACATCGCCCTCTTCGAACTTCCAGTTTTTGCTCGGTGTGTCGATGCGCGCCAGGAAGCGCTTCTTCTGCTCCTCCTTGGAGACATGCAGGAAGAATTTCACGATGCGGATGCCGTTGCGGTCGGAGTACGCCTCGAAGTTTCGGATGTCTTTGAGACGATCCTTGAACAGCTTGTCGATGTTCTTCGTCGTCTTGGCAGGCAGACGCTGGATCTTCGTGACAATCTCAGGATGCACTCGGCAGACGAGGACCTCCTCATAATAGCTGCGGTTAAAAATTCCGATTCGTCCTCGCGGCGGCATCACTCTCGTAGTGCGCCAGAGGAAGTCGTGATTGAGCTCATCATCGGTTGGCCGTTTGAAGGCATGGCTTTCGACACCCTGGGTATTCACCCCACTCATCACATGCTTGATCGTGCTGTCTTTTCCAGCCGCGTCCATAGCTTGAAAGATGAGGAGCAAGCCTTGGCGATCCTGCGCATACATCTTCTGCTGGAGATCATCGATCTCGACCCGGAACTGAGCGATCAATTCCTCGTAATGGGCATCATCGGTGTAAAGCTTTTTGACCTTTGTCTTCGCCTTCGCGATGCGGAAAGGTTTGCCTTCTGGCACGCGGAAGTCGTCGAGGTTCAGCTTGAGTTTCATTGGGTAAGTAAAGCGTGTCGGTGAAGCATCAACTTAACAGGTGGCCGATCCCGTGAACAGGAAGACTTTGAGGCAAGTTGCGCGCCTTTATTGAGCAAGTGCCTTCATTCTGAGGCCGCACTGGTCGTTGTGGGCACACGCCCCTCTGTCACAGGATAGAAGAACTGCGCGGCGCGGCGCAGTTCCTGAGACTGGCGGCTGGCCCCGTAGATGGCATTCGGGATCTGGCGATGTTTGGCGAACAAATGATAGGCTCCCAGAGCCTCGAATCCTGCATTCAGGGAGCCATTCATCGGTAGATAACTTTTTCCAGTGACTGAGGCGGCCTCCACCATGCCCCAGGGGGTAAAGAGCCCGGCTTTCTCGAGCCTTCTGAGCAGGGCATAGGTCTCTGTAGAGTCTGCCATGGCGGCAGACATGAGAATGTAGTGCGGATGAACGACCGCCTGATCGGGTAGATCGGTGCCACCGACATGGTAACTGTCTCCGTAGAGCCCCTCGCCTGCGGAGAGTCCATACAGACCGAGCTTTGCTGCGGCGGTGTGCGGCCAGGTGCGTGCGATGTAGTCCTTCTGAGTTTGCAGCATGCGCTCGCGGGCCGTCTTCCAGCGCACGCCGTCGAGAGCATCTGGCACATCGCTGTCGAAGTCAGGGTAAAAGAGGCTCTGGATCTCCGTGATGAAGCCCGAGCCCTGCCAAGCCTGCCCTGGGCGCTCCATCTTCCGGTGCGGTGCGTTTTCATCGACGATGTTTTGCAGCATCATGACGAGGGCTGTTTCACCACCCCAATCACGCCAGCCATGAGGCAACAAAGTGCGGCCATCTTCCTTTAAGCCATGGCTGATTTCGCCATCCGGCAGGCGCAGCTTTGTGAAGTCGATCTGATCCACCGCTGATGTGATCTCCGACTTCAGTTCATCGTCCGCCAGCATCTCAGCACCGAGCATGAGGCTGTGGTAGTAGAGCGCGGTGTCCACCGTGCTGAATTCCGTGCCCGGATGGATCATGTAACCCGTGGCGCAGCGGCGGACGAAGTGTGGCAGCACGCCGTAGGGGCGGTCGAGCGTCTTCACCGCTGCATGGATTTGTCTCAGCGTTTTCTGAGCCTGCTCAGGACTCACGATCTGCAAAGGCGGCTGCGAAACCACGGCTGTGGCGAGCGCAAAGAGCCCCGTGGAGGCCAGGGACTCGAAAGCACCGTCCTCCAGATGGGAGCGATCTTTGACAAAGCCTGAACTCGAATCGTAGCAGCGCGCCAGTTTCGCATACGACGCGGCCAGCACATATTCGTCGAAGGCCACGTCTGCAGTCTCCACACCGAGATGCAGCCCATCCACACAGAGTTCGGATCCAGGCTCGGCGATCCAGGTAAAGAGCTTCGCCTTCATGCAGGCCAGAGGTGAAACGGCCAGCGTCACCGGCCGAGGCGTGGACTCATCCAGCTCCAGCGCAGAGGACCACAGCAGTTCCTGACGATCCGATTTGATCTCCAGCTTCAGACGCCCCCGTCCACGCACATCCACTCTCAGGCTCGCTATTTTTGGCTGGAAAGCTGGGCTCACCAGCTCAGGCCATGCCGCGTTGAAATTCAGAGACTTCTGGGACTCGCGCGCTAGCCCAGCCAGGCTGTGCCACATGCCCGACCATGCCTCCGGCTCCTGCCCGAGATGCACGCAGACCTCATCCTTCTGCCACTCGATGTCATGCTCCGCTGGTCCCATGAAGCCGAAGTCGGTCCCGAGATGCGTGTAGGAGGTAAATGAATTCAACCGCCGCTTCCCCGCCACCGTCATCGGCTGCCGCCCCGGCTGAACGTGAATGAAATACTCCTGCACCGGCTGCCAGACGAGCCTTTGCTCGTTCTGGGCCGGCAACGATGACAGCAGCCCCAGATAGAGCGCTGCGCATGTGGTTGAGAGCAGGCGCATGTTCGGAAATGAATTCGAAACCTAAAGGCAATACGCTCCCTGAAGCAACGATGTTCGCGATTGTTTACGCCATTACCAGCCACGCGGACCCATGTCCACTGGATCAGGCTCCGGCGGCGGCGGGCCCAGATCTGGCTGGTCGAGGATGGTGGCGAACTCGAAGTCGATCAGGCAGAAGCGACCGAGCTTTGCGTCATATGTCACATTCCGCGTGTAGGGGTCTTCGTGGCGTACTCCATACTGTTCCAGCTCCGCGTAGATTTGGCGCAGCTTGTTTTCGCCGAGATGCTCCACGCGCTTGCCGCAGTTCGTCGTCACGAGATGCAGCGTGGCCTCGTCAGCCTCGATCACACGCGGCACGAAGTTGCAGCCCTGCTTCTCCAGATACTTCAGAACCCGTAGTTCGTGATCAAATCGCTCCTTTGCCAGATGCCCGCGAAAGGTCTTGTACACCCGCCCATCATAACCCAGGCGGACCAATGATCTGGCGGTGTTTTTGGCTTCTTGCATGGGTCTGATCCATCGTGTCTCGAGGGCATTTCCGCAAGGTGGGAAAGTGGGGCTTGATGGTGAATCTGCCCGATTGAAATTAGGGTTGTCAATCGTTGGCCTATTTACTACAAGCGTGTCATGCGCCCGTCCTTTTGTAGCTTGCTGCTTACATGGCTCCTCATCTCCGCCTCAGGAGCCAAGGCATTCGTCAACCTGAACTTCGAGAGTGCGCTCGTCGTCAGCAATGATCCCCAATTCGGGTTTCTCGACTGGGCACAAGCAGTGCCCGGATGGAGCCACAGCTCGGGCTCTGATACCTCGGCTGTTTACTATCGCGACATACATGTCGGCACGACTCAGTGGTTTGTGCTCGCTGATGACACCTTGAGTGGAACGATCGGTGACCGCTCTCTCGAAGGCCGCTACTCCATGCTGCTGCATAGTGGCTACTTCAGCTCCTCTCCCTCCGCCTGGGTGGATGCCGCCATCTGGCAGTCCGGTCTCATTCCTGCGGACGCTCAGTCCATCACCCTTCAGGGCGAGGGCAGTTTCTCCGTGTATGTGAATGGCAGCCAGGTCGCGATGAACAACCTCGGGGGCAATCTATATGGTGGAAACATCTCGAGCTATGCAGGTACGAACGCCGAGATCAAAATCGCCCACACGGTACCTGCCGGACAGTACAGCAGCGCTCTGGCGGACAACATTTCGTTCTCCACGTCTTCTGCTCCAGAGCCTTCCAAGATGATGCTGCTGGCGCTGGGGCTGATGGCCCTCATCACGCGCCGTCAGCGTCACGCTTCCTTGCGATAAAACGGCTTCTTCACCACTTCCGCAGGGAATCTCCGGCCTCGGATTTCGATCTCGATCTGCGTTCCGATCTTCGCGGCAGCCGTCGGCAGATAAGCCATGCCGATGCCTGTGCTGAGGCTGGGGGATTGGGTGCCACTGGCGACTTCAGCGACGATCTCCCCGCCGACCGCGATAGGGTAATGCGGGCGTGGTGGCGGTGCGGTGCCGATCATTTTGAAAGCGGCGAGCTTGCTCGGCAAACCGGCGGCTTTTTGCGCAGCGAGCGCGGCTTTGCCGATAAAGTCGGGCTTCTCCATCGCCACGAAGAATCCGAGGCCCGCCTGGAGCGGCGTCTTGTCTGGCGCGAGGTCGTTGCCATTCAGCGGGTAGCCCATTTCAAGGCGCAGCGTATCACGTGAGCCGAGCCCGCTGACAGCGCCACCTTCCTCACGAGCCGCAGCGACGAGCTTGTCGAAGAAAGCCGGGCCGTTCTTGGCAGGCAGGAAGAACTCAAAGCCCTCCTCGCCTGTGTAACCCGTGCCGCAGAGCCACATGAAACCGTCTTCATCCGCCGAGACGAAGATGCTGTTGTGCGGCGGGAAAGGAGCCGCTTCGCCGAAGACCTTCTCAAATACCGCGCGGCTCTTCGGTCCCTGGATGGCGATGCCCGCCGTGCATTCGCTCAGGTTCGCCATCTGCACTTCTTCTTCAGGCGTGATCAGGCTGCGCAGATGCGCCCAGTCTTCGTCGATCTTCGAGGCATTCACGACGAGGAAGAACTCCCGCGCACTCGTGCGGTAGAGGATGAGGTCGTCGATCACTCCGCCTGCTTCATTCAGCATCAGCGAATACTGGCCCTGGCCGAGTTCCAGCTTCGCGACATCATTCGTCAGCGCGCGATTCAGGAAAGCCAGCGCGCCTTCACCGCTGATGATGAATTGCCCCATGTGGGAGATGTCAAAGACGCCCGCTGCCTTCCGCACGGCCTGATGCTCCGGCACGATGCCAGTGTATTGCACCGGCATCTCCCAGCCCGCGAAGGGCACCATCTTGGCCCCAAGGGCGAGGTGATTTTCATACAGCGGAGTGCGGAGCAGGGGGGCGTCAGACATGGGCTTCAGGTTGGCGGGCGCGGGTAGAATGTCAAAGGTGCGCCTTGGAGCAAACCGGCCCCGCTTTGGATAATAGCAGCAGCGGCTCGCTACTCAGGATGGCGTCCGTTTAGGCTCATGCCCATGTCCCAGCCCTCCATCCTCACCACCACCGTTGGCTCTTATCCCGTGCCTGATTGGCTGGCAGCCCTGCCCAGCGAGCAGGCCGTGATCGATGCCACCCGTGTCGTCTTTGACACCCAGCGTCAGGCCGGGATCGATCTGCCGACCGATGGCGAACTGTATCGCTTCGATGTGAACCACCCGGACACCAACGGCATGATCGAATACTTCGTCCACAAGCTCGGCGGCTGTGATGCCCGCGTCGGTCGGGAGGACTCCGCGAAGTTCCGCGCCAAGCAGGAGATGGGCTTCCGCGCCAAACCCGCCGCCATCGTCCGCAGCGCCATCACGGAGGGCGTACTGAATCTCCCTGAAGACTGCACCCGCGCCGCCCGCGTCTCCGGCGGCGCTTTTAAGTTCACCCTCACCAGTCCCTACATGCTCGCCCGCACCCTACTGGACGAGCACTACCATGACTTCGAAGCCCTCACCCTGGCCGTGGCCGATGCCCTCGCGGCGCAAGCTGCGGACCTGCGCTGCGGCTGCGTACAGGTGGATGAAGCCAACATCCCCGGCGATTCCGCCGATGCGCCCCTCGCCGCCCTCGCCATCAACCGCGTGCTCGATGCCGTGACGGTGAAAAAAGCCGTCCACTTCTGCTTCGGCAACTACGGCGGCCAGAGCATCCAGCGCGGCGAATGGGCCGCCCTCATCACCTTCCTGAACAGCCTGCGTGCTGATCACCTCGTGCTCGAACTCGCCCACCGCCCCAGTTCTGATCTCGATGCCCTGCGCGACCTCGACCCCAGGATCGGCGTCGGCCTTGGCGTCGTGGACATCAAGGTGAACCACATCGAGACCGCCGACGAGATCGCCCGCCGGATCGAAAGCGCCGAAAAAGTCCTCGGCAGCGGCCGCGTGCAGTTCATCCACCCCGACTGCGGCTTCTGGATGCTGAAGCGCAGCATCGCCGACCGGAAGATCGAAGCCCTGGCTCTGGGGCGGGATCAGTTTCTCGGAAGGTAAATACCATTCAGCGGGACGCAGAGTGCGTCAGGGTGAATGGCACCGTTTTCACCCGTCAGTCGGCGGGAGTAAGAAAGCAACGGGCTTGAGGATGATCAACGCGCCACGCCCGCCCACACGAAGCAGGACGGCAAGGACTTCGTGCCAACGAACAAGTGGGTGGTCTTCGGGCATCACTTTGCGGCCATCGCAGGTCCAGGACCGTCGGCTTCGGCGCGGCGAGGGCGAGCGCTGGGACTAGGAGGAGGGCAGAAAGGATGGATTTCATGCGTGGCGGGTTTTCACATACGAGCACTGACATCCATTTCACGCCAATGAAACAGGGAGCCGACGGCCTGGAAGTCATCCCCCAGGCCTTCGCTTGTTCATGGATTCACCAATGACACAGCGGTGCGGTAAAACCGCCGTTTGGGCAGGGACGGTTCGCCGCTGGCAGGAAACTCTTGCAAAGTCAGGGTTGGCAGATTGTCCACGATCCCTTCCTGTAGGTCCATCCCCGGCACCAGGGTAATGAAAACACCGCCGCTCGTGCTGCGGGCGATGTCGAACCATGGGCCGCCCAAATCATCCGCCATCTGAAGGGTGAGCACCACATCCGGTCGCGCGGGCCAGCGTGGAAAATGCACCAGAGGCATCCCCCCGCCACCTGAGGCGGCCCTCGGCAGCAAAGGCAGTGGCACCGGCACGTCCAGCCCTGCGGCCAAGCCCACGGCATAGCTCATGAGGTTCTGCACCCCTGATCCAGCACTTATCGACCACGCTGCGGCGGACTGGCTGTCCCCGGCGAAGAAGCCATGCCGCGCCTCCAGCCAGTCGTCAAAAGGCGTGCCTGATCGCACGGTGAGCCAGGAGGTCAGCTCATGCCACGAGCCGCTGCCTCCGGCGACCATGCCACGAGCGCGGAACTGCCAGTCCCCCGGTGCCAACGTCAGCCCACCGATACCCCAGTGCTGCGTTCCGCCGATGCGGCTTCCTGCTCCGAGCGGGAACCACAGGCCATCTGGCCCCGCCGCCTCAAAGCTCACATGCTCCAGCCGCGCCAGCGCCCCCAACCGAGTCCAGGTCAACACCCTGCCGGATCGACTCAAGCCCAGACGCTGATGGGTGTGCGGCGGTGCGGACCAGCGGGCAAGACAGAAGCGGACGTTCACGCTTTGGTCACTGTAATAAAAATCACCCGCGCCATAAAACCGGCCATCCGCCTCCGGAATCCAAGTTTCTATGGTTTCGCTGGCATAGATGGATTCGTCTGGGGAGTGCTTCATCAGGATCTTCGCCCTGCTGCCATCCGGCTTCAAAAGGCAGGCATCTGGATGCCATGACATATCCTCTTCCGACCATCTCCCACCAGCCACCAGCACCTGCCCATCCCCAAACTGGAAAGCGCCGCGCACGGAAAAATCCACCTCGGGAAGGAAATCCGTGTCCAGGCTGCCATCCGCCCGCAGCCGCGCCAGACCGCCGCAGGGCACGCCCTGGACCTGGGTGAAGTCCCCCACCACCAGACAGCCTCCGTCCGCCAGAGCGCAGACCTTTTTGACCATGCCGTTCAGCGTCGGGGCATAGGAGACATCCACAGTGCCATCCAAGCCCAGACGTGCCAGAAACGGCTGCGAAAGCCCGCCGACCTGGGTGAAAGCACCGGCGACATAGCAGCGCCCGTCAGATAGAAGGCTGAGCGCTTTTACCGGACCATCCGCCGCCGCGCCGAAGCTGCCGTCCACCGCGCCACTGGGCAGCAGACGGGCCAGCCGTATCTGGTTCTGGCCGTTCACCTGAGTGAAATCACCGCCGAGCACCCACCGCCCATCTCCGCAGAGAGCCAGCGCGCTCACCATCCCATTCACCATGGGTGTGAAGGAAGCATCCAGCACCCCAGCCTGGGAAACACGGGCCATCCTCTGTCTCGATGTACCCTGGACACTGGTGAAACGCCCCCCCAGCACGATTCCACCGTCTGCCTGCACTCCCACGCATTCGACGATGTCATTGGTCGGCACATTGAATGCAGTGTCGGGCTGCCCCCCACGCAATCGACGGCTCAGGGCGGAGGTGCCGACCGTGCTACCAAAAGATGACGGCAGGAATCCGGCCACCAACAGTCTTCCATCCGGCTGCATGACGGCCGACATCACAAGTTCGCCAGAATCCGAGGCCTGGAAATCCCCCTCTCTGCTCCCGTCTGGCAAAAAGCGCCCCAGGGAAACACCACCCGCGAGTATCCTGCCGTCCGGCTGTAGCTCCATGGCATAGACATATTCGCCCGCATTGGCCACAAAGCCCTCTTCCTGAGTGCCATCTGGGTGCAGGCGGATGATGCCGGAAGACTGTCCCGCCACAAGAATCCGACCATCAGGTTGAACCTTGATGCAGTGAACAGGGAACTCGATCGAAGGAGCAAAACCTGCATCAACAGTACCATCCGCATTCAAACGCCCGAGATGGGGCCGCGCCAGACCACCGAGTTGGCTGAAATAACCTCCGACGAGAATTTTGCCGTCTTTTTGGCGAGCCAGAGAGCGGACACCACGATCAGTTCCAGTCGTAAAAGCAGGATCAACACTGCCATCCGGCAGCAGGCGGACCAGATTGGCGCGGCTCAGTCCCGCGAATGTTTCGAAACGCCCTCCCAGCACCGCACCGCCGTCCGGCAACGCTACAAGACCTTGGTGTGTTCCCGACCATGCGGGTGCTGAGGTCTCGACATACCAAGCATTGACGTTCGTTCCGTTGGGTTTGAAGCGCCTGAGCCCAAATTGACCCGCAGAAAGCCAGATCATGCTGTCATGGCCGACAGCGATGGCTCCCACATCTGCAAAATCTGGATTGTTGATGGTGAAGCTCCTGTCATGCACGCCATGAGGTGTCAGCTTCACGCACCCATAAGCAGCAGGACCGAGCCAGTGGAAATAAGAGCCTCCCACCAGAAGGCTTCCATCCTCAAGGCACACAAGCGACCGCATTTCACCTCTGACGTCCGCCTCGAACCAGGGCAGCAGCCAGGGGGATTTACCAGGAACGAAATCAGGATCGGTCTCACCACTCGGGTGCAACCGCCGCATGGACCCCCAAGCACCGCTCAAACCGGGCATGCTTTCATACCCGGATATGACAATGCCTCCGTCTGGCTGCACTGCAATGGCTTGAACATCCCCCAGGAACGGAGCATTGAATCCATCGCGGATCGACTGGGCGTCAGCGACGGTGGTCAGCAGGCCCGCAGCAATCAGCCCCAGGCAGAGCGGCACTGGAGTGGATTGAAGCTGTTTGATAAAAACGCGGAACATTCCTTCGAGTATGGTCTTCAGTAGCCGATTTCAGTCCGTGTGTGAATGAGAATCCTGTCTTGAACCAAACGCCCGCCCTCTCTAGCATCGCCGCCCGTATGTCCAAACCACTCAGCATCCTCCTCTGGCTCGCCATCTCCGCGCTCGGCGCGGGCTCCGTCGCCTTCTCCGCGTTTCACAAAGGTGAGACGATCAATGCCCTTTGGATCGTGGTGGCGGGGCTGTGCTCCTTTGCCGTGGCGTATCGCTTCTACAGCAAGTGGCTGATCACCAAGGTGCTGGTGCTGGATGATCAACGTGCCACGCCCGCCCACACGAAGCAGGATGGGAAGGACTTCGTGCCGACGAACAAGTGGGTGGTCTTCGGACACCACTTCGCGGCCATCGCAGGTCCGGGGCCGCTCGTGGGGCCGGTGCTTGCGGCGCAGTTTGGGTATCTGCCGGGGATGCTTTGGATCTTGATCGGGGCGACGCTCGGCGGCGGTGTGCATGATGCCATCGTCATGTTTGCCAGCATTCGTCGCGGCGGCAAATCGGTGGGCCAGATGCTGAAGGAAGAGGTGAATCCCGTCGTCGGCTTCGTGGCGATGATCTCGGTGCTTTGCATCATGACCATCCTGCTCGCCGTGCTCGGCTTGGTGGTGGTGAAAGCACTGGCCGAGAGCCCCTGGGGACTCTTCACCATCGCCATGACCATACCGCTGGCCTTCATCATGGGCTTCGGGCACACGATCTTCAAAGTCAGCGTCCGTGACATCACCATCTTCGGCATTGTCGGACTGATCGTCAGCGTGTGGGCGGGCAGCAATCTCAAGGAATGGGGCATCGAGCACTTCTTCGATTACAAAGGCGAGACCATCGCATGGTCGATCATGATCTACGGCTTCGCGGCCTCTGTTCTGCCGGTGTGGATGCTCCTCGCGCCTCGTGACTACCTGAGCACCTTCATGAAAATCGGCACCGTCGCGGTGCTCGCGGTCGTGGTCATCTGGGTGGCTCCTGAACTGCAGATGCCGAAGCTCACGAAGTTCGTCGATGGCACCGGGCTCGTCTTCCTCGGTGGGGTGTTCCCCTTCGTTTTTATCACTATTGCCTGCGGTGCCATCTCCGGCTTCCACGCACTGATCTCCAGCGGCACCACGCCAAAGCTGCTAGATCGTGAAGAAAGTATCCGCAGCGTAGCCTATGGCGCGATGGTCACGGAGATGCTCGTGGCCTTGATGGCCCTCGTGGCCGCCAGCGCGCTGCTGCCCGGTGAATACTTCGCCATCAATGCCGGCATCAACAAAACCATGGCCCCACAGGAAGTCGTCGGCGTCATATCCAATGCAGGATTCCCCGTCACCGTCGCTGGCATGGACAAACTGGCTGCCGACATCGGCGAGAAAACCATGTTTGGCCGTGTGGGCGGAGCGCCCACCTTTGCCGTCGGCATGGCGCAAATGTTCGCCCGGGCGTTTGGTCCGGGCTGGATGGCCTTCTGGTATCACTTCGCCATCATGTTTGAGGCGCTTTTCATCCTCACCACGATCGATGCAGGCACACGCGTCGGACGCTTCATTCTCCAAGACTTCCTCGGAGGTGTCTGGAAGCCGCTGGGCAACACGCAAAGCCTGCCAGCCAATGTCTTTGCCAGCGCGCTGCTCGTGGGTGCCTGGGGTTACTTCCTGTATCAAGGCGTGGTCGATCCGCTGGGTGGCATCAACACCCTCTGGCCGCTCTTTGGTATCGCCAATCAACTTCTCGCGGTGATCGCCTTCTGTCTCGGCACGACCATCCTGATCAAGATGGGTAAGGCCCGCTACCTGCTCGTGACGGTGATTCCCCTGCTCTTCCTCATGAGCGCCACCTTCACGGCGGGCTACATCAAGCTCTTCGATGCCAACCCGAAGATGGGCTTCATCTCTGGTGCCAAGTTCTACGGCGACAAAGTGGCTGCTGGTGGGACCGAGCAACAGTTGAAGGAATGGAGTGCGCAGCAGTTCAATTTCACCGTGGACACCTTTGTGACCGCCTTCTTCCTCCTCGCCGTCGCCATCATCTTCCTCGGCTGCCTGCTGGAGTGGATCAAGCTTCTCAGCGGCGCGAAGAAGACGGTACTCAACGAAGACCCCTACGTCGCCGTGGCTGACGCCGCCTGATCCACTGCCATGCGCTGTCCTGCCTGCCGAAATGTGATCCATGAAGGCGATGCAGCCTGCACCGCCTGTGGATTCACGCTCGCCGCCCTGGACCCGCATCTGGGCATCCCGCCGCAGCTCACGCCGCCCGTGGTGGACATGGCTCAGGTGCTGTCTTCCAGCGCACGCAGGACGCTCGTCGAGGCCACTCGACGCGCGGAGCAGCATTTCCCCGACCTTCATGCGGTGGTGATTACAGCGACGGTGCCCGCCAATTTCAGCCCCGAGCTGTATGCCTTCTGGCTCTTCAATCGCACAGGCCTTTTCAGCGAAGTGGAGAAGGGTGGAGACAATCATGGCGTGCTCCTGCTTCTCGACACCCAGGCGGCGCGATGCGCGGTGATGATCGGCTACGGACTTGAGCCACTCATGACCACGCTCGCCCTGGAAACATCGCTCACGGCAGCGACGCCCTATTTGATGAAGCAAAACTACGCCAGCGCCGGCCTGGCCTTTTTCCGCGAGTTCGAACGCCAGCTCGAACTCGCCAGCGAAAGCTGGCCCAAGACCTTTGGCTATTCAGAAACGACACCCTGGTTCGACTCCAGCACGGGCAGCCTGCTGGCATCCGCTCAATCGGCAGGTGAAGACCTCTACTGAGACTCCATGAACCGCCGCCATTTCCTCCTCGCCGCCTCGTCCTGCGCGCTGCCCGCTCTCGCTGGCGAGAATTTGCCGCAGAGCGTGACCTTCATCGGAAAGGCCAAATTTGAAAGCATCCGGGCCCGTGCTCACCGCGACCGCTGGCACTCCCTGCCCATCGGCCAGCGAGTCATCGCCTGCGCGCAGCAGATGCTTGGAACGCCTTACGTCGGCTTTACTCTGGAGATCGACGACCACATCGAGTCCCCATCGGTGAATTTCAAAGGGCTGGACTGCTGGACCTTCTTCGAGACCGCGCTCTGTCTCGCGCGATTGTTCCGAAAGCCGGTCATTACTCCGTATGAAAACGCCCAGCCCTCCGATCTCCTCCGCGAAATCGAGCGGACGCGCTATCGTGGCGGAAAATGCGCCGGCAACTACCTCGACCGTATCCATTACCTAGATGAGTGGTTCCGGGACAATCATGCCCGCAGTCATGTTCGTGATATTACCCGCAGTCTGGCGCCCACTGTGCCACTCACCGGACGCCGTATCGACGAAATGACCGTGCTTTGGAAAAGCTACCGCTACCTCGCGCGCAACCCAGGACTGCGCACTGGTATGGCCCGCATCGAGGTAGAACTCCAGACGCATCCCTTCGCCTACATCCCGAAAACCACCGTGGCCACCATCGAGCCGAAGCTGCAAAATGGCGACATTATCGGC
Source organism: Verrucomicrobiaceae bacterium (assembly GCA_021151605.1). Taxonomy (GTDB): domain Bacteria; phylum Verrucomicrobiota; class Verrucomicrobiia; order Verrucomicrobiales; family Verrucomicrobiaceae; genus Prosthecobacter. The sequence continues at coordinate 54,651 of JAGKWZ010000005.1, forward strand.
ATCGTCACTCATAAGCCGCACGTCTATTGCAGTCACGTTGGGCTGGCTATCCGCACCCAAGATGGCGTACTGCGCTTCATGCACGCCTCGGCGACGAAGAAGCGGGTGATCATCGACAAGTCCCTCTCCGGCTATCTGGCCGACTTCAAAAGCCATGCTGGCATCATCGTTGCCCGTCCTCTGTAAAAGCGCCCTTGCAATCCTGGCGAACATCCGCCATATCTGGATTGTTGTTCAACACATGCCGGTGTGGTGAAATGGTAGACGCGCTAGACTCAAAATCTTGTTCTTAACAGAGTGTCGGTTCGAGTCCGACCACCGGCACTTCCCTTCAACTTATCGGGATGTTTCGGTAGTGAGTTGCTGGTCAGGGCATCATTAGTAAGGAGGAAAGGATAGTACGCTGGGGCATGAGGAACATTTTTGGGACTGTTTCGATCAAAATTGCTACCTCGACTCAATCTGGAGCTTGCTGGGGTGATTGTTGACACGCCTGGGAGGCTACTGGCACGCGCTGGGAGTAATTTTGAGGGCGTCGGAGTCAATCTTTGCATCTGCTGGACCCAATCTTGTAGCGTGTCGGACCTAATGTTGACATACGTCGGACCCAATCTTGCACATCGTTGGGCCTAGATACGTCTCGCCGGGCTCAATGTTTGCCCGTGGCGGACCCATTGCGGAAGGTGCCTGAACTAACCCCTGAAGTCACCCCGACTCATCTTTTACCATCCTGATGCTTCATGGGTATCGCCGTCCCCGCATGGCCAAGTGGGCCAGGAGCCTCACATGGTGTTTTATCTTCCAAAAGAAATCCGTTTCCGATAAAACGGCGATCGGCGGCTCCAACCCCAGCACCGGTTTCCATCGCATGTTTCGTTTTCTCGTTCTCAGTTTCTGTTTCTCAGCCATTTCCGCTTTCTCTCAAGGCACGGGTCTCACGGGGCAATACTACGACACAGCCACCTTCACCACGCTCAAGACCACGCGGACTGATGCCGCAATTTACTTTGACTTCGGCACCGCGATTCCCTCGGGCACGACGATCACGAATGCGGACACCTTTTCAATTGCGTGGTCGGGGCAGGTGGAGCCGGAGTTTTCGGGCCTCTACACGTTTTATGTCACGGCGGATGATGGGGCGCGGTTGTGGGTGAATGACCAGATGCTGACCTCGCGCACGTTTGCAGCGGCGGAGCCGGAGATGCGAGGACAGGTGACTCTCACGGCGGGTCAGCGGGTGAACATTCGATTGGAATACATTGAGCAAACGGGTGGTGCCTCGGTGAAGCTGGAGTGGTCGTGTGGGGCTCGGGCGCGGGAGGTGATTCCAACGGCGCGGCTGTATCCGGCGCGAGTGGAGAAGACGGGCGGCTCGCTTTTGAAGGAGCACTGGAGCGGGATCAGCGGGGGCTTGGTCTCATCGCTGACATCGAATGCGAACTACCCGAGCAAGCCGAGCGGCCGCGAGTTCATCACGTCGTTCGAGTGTTTGGCGCAGGATTGGGCGGAGTCTTATGGCACGCGGGTCACGGGCTACATCGTGCCGCCGGTGACGGGGAGTTACACGTTTGCGGTGAGTGGTGATGAGGTGGTGGAGCTGTATCTGAGCACGGACTCGACGAGTGCGAACAAATCGCTCGCGGCCAGTGTGGCCTCCGCGACGGCGTTTCGCGCCTGGGGCACGCCTTCGACGGCTCGCACGCTGACGCAGGGGGTGCGGTATTATGTGGAACTGCTGCACAAGGAAAACACGGGCGCGGATCATTGGTCGGTGGGCTGGAAGAAGCCGGGCGATGCGGCTTTCAGCGTGGTGCCGGGCAGTGCGCTGGTGCAACCGGGCACGACGACTGCGCAGCCAACGGAGACCAATCTGCTCAACACGATGGCGCAGGAACATCCGCGCCTGTTTTCCACGGCGGAACGTTTTGCGAAGCTGAAGGCAGCGTATTTGAGCCCGACCGCATCACAAGCGAAGACGTGGGCGCAAAACGCGATCAACTCGGCGAACACGATCCTCACGCAGGTGCCGGTGGCGTATTCGCAGGATGTGCGCGGCACGATTCTCGATCAGGCACGAACGGTGAAGGACCGCATGTATAAACTCGGTGTCGCGTGGTGGATGACGGGCGACTCGCAGTATGCGGAGCGTGCGTGGACGGAGTTGAGCACGGTGGCAGACAACACCGCCTTCCCCGACTGGCATCCTGCGCACTTCCTCGACACAGCGGAGATGACGCACGGGTGTGCGATTGGCTATGACTGGTTCTACAACTACTGGACCCAGCCAAGACGCGACACGATCCGCACCGCGATCATCAACAAAGGTCTCAACGCAGGCCTGTCGCAATACACGTCGAATGTCGGTTGGTCGCAGAGCACGGGGAACAACTGGAACCAGGTGTGCAACGGCGGCATGAGCATGGGTGCGCTCGCGGTGGGCACGGAGAGCGAAGCTTTGACGGAGAACATCATGAACCGTGCGCTGAACTCCACTCGGCCCTGCTGGAAGCACTTCACGACTGACAACGGCGCGTGGTATGAAGGTCCGGGCTACTGGGGCTACACGACGGAGTATGGCATCCGCATGTTGGCGGCCTACGAGTGCGTGCTGGGCAGCGACTTCGGCATCGGCGCGACCACGAATGTTTCGGAGGCGGGCTTTGCGCCGATCCTTTCGCTCGGCACGTCGAATGTGATCTTCAACTACGCGGATGCAGGAGCAGGCGGCGGTCCGCGCGGTCCGGTGTTTCAATGGATGGCACGGCGCTACGGCCAGCCCATCTTTGATTGGTGGAACAATCAAGGCAGCGGCGGCGCGCTGGATGCGCTGTGGTGGAATGAAAGCACGTCCACGCTCGCGGGCACGGCTCAGTCGCCGGACATGGCCTTCCATGGTGATGCGACGACCGCCTTCGTGCCGCAGGACATGGTGACTATGCGCGGCAAGTGGAACGATTCGCGTGCGACTTTCGTCGGCAGCAAAGGAGGCGACATGTTCGCGGATCATGGCAATCTCGACGCGGGCACGTTTGTGATCGATGCGCTCGGCAAGCGCTGGTTCCACGACCTCGGAGGCGATGATTACGCGCTGCCTGGCTACTTCACCAGCGCGTCCAGCAGCGGGACAGATCGCTGGGATTACTACCGGACCCGGCCTGAAGGGCAGAACACGCTGACCATCAATCCCGATGCCAATGCGGGCATGGATCGCGCCGGCATCGCGCCGCTCATCGCGTATCAAACCGAACCCGGCGGCACGAGTTCGTTCGCCATTCATGATCTCACCACGGCTTACACTGGCACGACCAAAGTGTGGCGCGGCACGCGGTTGATGGGCGCTCGTGATGAAGTGCTCGTGCAGGATGAAATCCAGGCCGCAACGGGCAAGACGGTGTGGTGGTTCGCGCACTACACGTATCCGACCACGACGGTGACGATTGATCCCGATGGCACCAGTGCGCTGATGACGCAGGGCGCGGAGCGCATGTGGGTGAAGATCGTGAGCGGTGGCGGCACCTTCCAAATCATGGACGCCGTGCCGCTGCCGACCTCGCCGAATCCCGCCGGTCAAAACGCGAACACGGGCTACAAGAAGCTGGCGATCAATCTCACGAACGTGACGAACACCACGCTGGCTGTGTGGTTCGTGCCACTGAGCACGGGCGAGCCGATTCCGAGCACGCTGCCGACCATCACTGCGCTCAATACTTGGAACCTAGCGGCCACGAACGATGCGCCTGTCGCCATCAACGGTGTAGCGACGAGCAATGGCGAGAATGCGGTGGACATTGATTTGCGCAGCTACATCACCGATGACGCGACCACTGCCGATCAGATGCTCTTCAGCGTCAGCGCTGCGGTGAATGGCACCGTGGTTTTGCTCGCCGATGGTCACACGGCACGCTTCACGCCGACACCGGGCTACACGGGCGTGCCGAGCTTCACCTTCACCGCGACCGATGCAGGCGGCGATGCGAATACCGTGCTCGCATGGGACTTTGATTTGCCCGATGGCACCGCGACGAACATCGCGACGGATGCTTCCGGCAATGGTCGCGATGGCACCATCGACTTCGCTGGCGCGGGCAGCTACACCTTGCCCACGGACAAACCAGCTTCACTGACGCAGCAAGGCGCACGCTCGATTGATGTCGTCGAGAACGCCACGACCGGCGCTCGTGTGCAGCGCGTGCTCGCCGCGAGCGAGCTGAACTGGAACACCGACAACTGGACCGTCGCGGGTTGGTTCAAACGTCGCGACACCACCAACGACGACATCCTCTGGCACATCAGCGATGGCGATGGCTTCGGCAGCAACGATGAAGTCTATCTGAACTGCCCCGCCGGTGCCACGACCGTGCGCTTGCAGCACTTCAATGCGGTCGGCGCGGCGCTCGACGTGGACATCGCGAAGACCGGCATCGCGGTCGGCACCTGGTATCACTTCGCCGTCGTTCGCAGCGGCACCTCCATGAGTCTCTACATTGATGGCACGCTCGTCGGAACCGACACGGCCTTCACGCTCGCTTTGAATCAAACCAACCCGCTCGTCTTCGGCGGTCACGCCAGCACGACGTTCGCGCAGCAGCGTTGGTTTGATGGCGGACTCGATGAACTCCTTGTCAGCCGCGCTGTGTTGGACGGGACGCAGATCAGCACGCTCGCCGGAGGAATGAGTGCGCGTCATTTCGGCGGCCTCAGCAGCACCGCGACGATCTCGCTCTCCGCTGCAGCGGTGAATTACGTTTGGACCAGCACCGCGAACGGCACCTGGACCACCGGCACGAACTGGCAAAGCGGCACCACGCCAACGAGCACACGCGGCGCATCGGTGCAGTTCTTCACCGGCCAAACACTCGCCGGAGTCGCCGTAGCATCGAGCAACGACATTGCAGGCACCTTCCAGATGAACAATCTCACGCTCGCAGGCACGAGCAGTGCCGCGACCACGGCCACGGTCAGCGGCGGCAGCTTCCAGTTGCTCAACAACGGCACCACCATGCCCACGGTGAATCTCACCGGCACCTCTGGCTCCACCACGAACTCGCTGACCTACACGATCAACACACCGATCACGCTCGGAGCCGACACGACCTTCAACGCGTCCAACAGCGGCAAGTTCATCTTCGCCAGTGACATCAGCGGCGCTGGCGGACTCACACGCGCGAGCAGCTCCAGCACGCTCATCCTCGCTGGAACGAACACTTACACCGGCGATACCGCCATCAGTTCCGGCACGCTGCAAATCGGCAACGACGGAGCCACCGGCAGCCTCGGCACTGGCGACGTAATCAACAACGGCACGCTCCGTTTTGATCGCACCGGCACGCTCGAAGTGCCCAACGCCATCACCGGCACTGGCGGCGTGCAGATTGATTGCCCGATCAACGCCGGCACCATCACACTCAGCGGCACGAACACCTTCGACGGCGGCGTGAACGTCGTCGGCGGCACGCTGCGCATCACCAACAGCACCGCGCTCGGCGATGGCACGAAGACGGTCACACTGAGCAACGGCACCAACGGCGCACCGCATCTCAATCTCGATGGCAGCAGCAATCCCATCGAGTTGGCAGCGACGATCAGCTACGTCACCAGCAGCGCGAATGGCGCGATCATCAATGAAGCCGGAAACAATGTGGTCAGCGGCAACATCACACTCACGGGCGGCGGCGGCGCTACCAAAGTGCTCGTGAACGCAAGCACGCTCACGCTTGATGGCAGCATCGCGCCCAACACGACGGGACGAGACTTCTTGCTCGATGGCGCAGGCAATGGCGTAGCGAACGGCATCATCAGCAATGGCATCAGCGGCAGTTCGACGAACATCCTGCTCAGCGTGAACAAGCAAGGCGCTGGCACCTGGACACTCGCCGGCAACAACACCCACGGCGGCACCACCACCGTCACCGCAGGCACACTCATCATCGCGCATCCGAACGCGCTCGGCACCGGCGGTTTGACCTTCGGCAACACCACGAGCAGCACCAGCATCACCGCTGGCTCCACGCTTGATTTGAATGGCCAGCAGAACATCAACGAAGTCATCACCGTGCGCGGCACTGGCGTGAGCAGCGTCGGTGGCATGATCAACAACAGCGCCACCGCAGCCAGCATCAGCGCAGGAACCGTCGCCTCCATTAGCACCACCGCAGGCGGCACCCACAGCGCCGTGCCCGATGTCACCATCACCGGTGGCGGAGGCTCCGGAGCAACTGCCGTGGCAACGCTCGGACTCAGTGCTGCGAGTTTCACCATCGCAGGCGGCACCACCGTTTACTCCACCGCACCCACCGTCACGATCACTGGCGGAGGCGGCAGCGGAGCCACGGCGAACGTCGTTTTGACCAGCGGCGTCGTCACCGGCATCACCATGACGAACAACGGCACCGGCTACACCACCTCGCCAACGATTGCCTTCAGCGGCGGCACCGTCACCACCGCAGGCACCAATCCCACCGGCACTGGCAACGCCACCAACTTCGTCGTCGCAGGCATCCAGGTCACGAATCCCGGCAGCGGCTACACCAGCGCCCCCAGCGTCACCTTCAGCAGCGGCACTGGCACAACCGCGACCGCGAATCTCTCCGCCGTCATCCTCGGAGCCGCGAGCAGCATCGGCGGCTTGGGCGACCTCATCATCAACCCCGGCATCACCGGCGGGTCGAACACACTCACGAAGGTCAGCGCAGGCACCGTCACGCTGAATGGCGCGAACACTTACACCGGCGCGACAACCGTCAGCGCAGGCACGCTCGTCATCGCCAGCACTCACACCTCTGCGACCACCGTCGGCAATGGCGGCACACTCGTTCATCCCGGCAGCATCACCGGCAACGTCACGATCCAAAGCGGCGGCCTCGATGCGCCAACCGCCGGCACCAGCCTGCGTCCCATCACGGGCAACTTCAGCCTCAACAGCGGCGGCACACTCCGAATCCGCCTCAACGGCAGCACCGCAGGCACGCAATTCGATCAACTCGTCGTCAGCGGCACCGTCACACTCGGCGGCGCGCTCGATGTCGTCTGCGGTCACAACCTCGCCCCCGGCAGCACCTTCCGCATCCTCGACAAAGCCGGCACCACGACCACCGCCACCACCTTCACTGGCAAAGCCGAGAACAGCACCTTCGTGAACGCGGACGGCTACACGTTCCGCATCAACTACAACTCCGGCACCGGCAACGACATCGTCCTCACGCTGATCACCACGCCCATCGAGCAATGGCGCTTCACCAACTACGGCAGCGTCCTCAACACCGGCACCGGTCTCGATACCGCCGACACGGATGCTGATGGTGTGGCGAACTTGATCGAGTATGCCACGAAGATGAATCCCTCCGCGAGCGATGTCACGCCGCAGTCCGCCGCGAAAAACGGCACCGTCATTGACTTCATCTACACAAAAAACAAATCCGCCACCGACGTGACCTTCATCGTCGAATGGAGTGACACCTTGCTCAACGACTGGACCACCACCGGCGTCAGCGCACCGACGGTCCTCAGCGACAACGGCGTAACGCAGCAGATCAAAGTGGCTGTGCCTGCGGGCAGCGGAGGGAAGCGGTTTGTGTATCTGAAAGTCACGAGGCCATGAATTGCATTCCCCCAAGCATTCGTCGCCCTGTTGTTAGTCACCAGCGCCGTTGCAGCTCCGATCTCTTGGGAGCTTTCCAAAGATATCTCCGCTGACTCGGATGTGAGCACGAATGGTGTGCTGGTGAAGGCGGTTTGCAAGGCTTCGACTCATCCCGTGGTAAATGGGGTGACGTTCACTTCGGCTTACAGCGGGAAATCGCTATCGGGACAAAATGCGAGTGGAGCTGCGGCGGAGCGTTGCTGATGGGTGGCGAGATTTCGGCGGGGGTATGCGGCGATGCTGAGGTGCAGTTTTGCGCGAATGTCTCGGACGCATCTAGCCTTGGTAAGCAGACGGTGAAGTCGTCGGAGGAGCTGGACCCGTGGGTGGTGCTGAACATGAACACAACGGGCGCGGATGGTGGCAAAGGGCAGTTCGCCACGGGGAAGTTCAAAGCGTATGCGACGTCACAGCAGGTGAAAATCACAGGCAGCGGCAGTCCGGTCATTCAGGCTTATCAGGTGCAGAGTGCCATGGCCATGGGCGCGCGCTTCGGCGGTCATCTCGTGCAGGGTCATGTGGACGCCACCCTGCGCGTGCTCGACTGGAGCCTCCACGGCCAGGACCACCGCCTCGAAGTCGAACTCCCCGCCGAGCATCGCGGCCTCGTGATCCCGAAAGGCTCCATCTGTCTCGATGGCATCTCCCTCACCGCCGCCGAGGTCACCCCGACCAGCGTCGTCTGCTGGATCATCCCGCACACCCATCAGGTCACCCATCTGCATACAAAGCAGACCGGAGACCGCCTCAATGTCGAGTTCGACATGCTCGGCAAATACGTCCGCGAACTCGTCAAAGGCCAGCTCGCGCAAGCCTGAGCCGGGACAAGGCCCCGGAAGAAGTCGCCCTCCTGGATGAAGAGATCCTCTTCAACGCCATCGACAGCGAAGAGCACCAAATCGACGACCTGATGCCCAGCCTCGTTACCTTCATGCGCCTGGAGATGAAACGCTTCACCCGCGCCCTTTCCGGCAGGCGCTACGTGCGGCTGGTGCGAGCCGCTCCATTGGGAATGGGGTGGAACGTCTGGGCGGCCTGCGCTTTGAACCCCACTCCGAAATTAGCGATAAAGGGACAGGCAAGGGACAGACACTTTATTCTCATCAAGACCAAGCGATTGAGGATTAAGGTTTTGGGAGGTGGTCATGGGGGGCGAATCAGCGGTGGAGTGGGCTGCAATCTTGCACTGAATGCCTAGCATTTTTCGTGATTAGCGGGATGCTCCACAAGCCACCAATCTTGGCACTTTCGTGAGCGCAGATTGAGAAGTTATCAGAAGTGATCTCATGGCGCAAAAAAATGCTTGCTACGAGAGAAAAACCCGCGATGTGGCTCGCACTCTCCCGTGCAGATTTGTCATAACCACCTCATGCTATCCACAATCCTTCGTTCTCTCGCCGTTGTCGCCGGCCTTGTTTCCGTCTCCGCCTTGGCACAGGCTGACCTGACCGAGGCCTACCTGCCGATGCCCCAGCAGCAGCAGGCCATTCCCTGCCCCCCACAAGAGGCGCAGAAGATGGCCGAGTTCGCGGTGAAGGAGATGGCCAAGCTCGACTTCTTCAGTGCCGCGCCCCCGAAACTCGTGAGCGTGCTCCAGGCTGAGAAGCAAGTGGTGGCAGGCCTAAATTATAGCCTGACCTTGCAGGTGAAGTACGGTGAGAACGGTGAGAAATTAGGCAGATTCAAGGTCAGGCTATTCCGTCCGCTTGGATCGGTGCCGCCGGAACTGGTCAGCTGGGAGCAGTTAGAGGAGTGAGACAAGCAGCCGGGGCCTCTGGCCCCGGTGTATGGTGTGACTCGCGATAACGGCATGCTGGGGGAGCCTGAGGCTCCCCCTCCTTGATCACTTCTTTACGAATCCATCCTTGAACGTGACGGTGCAGTTGAAGACGCGGGTGCCGGGTTTGCTGTCGATGGGGTCTGCGTAGAAGTAGCCCACGCGCTCAAACTGCCAGTGGCTGCCGGGTGCGGGTTCCTTGAGGGAGGGCTCCAGCTTGGCGTTGGAGATCACTTCGAGAGAACCGGGGTTCAGGAACTGGGTGAAGTCGCTGTCTTCGCCTGCATCGGCGTCAGGGGTTTCCACGGTGAAGACGCGTTCCTACACACGCACTTCGGCATTTACGGCATGACGGGCGCTGCCCCAATGGATGATGCCTTTGGGCTTCGTGCGGCCTTCTGGCTTTTTGCCGTGGCGGGTGGCGTCGTCGCAGGTGCAGCGCAGTTCGATGATATTGCCCGAAGCATAAAATGCCTGGCATTGGACACGTAAATGCTATGCATGTGCGTGTCGAATGATCACTGAGTAGGGCGCTCATAGTTGCCGGTTTACCCTCCTGAGCTGTGCTCAGGCACTCAAAATGTGGGTTTTGTCCGATTTCCGAGCGGAGTAGGACACAAAAAGCTGAGACGACCTTAGCGCGTGCATAGGCCACCCTCCCTACCGGCAAAATAGATTATTTGGAGGGATGCATGATGGTGGCGCTGAGGTCTCAGACTTGGCTGGGGGCCTGACTGCCAAGGGATCAAGGATGGGTTCCCTTTCTGGGAAAAATGCCCTGAGAGACGTGACGGCCAACATCACGGCCATCAACACGATGGACACCCCTTTCGCCAATGATCCGCCGGCGCTGGCGGACATGGAGCAGATGCGCACAGCCTAAAACAATCTCGTGACGGTGCTGAAAAGGCCCTGGAGTTCGCCGTAGCAGCACGCGGTGAGCATTCCGTGTGCGGCCCTCGACAGGTTGGCGTAGGATTTGCCGCTCTGAGTCGTATGATGGTGCTCATGTTTCGCCCTTTGATCGTCCTTTTCGCTCTCACCGCCGCAGCCCAGGCGGAGAATATCGTCTTTAACCGCGATGTCCGCCCCATCCTCTCGGACAAATGCTTTCACTGCCACGGCTTCGATGAAAAGAACCGGAAGGGCGAACTCCGCCTCGATCTGCGGGATCAGGCCATGAAG
>JAGKWZ010000274.1 GCA_021151605.1 Verrucomicrobiaceae bacterium
CATATACTGGATTGAGCTTTTGGTAGGTTTTACTCCACTTCAAAGCGAGGTCACGATACTTCTTGTCGTTGGGTTGGAGAAAGGGCGGGTATAACCGCGTCTGGCATGGAAATCAACCCTTGGATATAGCGGGACTACGCGCCAATCTTGTCACGCGGGGTTGATAGCACCTTCATTCTCCATAGAGGGTAAGGCTAAACGGGGGAAGAATTAATGGGTAAGAGAACGCCGTCGGGCCTCGTAGTGAGAGGCTATGTCGCCCCATCATCCAGCGACCCGTCGCGATGTTTTACAAGCCGGAGCCATCAGTCTCCTTGGGCTAGGGATGAATCATCTCACAAGCCTTCGCGCACTAGCAGCACCAGGTTCTGCACCTACACCGAGAGCAAAGTCGGTCATCTATATCTTTCTTTCGGGAGGACTGGCTCAGCAGGAGAGCTTTGATTTGAAGCCTGATGCTCCGATGGAGGTGCGCGGAGAGTTTAAGCCGATCCGCACCCGGACACCGGGCACTCATATTTGCGAGCATCTTCCCAAATTAGCGCAGATCTCGGAAAAGTGGTCTTTGGTCAGGTCTCTGACGCATGGGAACAGTGACCACTCTCAGGGGCATCATGTGATGCTGACGGGGAGAACCGATATTCCGATTGGTTTTGATCCTTCTAAGCCAAAGAAATCAGACCACCCGAGCATGGCGGCGCTGGCCACGGCTTTGCTGCCGAGGAAAAAGGACAATCTGCCACCTGCCATCGTTCTACCTGATAAACTGGTGCATCGCACTGGTCGGACGCTCGCCGGGCAGTTTGGCGGAACTCTTGGTTCGCAGCACGATCCATGGTTTTTGGAGATGTCTCCCTATCACCCGAATCACTACGGGGCGTTTCCAGAGTATCTCTTCCACCATGAGCGTGGCTTTGAGAAGGATGAGGCTCTGAAATTCCGCGCACCGCATCTTTCCCTACCGCAGGGGCTGACGCTGGACCGGGTGATGGATCGTGTCTCACTGCGGAACTCGCTGGAAGATCAGACGGAAAACCTCACCGCTTTGGCTGAGGACACCTCTTTTGATACCTATCGACAGGCGGCGGTCTCGCTGCTCGGGAATCACCAAGTCCATGAGGCCTTCAGTTTGGATAAAGTGGACCCTAAGATGCTCGACCGCTACGGGCGGCATAGCTTCGGATGGAGCCTGCTAATGGCTCGTCGGTTGCTGGAGAGCGGTGTGCGCATGATCCAGGTGAATCTGGGAAACAACGAGACCTGGGACACGCATCAGGCGGCCTGGAAGAATCTGAAAGGCTATCTCCTGCCGCCGATGGATCAGGCGGTGAGTGCCTTGATTGAGGATTTGGACGCCAGCGGTCTTCTGGATGAGACCCTCATCGTGATGGGCAGCGAGTTTGGCCGCACGCCGAGGATTTCCGCGATCTCAAAAACGGCCCTGCCTGGGCGTGATCATTGGGGCCATGTGCAGAGTCTTCTGCTCGCTGGTGGTGGGGTGAAGGGCGGACGCGTGATCGGCAGCACTGACAAGATCGCCGGCTACCCCACTAGCGATCCACAGACGCCAGAAAATCTCGCCGCGACGATCTATGAGGCGCTGGGGCTGCCGCGAGAGTTGATGTGGCATGACTTCACCGGTCGGCCCCATCCGCTTTACATGGGCTCGCCGATATCGGGATTGATGTGATCCTCCGTCGGTGAGGGACGGACGAGGCAATATCCAGCCAGCTCAGAGCGTTTAGCGTGGTCTTATGACTCGCTCTCTTCTCCTCATTATCGCTGCGGCCTTGCTTTCCTCCTGCTCCCAGACTTTTCATCGCGAATGGAGGGCCGCATTGAAACAGGGGCCGAAACCAGGTGTCGAGGGAGCTTGGCAGGGAACCTGGAAAAGCGATGTGAATGGTCATCATGGACGCCTCCGAGCCGTGGTGGGGCCGGTGAAGAATGCCGAGGGTGATCATGCCTTCCGCTACCATGCCACCTGGGCGAACATCCTGAGCGGCTCCTATCTGGCCGATCATCGCGTGAAGGACGGCAAGGGCAGCAGCACTTTTACAGGACAGCATGACATGCCAGGCTGGGCTGGTGGGCGCTACACCTACTGCGGGACGGTGAAGGGAGATGAGTTCAGCGCTTGTTACCAGTGCTCTAAGGACAAGGGCACCTTCCAGATGAAGCGTGTGAAGTAACAGCCACGAATCAGCCCACCCACTCTGCGATTCCTGCGATAACTTCGAGGCGTTGCTCCTCGGTAAGTTCACCGTAAATCGGAATGCTCATGACCTCGCTGGCGAGGCGATGCGAGATCTCACAGCCAGTGCGAGAGGTCTCTGGTAGATCGGCAAAGCATTGCTGTTGATCCAGGGTGACGGGGTAATAGACCTCGCAGCCGATCTTTTTGGCCGTGAGATGATCGCGGAGAGCATCGCGCTTTCCGCCGAGCACACGCAGCGTGTATTGATTCCAAATGTGGTCATTATGCGCGTAGGCCACGGGCAGCACGATCTTGGCATTTTGCGCCGCGAGCCAGGTGTCCTGGGCGGTGACGCATTTGCAGTGGGCCGGATCTGCCTGGACCACGCCGGGCAGCTTTAGCAGCTCAGTGGTGTAGTGTGCGGCATTGCGCTGACGGTCGGCGGTGTATTGAGCGTAGCGCTTCACTTTCACGCTGAGCATGGCGCACTGGAGGGTGTCCATGCGAAAATTGGCACCCACATAGTGATGGTAATATTTTGGCTTCGCTCCGTGATTGCGCAGCACTTTGGCGAAGTCTGCCAGCTCGTCGTCATTCGTCACCAAGGCACCGCCATCGCCGAAGCCGCCGAGGTTCTTGCTGGGGAAGAAGCTGTAAGTGCCGAAGTCGCCCATCGTTCCCGACTGGCGGCCTTTGTATTGGGAGCCGATGGACTGCGCGGCGTCCTCGACCACCCGGAGCCCGTGCTCTTTGGCCAAAGCCAGGATTGGGTCCATGTCGGCGCATTGACCGAAGAGATGCACAGGGATGATGGCCTTCGTCTTCGAGGTGATCTTCGCCCGGGCGTCATTCACATCCAGGTTGAAGCAGATCGGGCAAATGTCCGTAAACACCGGCACAGCACCGAGGCGTGACACAGCCCCCGCCGTGGCAAAGAAGGTGAAGGCCGGGCAGAGCACCTCATCACCAGGCTGGATTTTCAGCGCCATGAGTGCGAGCAGCAGCGCATCTGTGCCGGAAGAGACGGACAGCGCATGCTTCGCTCCAGTCATCGCCGCGATCTCCTTTTCAAAAGTCTCCATCTCCGGTCCCATGATGAAGCGTCCATGCTTCAGCACCTGATTAAAGGCGGCCTGGAGTTCGGATTCGAGAGGGTGGTTCTGGGCGTTGACGTCGAGGAGTGGGACGGGCATGGGGAAGGGGCGAATCTTTGAATGACGAATGCAGATCATGCCAGCGATTCCTCAAGGGACATCTGGCCTTGGAACTGCTTTAAGCGACTGGATGCGAACACTCCCGAGGCTCCTTGGCCTGATTTTCCTCCTCCAGACCCCCGTTTACGCGGATGAATGGTGGGCTTGGGCGTGGCTGGAGTTCTGGCAAAAGCCTGGGAGCAGTGCTGGTGTCTTTTTGGCAAATCGTGAGGACACAGAGGATGGGCCATACACCCAGCTCGTGAGCCCGAGGTTTAAGCAGGAGCTTCTTCCTTGGTTGGACTCGGGGATGGGGCTGTCCGTGCTGAATCTGGAAAACACGGTCTCGAACGAGCGTCACTGGCAACTTCGCCCAGAGCTGGAACTCAACCCGCATTTCGAAGTCAGTAAGCATCTGCGGATCGACTGGCGGAACCGCATGGAGTGGCCCTGGAATGAAGAGGAGTCGTTAAAGGCGGGCCGCTTCCGTCACAGGGTTCAGCTTGGGTGGACCCTGCCTCACGCGATTGGTCCGTGGACGCGTCTGTTTGTCAGCAACGAGTGGCTCGTGAACGTGGATCGGGGCCAGTGTACGGAGAACCGTTTGGTGCCACTCGGCCTGACTTTCAAAACAAGCAGCCATACCGATCTCGATGTCTTCTACATGATCGACTCCGTTATGCCCAAGGAGACATGGATTCACGAATCGGTGATCGGCACCTATCTTCGGGTAAGGTTTTGAGGGCTCAATTGAGGATGCCGGGCTCGTCTGCGATCAGAGACTCACAGGTTTGGAGGAAGACCTCTGGCGTTACATGCGCAGTCGATGGCGGACGCTCCTGAGTGCAGTCAAAGGCACTCACGGCGCGGTGTCTGGGCGTGGGCCAGTGCCAGCGCAGGGGGAAGACATGACCAAACAGGGTGACTACGGGCACCGACATTGCTTGGGCGATGTGGGAAGCCGAGCCATCCACACAAAGGACCATCCTCGCCCGTGAAAGGGCGTGAATGTACTCCCGCATTGATGTCCGCCCGGAGATGTCCGTGACCTGAGTGCCCAGTCGGCTGGCGATGTCATGGCAGTGGGCGCGTTCCGCCTCCGATCCGCCTCCGGTCAGCACCCAGTTCCGCACACCTCGGGTGGAGAGGGCTTTCACGACCTCGACCCAGGAGGCAGACTGCCAATACTTAGACGGCCAGGCCGCCGTGGGGTTGATCAGAATATAGGGTGCCTCGGGCAGCCCGGTGTGACGCCAGTCATCCGGCGGCCTTTGGAGTTCTGGCGGGGCAAACTGAGCCAGATCTCCCCCGGCAGCCCGCCAGAAATAGTGCGCCCAATATTCCCCCGGAGTGTGGACCGCGACCAACTCATCAAAGACGAAACGATACCACCAGCGGTTGTTTTTGGGTTGGCTGAGGAACATGTGTTTCCGCCGGGACTTCAGTCGGAGGCTGCGCATAGCCGCCCGTGAACTCCAGTTGGCGGTCCACGATTCCAGGTAGGTTCCATCCTCCGCTCCTGGCACGCAGGCGTGGGGCATCAGTTCCACCATCGGGAAAAAGGCGGGATTGACGTGCATTGCCACTTTGCCGCCGGTTCGGCCACCGATGAGCCGGCTCAGCGGCTCCAGGAGCAGGACATCGCCTAGTTGCTTGTCGCTCAGGATGGCCGCTTTGGGCTGGCACAGCCGTTTGGGCTCAGTCATGCGTGCGAAGGAAGAGAGCGTTTTTGTATTTCCCAGCAGGGCGTTCCATCACGCATTGGAAGCCCAGGCTTTGCAGATGGCTCTCAAAGGCATCCCAGGTGCCATCGAACCCATGCCATTCCACGAGCAGGGCTCTGGCTTTCTGCACTTGATCCGCCCATTCACGCACGAGCAGTTCCTCACCGCCCTCGATGTCGCATTTGATCAGGTCCAGGCCGTCTGGAAAGTGGGAACGCATGAGGTCTTCCAGGTTCACCCCTGATACCTGCACCGCCCGGGCATGTTTCACCCGGTGCTGCGCGGAGGATTCAGCGGAAGCCGGTGCCACATAAAAGGTGCCCGACTCGGTGCTACGACCGCCGATAAGGCCGGTGATGAAGGTGGGCTCCACCCCTGCGCCACTCTCTTGGAGGACAGCTTTGGCACGAGCCACCGCTTGGGCATTGGCATCCACCAGCACCAGTTTAGGCGGAGGTGCCTTCGCCTCTAGGATGCGTGATCGGTTGAGGATCTGCACGGCGAAGAATCCACTGTTGCAGCCTAGGTCGAGGACCGTTTTTGGAGCTGGCAACCGGTCGAGGAAGTCATCGTATTCCTGCTGGATGAAAATCTCCCGGAAGGTGGCCATCTCATGCCGGTTGGCCACGGGCACCTCCAGCCCCGAACGCAGGCGGAAACGCATGTCGGACCAGGCAAAGCAGCGCCACATCAGAGACTTGGCGAGCCTGCGGGGACTGAAGTTGATTTTCATGGGGCAAAGTGGGCATGGACTGATGGCACGGCGGTGCCAGCAGCGCTGAATTCGCCAGGCAAAGGAACCTATTGCGAAGAAGGCCGTACTTCCAGGCCATCACCGCCGCGTCAAGAATTCATCCAGGGGGCTACTTCTTTGGTCCGTCTGGCCTGATGGTTTCGAACAATGGCTCAAACACAGAACTGACGTGGAGGGCTCCAGAGATGGAGAGGTGGTGCCCCACATCGCCATAGAGTGACGCCCCGTCTGCGGCGAGCAGGTAGCGGCCGTCTTTTCCTGCCAAAGCTGGCGCTGGGTCCAGCACACGCAGCCCGCAGGACTGCTTCAGGGCATCAAAAAGGGCGTCAAAGGGCGCATTGGCCCGGGTGTGCTCCTCTGTCGTGCAGGCGGAGAGCGCCGGGTCAGGGAAGAGCCAGGGCAGCCTCTGGTGAAAAGCCAGCGCCCGTGGCACCATTACCTGGTGCACTGGCACATCCCGGACCACCCACACCTGGGCTCCAGCCTCTTCACGAAAGCGCTTCACCGTCTGCTCCAGACTCATCCGCAGCTCCTCCAGACGCCCTTTGGCGACCCGCCGCCAGTAGCCGACGAGCACCACATTGGGGATCTTCTGATCCTTCACGATCTTCAGGATGGCTTCCCCCCACTCCACCGCTCGCGGGCCCAGCCCGGAACTTGCGGGCTGCACAAAACCCAGGCCGGGCGGTGTGGAAGGATACCAGGTCAGCAGCCCGGCCTTGCCATGTCTTTCAGCAGCGGCAGCCACCGCTGGGGACATGCACCAAGCGTGGCTGTCACCCCAGACTAGCGCATGGACCGGAGCGCCCGCCTTTTCGCTTCCGAAGCTTGGGGCACGGCCTGCTTTGACGGCTTCAAAGGCATCTCCCTTCTCTTGAGATTCCACACCCATCTCATGCTCGGCATTGGCCAGCTTCAGTTCTGAGTCAGCCCACCGGCCAGGGAAGCCGCCGCTCCAGTTCACCCATGTCCCGGAAAGCACCAGCGCAGCCACCCCCAGGAAGGCGCAGGCAAAGACGCGCCCCCGACTGCTGCCCGGCTGGGCTCTGCGGAAGGGATTCTCCACCCAGCGCCAAGAGGCATAGCTGATACCCACCGCCAGCAGCACGATGAGCAGCCGCACCACATCATCGGTTCTTCGGCTGAAGCCCGCGTCCATGTATTCCCAGAAGGTCAGCAGCGGCCAGTGCCAGAGGTAGAGCGAGAAGGAGATCAGCCCCAGCCCGACCAAGACCCGAGACTCCAGCACCCGGCGCACCCAGAAGCTCCGCGTGCCCGGTTGGTCCGGGGCCAGTGCCCAGATCAGCAGCGCCCCACCGAGACAGGGCGGCAGCGCCAGCCATCCGGGAAAGGGCATCGTTTCACGCAACTGAACGGCACTGCCGATGATCAGGGCCAGCCCAGCCACTGCTCCCACACGACTCCACGGTCCAGAGCTGCGCAGCCATTTGTCAGGAAAGCAGGCCAGGATGCCGCCCAGCAGCAGTTCCCAAAAGCGGCTGGGCAGTAGATAAAAGGCCATCTGTGCCTCCTTTTGAACCATCCAAACGCTCAGCAGCAGACCGGCCACCGCTACCGCTGAAAAACCTGGCAGCAGCACTCGTGCGGGATCAGCCGACTTGGCCCGACTTGTCATGATCCGGCCCAAGATCACGAAGAGCAGCGGGTAGAGAATGTAAAACTGCTCCTCCACTGCCAGCGACCAGGTATGCAGCAGCGGCTTCTCTTCTGATGCACCGTCGAAATAGCCCGAGTCCTTCCAGAAATAGAAGTTCGAAACCGTCAGCACATGGGCCACGAGAGACTTCCCCAGTCCCTGGAGATCATTCGGCAGCAGGATCACCGAGCCCAGCCCCAGCGTCACCGCCGCCATGACCAGCGAGGCCGGCATGATCCGGCGGATGCGGCGCTCCCAAAAGGCAGCCAGACTCAGCTTCCCAGTCTTCAGTT
>JAGKWZ010000275.1 GCA_021151605.1 Verrucomicrobiaceae bacterium
GGGCCTTTGTGATGGCCCGCCTGCTCGGTCAGCCGCCTGATCCGCCGCCGCCGAATGTGCCTGCGGTCGAACCAGATGTGCAGGGCGCCACGACGATCCGCGAGATGCTGGACAAGCACCGCAACAACGCCGCGTGCGCCGGTTGCCACGCGAAGATCGATCCGCCCGGCTTTGCGCTGGAGTCCTTCGACGTCATCGGCGGCTTCCGTGACCGCTACCGCTCGCTCAATGACAAGGGTGAGCCTGCGCCGCGTGGAAGTATCGATCCGAAGATCCCGATCAGCTTCCGTCTCGGCCCGAAAGTCGATGCAACCGGCGCGATGGCTGATGGACGCTCTTTTAATGACATCCGCGGTTTCAAAGACCTCGTCAGCCAGGACAAGCACAGCCTGCTGCACAATCTCGCGCGGCAGTTGCTCATCTACACGACGGGCCGCGACATCGCGTTCGGAGATCGCGCCGCACTGGAGGAGATCGTGACGCGTGCGGAGAAAAAAGGCGGCGGTATTCGCACGTTGATGATCGAGATCGCCCACAGCAGCCTGTTTCAAACCCGATGAGAATTTGCGCCACCCTACTTTGCCTCGCGCTCACCTCGCTGCATGCGGAGGAGATGACCGTCCGCGTCATCGGCATCAGCCACTCGGAGCGTGTGGCTGATTTTCAAAAAATGATGACCACGCTGCCGGAGCTGAAGCTCGTGAGCCTGGATGGTGACAAGGCCAGCGTGACACTGAGCTACGATCCGCTCGTCTTGATCGGCAAACCGAAGCCCAAGCCCGACGAACTCACGCCGGAGAAGCTTTTGGAGCGTATCGACAACCTGATCGGCAAAGCGAGCGTGCGTACCTTCAGCGTGGTCAAGCCGACCGGCATCACGGACGACAAACTCACGAAAGTGGAGGTCCAAGTCGGCGTGCTGGACTGCAAAGGCTGCCGCTACGGAGCCTACATCGCCATCGCGAAGATCGACGGCGTCGAACGTGCCAGCGTGAACTCCGACAGCCGCACGCTCACCGCGTGGATCGATACCACGAAGACGAACAAAGAAGCCATCGAAGCCGCGTTGAAGAAGGCGCGGGTCGAACTACCCGGACACAAATCATGAACATCAGCACCCAGAAGCATCTGTCCCGCCGCACGCTGCTGCGTGCCGCCGGAGCCACCATTGGCCTGCCTTTTCTCGAAGCGATGTTGCCGTCTTTTGCACGCGCGGAAGAGGCGCGGAAACTGCCGCGTCGTCTTGTGGCCATTCAGACAAACATGGGCATCATCCCGCAGTATTTCTTTCCCGAGCAGGCGGGTGCGGACTACAAGCTCACGCCGTATTTGGAGAAGCTCGCCGAGCATCGGAAGCAGATGACGATCTTCTCCGGTTGCAGTCATCCCGGCGTCACCGGCGGCCACGCGGCGGAGAAATGCTTCCTCACCGGCACGCCGCATCCCGATCGCGGCGGCTTCCGCAACACGGTGTCGCTCGACCAGTTCGCTGCGGAGCACATTGGTAATGAAACGCGTTTCCCCTCGCTCAGCCTCGCCTGCAGCAACGAAGGCGGCCCCACGCTCAGCTACACCCGCAGCGGTGCGCCCGTGGCACCAGACAAGAGCCCGAGAAAGCTCTTCGAGAAGCTCTTTGTCCAAGGCAAACCCGGTGAGATCGAAGCCAACGTCGAAGCCCTGCGCCAAGGCCGCAGCATGCTCGACTTCGTGGGCGAGCAATCGAAGCGCCTGAGCAAAACTTTGTCCAAAAGCGATCAACAGCGGCTCGATCAATACTTCACCAGCGTGCGTGAACTGGAGCAGCGCATGAGCAGCGCCGAGGCTTGGGAATACAAACCGAAGCCCGTCGTCAAAGCGCAACCACCTCAGGACATCGACGACGCGAAGGAGTTCGTGCAGCGAACACGACTCACGCTCGATGTGGTGAAGCTGGCGCTGGAGACCGACAGCTCGCGGCTGATCACCTTCTTCATCGACACCACCGTCATCCACGCCATCACGCATCACGGCAATCGCCCTGAGGCGCTCGCCGAGCTCAGTGCGCACGAATCCGCCCAGTTTGGTGCCTTGAACGACTTCCTCACCCAACTCACCGCCGCCAAAGAAGGCGACCGCTCGCTGCTCGACAGCACCATGGTGCTCTACGGCACCTGCATGGGCAGCGCCAGCTCCCACAGCAACGTCAATCTACCCGCGCTGCTCGCCGGCGGCGGCTTCCAGCACGGTCAGCACCTCGCCTTCGATAAAGTGAACAACTACCCGCTGACCAATCTCTACGTCTCCATCCTGCAACGTCTCGGCATCGAAGCCGGTGAGTTTTCCACCGGCAAAACGACGATGAAGGGACTGGAGATGGCGTGAGGCGGCCTTCTTGCTGGTAGAAGGATCGGCTTATTCAGCAGAAAGCAGGTCGAAGGGCAAAAATTGCGTCAGCATTTAGATGCCCCAACCTTCGCGGTAGGCGGCACGTTTCCAGAGCTTCTCGCCTTCGGGGTTGTCGATGAGTTTGCCGGTCTTCGGATCGCAGCGGACCACGGTGTTGGTACGGTAGGCGATGTTGCCGAGGTGGCACATCATGGTGCTCTTCTGGCCTTCGTCGATGGGGCTGTTCAGGCTGCCTTTGCCTCGGATGGCATCGAGGAAGTTGCCGATGTGGGCGGGGTCTCCGCCGCCAGCGCCTTTGCCTTTGCTGACTTCAGCACCCTTCGGGTCATAGATCGTCCACGAGTCGCGGGCGATGGCCATCGTGCCGTTGTCGCCGTAGAACATGACCTCACCCAGCGGCTTTTCAGCGGCTCGCGGATGGCAGGAACTCTGAATCCACTCACAGCCAGCGTGACCGAAGTCATAGACGGCGGTGCCGGTGTCGGGCGTCTCCTGCTCGTCCTGGTAAAAGTAGCGCCCGCCGTTGTAGGTGACCTTGAGCGGATACTCGCCCTTGAGACCCCAGCGAAGGATGTCGAGGGAGTGGATGCCGTTGTTGCCGAGCTCGCCATTGCCCCAATGCCAGAGCCAGTGCCAGTCGTAGTGGGCGAACTTCTTCATGTCGTGCTTCGGATCATCAGTCACGGGGCCCTGCCAGAGGTTCCAGTCGAGATCGGCAGAAGGTGGCAGCGCGAGCTGACCGACGGCTTTGCGCGTGTTGTAGTAGGCGGCTCGGCCGAAGCGGACCCCGCCGACGGCTCCACCGTGAAGTGCTGCGATGGCTTCCTTCATCCAGGTGCGGCGTTGATTGCCCATTTGGACGAGTTTGCCGGACTTTTTCATGGCGGCGACGAGTGCCTCGGCTTCGCCAGGGTTCTGACTGCCGGGCTTTTCGACATAGACGTTCTTCCCGGCTTGCAGCGCCAGGATGGCCATGGGCGTGTGCCAGAAGTTCGGCGTGGCGATGAAGACGGCATCGACCGTTTTGTCTTCCAGGATCTTGCGGAAGTCCTTCACGCCCTGGCAGGAGGAGGTCTGAGTGTCCGCCACGACCTTCAGCCCTTTGTCCAGGCGGGCGGAGTCGGTCTCGGCGAGGTAGGCGATCTCCACGTCTGGCAGTTTCAGCAAGGCCTGCACGTGCCCCATGCCACGACCGAGAGCGACGACGGCGACCTTCATTTTGTTCGCGGCTTTATCCGCAGCGCGGAGCTTTGGCAGGGCGGATAGCGCGGCCCCGAGGCCGATGGTGGAGGTGTGGGAGAGAAGGGTGCGACGATTCATGGCAGGCTAAAGAATCGAGGCCTTGGGGCGGCATCTATCGCTGCGAATATCGCCAGCTTCGATGCTTTCAGGCCAAGTCAGCTGTGATGACCAAACCGGATGATCGCCGCCGCCACAGTAGCTCCGACCAGATTTGCCACGAGATCCCATCCGGTGTTTTCATAGCCGCCGACGTTCGTATTCGGAATGGTAAGCACAGCGATGAACTCGATAACTTCGTTCAGCGCGCCAAAGCCAGCCCCTGCGGCGGCACTCAGTACCAGGAGACCGAGGGTGGGCTTCAGCTCCACGGCGTAATCTCGCATGATGGAGCGGAGCGAATGCCAGCAGAGCCAGGTGGTTACGCCAAATCCGTAGGCATGAACGATCTGGTCATACTTCAGCTTCTGCGGAATGATCCACCAACTGTACAGCACGGCCTGATCGCCATTGTAGGGCCAGCTATCAGGCAAAAGCACGAGACCGCCCGCCATGTGCGCCAAGCCCCAGAGGGTCAGCAGCCAGAGCAGTCCCGTCGTCAGCCCCACACGCCGATGAACCACGGTCATCACCGCGATGAGGATGAGCATCACCGTGATGTAGAAGATGAATTCCTTGTTCCCCTGCATCGCTGAGCCCACCACAGCGGAAAGCATATAGGCTGCAGTAAATAGAAAGATCGGCAAAAGACGGGGTTGGGGGACCTGTGACATGGCAGCGATTTCACCACGCCCTGGCGGACATGTCCAGCATGCAAAGCCTACGCTGCCTGACATGGGTTAGCGGCACACGCTCTTTACCGAATCAGCGACATCCCGTTATATGCGATGGCGTATCTCCCTGCAGGGGATGTGTTCGTTGCTGACGAGGCCAGCAAGCAGCAGTAGGGTGAGGATGCGTGCATCGATCTTGTCGGTTTTGACCTGCGCCTCGGCGATGATGCGGGTCTTGAAGGGGGTGGCCAGGGTGAGGTGCTCCACTGGCACGGACTGTTCCAGCACCTCGAAGAGCAAGTGCCAGTTCATGGAAGCTTCAAAGACCACACGAGGCTTGGGCCAGCGCTTCAGCAGCGGTGTAGAGGGGGGCATTCACCGCCTGGGCTCTTTCGAGCACGGAGGGGGCGGATGAAGAAGGAAAACCGAGGAGAACGCGGAGCTGATTCATACGAGTTGGGGTAGGTTTCAGCAAAATTCCTCCCCAGGTTAGGCCGCTGGACCAAAGCAGAGGCTCTCCTTGGCTGTCGCTTCCATTCCATGTGGCTGGGATTTGTGCCATGAATTTGATTGAGGTTGGTGGGTGGATTGAGTTTGTTGGGTCTTTGAACGGGCCCTTTGGCGGCCTGAAAGGGGTGAAATCGGAGCGGAAGTCGTGGTTTCAGCCCGGTAAGCTGAGCCTGCTTAATCCAAGTAATGATCTACCTGGCCAGTAAGATACCAGAGGCCTTTCACCTTCTGCCATTTGAATTCGGGTCCATTCCAAACCTCAAATGTCTCAGATTGAAAGGGGTAGAGGTTGGCAAAGGTATGCCATCCACCCGCCTTCAAACTGAAGCCTTTTTGAAGACGATACATTTCATCTCCATACTCTTTAAATTCGGCAGCAAACTCATTCAGAGAGGTGTGTTTGCGGAAGGATGGAAGCATGATTTCATAAGCAGAAACAAACTGCCTCTGGGACAGTGATGTTTGCCAAAGAGAATACCTGCTCTCAATGGCAGCTCGATCTTCTGAACTCAGCGAAGGCCAGAGCAGTATCGTAAAGGTCAGAAAGCCTATCAACTTGAACCACCTACGCCGAGACCGCTTCAGCGAGCTTGGTTTGGAGTGAAGGGTTTCATTTTGCATGAGATTTAAACTATACATCTACGCCTACCCTGACTGGCCCACTCCGCCCTCCACCTAGACGTGGAACTGAGTAGCCATTCAAAAGAAAACGGGCCGGATCATGTGATCCGGCCCGCCATGAAACCTGACGATTCTGTGCCCGATTACAGGCCCTTGGCGACGATGTGCTTCACAAGGTCAACGACGCGGTTGCTGTAGCCCCACTCGTTGTCATACCAGCTCACCAGCTTGAAGAACTTGCTGTTGAGTTCGAGACCGGAACCGGCGTCGAAGATGGAGCTGTGCTGATCGTGGAGGAAGTCGGTGCTGACGACTTCGTCGGCGGTCCAGTTGAGGATGCCTTTGAGGTAGGTCTCGCTGGCTTTCTTCATGGCGGCGCTGATTTCGGCGTAGCTGGTTTCCTTTTCCGTTTTCACGGTAAGGTCCACGACAGAGACGGTTGGAGTCGGCACGCGGAAGGACATGCCGGTGAGCTTGCCCTTCACTTCTGGGATGGCCAGACCGACAGCCTTGGCAGCACCGGTGCCGCTTGGGATGATGTTGATGGCAGCGCTGCGGCCACCTTTCCAATCCTTCTTGGATGGGCCGTCCACGGTCTTCTGCGTGGCGGTGTAGCTGTGCACGGTGGTCATGAGACCTTCGGCGACGCCGAAACCTTCTTTCAGAAGGACGTGAACGATCGGGGCCAAGCAGTTGGTGGTGCAGGAGGCATTGGAGACGACGTGGTGCTTGGAGGCATCATACTTCTCATGGTTCACGCCCATGACGATGGTGATGTCTTCGTCCTTACCAGGGGCGGAGATGATGACTTTCTTGGCACCGGCGTCGATGTGACCCTGGGCTTTGCTGCGCTCGGTGAAGAGGCCGGTGGACTCGATGACGACATCGACTCCGAGGGCTTTCCATGGGAGGGCGGAGGGGCCTTCACGGACGGCGAGGCACTTAATTTCATGACCATCGACGACGAGGATGTCGTCTTCAGCCAAATCTGGGCTGCTCTTCTTGGAATAGACTTCTTCCTTGGCCTTGCCCTGGGTGGAATCGTATTTGACGAGGTAGGCGAGGTTGTCAGCAGGCACGAGGTCGTTCACGGCGACGACTTCGATCTCTTTGCCGAGGAGGCCTTGATCACAGATTGCGCGAAACACGAGGCGTCCGATGCGCCCGAAACCATTGATGCCGATTTTGACCATTGTATTTGTGTGGGGATTGAGGGGGATTTGACCCGACACAGCAGTTTCCGCGCCGGGGCTCGATGCATAATCGCCGGGGAGGGGGTGTCAACCCAGGTTTCTGGCGCTGGAGCTGTCACCTCAGCTCGGCGAAGCCACAAAAAACGCCCGAATCCTCTGGGGGGCGAATGGGGAGAAGCTCGGTACTATCGAGGTGCTCCTGGCAGATGGAGAAAAAATCCTCCTCAGCGGTGACGCGGCGGATGCGGTGCTCGAAGCGGCCTTCGTCAATGCCCGTGGTAATGAAGATCATGTAGCGCTTCATTTTCTGCACTTGCTTGTCCGTCTCGTATCTCGGGTGGAAGGCAGCGGTGTGCTCGTAAAGAAGGTGGATGTACTCCAGCATGTCCCTTCTAGAGGGCTGATGAGCCTCGGTGCCCTCCCAATGCGCACGCATCTGGGAAAAGAGCCAGGGATGCCGGATGGCTCCACGCCCGATCATGAGCCCGGCGGCCTGGGTTTGGCGGAGGTAGGCGAGACCGGTGGGCACATCGACGACGTTCCCATTGGCGATCACAGGACAAGGCATGGCCTGCACGGCGGTGGCGACGCATTCGGGGTGAACGGGCGTCTTGTAGGCGTCCCGCACGGTGCGTCCATGAATAGTGAGCATCTGGATGTCGTGCTTTAAAAAGACGTCCAGCAGGCGCGGAAACTCCGCCTTGTCTGTAAAGCCGACGCGGCATTTCACGGTGAAGCGCCCCTGGATGGTGCCACGCAGCGCGCGGAGAATTTCATCGACTCGCTCCGGCTGGCGCAGGAGGCCCCCCCCGGCGTCCTTGCGGCAGACGATGGGCGCGGGACAGCCGAGATTGAGATCGATCCCAGCAACGGGATGCTTTTCGAGCATCTGAGCGGTGCGAACGAGGGCCGGGATTTCCTGCCCGATCATCTGGGCGATGACGGGACGCCCCGTATCATGCTCGGTGATGGATTTCAGGATGGTGGCGTCCAGCTTCGAGTCGGTGGTGACGCGGAAGTACTCGGTGACATAAAGATCAGGGCCTCCATACCGTGCCATGAGCCGCATGAAGGGCAGGTCAGTAAGTGATGGCGGTGGTGGTGTCACCGACCCAGTCCTGAACGTTAAGTTTGGCCAGTGAGCCCGCGAGTTTGTCAGCCTTCACACGATCAATCATGGGCGTTATGTCCTGACCAGCGCGGCTGCCGGTCCACTGCGCGGTGGTGGGATCGTATTTCAAAACCGTCGGTGGCGCTGTGCCGGCAGCGAGGCTGATCTGGCGAAGGGCAAACTGGGTGAAGCGCAACACGCCGAGTCCTTTCCATTTGATGGGCTCCTGCGGGATGTTCGGCAGGATGCTGGCATCGACTCGATACACAGAAGGCTCGTGATCGTATTTGGCGAAGAAGTCCGTGCTCTCGGCATTGGCTCCAAAGTGGAGCTTCATGGGTTTGGCCCCGGCCTCGATCCACGAGACGGTGAGGAAGGGGTTGTCGAGGCCATAAGGCATTAGATTGGAAGCGGAGTCGGCGGTGAATTCGAGGACTTGGAAGTTGTTCAGGGCATCGAAGAAGCGGGAGATGCGATCACCATTTGCCGGAGCCAGACGAGTGCCGCGTGTGGTGAACCAGGAATCGTTTTTCACCTCCAGATGAATCGCTGGATGCAGCGCACTGGTAATGTCGATGGTACTTACGGTTTCCTTGTCGATCCGGGCAAGCATGCGATCCCTCAGTTGGTTCGGTTCTCCCCAGAGTAGCGAAAGGGACTTCGAGACAATGGTATAAACGGGCTTTCGATAACTGGCGCGTGCCGTGGTCTCGGTGGCGTCAGGTTTGGCAGGCTTGGTGAGGGTGAGATCAAAGGCTTTCGCCAGTCCTTTGATGGTGATGCTAATCTTCATCTCCTCGGCAGCGAGGTCTGTGGTTACCGGGACAGAGTCTGTCTTAGCGGTACCATTCACAGGCTCGGCGGCTTCTTTGATGGTGAGGTTCAGCAGAGTGGAGAGCAGCTCGCCGATGCGCTCCTTGCTGCCTCGTGTGCTGAGAGGCTTTACGAGCATCCAGGGTGCCTTTTCATCGGTGCGGGAAAGTTCGATCTGGCCACCCGCCTGGACGAGTTTGAGGTTCATGATGGCTGTGGCCGGGGCACGTAGGAGCTTCGGATCACGCCAATCACTCGGTGTAGCTTTCAGCAGCTCTGGCAGGGAGGTCTTGGTGACATAATAGGAGGCTTCGGTCTCCTCTTTGACCGGCGCGAGGCCAAGATAGTGGCTGCCCTCAATGGGTGAAACCGCTCCTAGGCCGAGATTAAGCACGAGTTCGCTGCCTGAACTGAGGCGCACGGTGTGGTGCGGCTTTTCGAGCTGCGTTTTGGTCCACGCGGCATCATCCTCGAACTCTTCACGGTGGACGCGGTTGATCCAGCCGATGGCGAGCAGCTCGTTCACGAACTTCTCCACGCGCTCAGGATCGGCGAGGTCATTGAATGGCCGCCGCACCCACCATTGTCCGCCATCCCACTGGAGGCTGACGCCATCGCCACCACTGGAGTCCAGCTCGATCTGGGTGATCTTCTTCGGATCAAAGCGAACAGGCCCCTTCTTCATCTCGACCAACTCGCGTGTGGATGGCAGGTACTTCTCGATACCAACGATGACCGCCCCGAGGACGGCGGCCAGGAGAAAGAGCAAAAGGGTGGTTCGGAGGCGCATGCTGAAAAGTAAAACGGATGATAACTCACGCCGCCCGACGTGTGGCCCAGACCATGAGGCCAAAGCAGAGCACGATGGCTGGCATGACGACGGTGGTGCCCCAGAAGATAATCTCGCTCTGGCGGCGTGTGAGCTGGATACGGTAATTGTGTTTCGCCTTTGGTGTGATACCGATAAGCTTCTCGCGGTTGAGTATCCAGTTGAGGCTGGCAGCCACAAAGTCACGGTTCACGGCGAGCGCGGATTGTTTATCGAGCAGGGCGGCATTGCCGACGACGACCATGCGGCAACTGTCCACTCGCAGGCGCTCATCAGTGATGGTGCCACGCTCGACACTGGCGGCGAGGAAGATGTCTTTTCGTGTGTCCTCTTCATCGGCCACAGGGAGATCTTCGAGGTAGTTTTTCTCCCCCCAATAGCGCTCCGTGGCCCCAATGAGCGGATGCACGGTGATGTTTTGGTTCTTCAGATATTCGTCATCAAAGCGCAGCTCCAGGGACTCGCTCTGCCCTGGTAGGGTGGTGCCGCTGGCGGCGATGGGACGGGTGATGGAGGATTCGTTGTCGAAGACTGCCTGGACTGAGAACTCCTTCCGGGTGCCGCTGCCGATGCTCTCCGCATAAAGCACACGATCACCGCGCGGGACGACGCCATGGAGACCAAGGAAGGCATTCAGACGCGGCGTTTCACCCGACGGATCAAGCATGATGAACAGGCCGGTGCGCTGTCGTGCCCAGTAGGCTTTGAGGATGTCGATCTCGCGCTCTGAAAGGTCATACCTCAGGCCAATGAGCAGCACGCCATCTGCATCTGCCGGGAAAGTGCTGACC
>JAGKWZ010000276.1 GCA_021151605.1 Verrucomicrobiaceae bacterium
ATCATGCTCCAGACCGGCTTCCGCGCCATGATGGGCGTGAAGATCTACGGCGGCGACCTCGGTGAGATCGAGCGCATCGGCCTGCAAATCGAATCTCTGCTCAAGGAAGTGCCCGGTGCCACCGACATCGTGGCCGACCGCATCGTCGGGAAGCCGTATCTCGAATTCCACATCGACCGCGACCGCATCGCCCGTTACGGCGTCAACATTCGCGACGTGCAGGACGTGATCGAAGTCGCCATCGGCGGCATGAACCTCATGGAGTCCGTCGAAGGTCGCGAGCGCTATCCCATCCGCGTGCGCTACCTGCGCGAGTTTCGCGAGGACATCCCCGAACTGGAAAAAATCCTCGTCCCCACCAGCAGCGGCGCGCAGATCCCACTCGCGCAGGTTGTGACGATCAAGAGCGTGCTCGGTCCGCAGGAGATCAAAGGCGAGCGCGGGCTGCTTGTCGGCTACGTCACCATGAACACGCGCGACCGCGATGAAGTCAGCGTCGTGGAAGATGCCGAGAAGCTCTTGCAGACCGCCTTGAAGGATGGCCGCCTCAAACTCCCCTCGGGCTACTACTGGGAGTGGAGCGGCCAGTTTGAAAACCAGGTGCGTGCCACCAAACGCATGCAGATTCTCGTCCCCATCTGCATCGCCCTCATGTTCGTGTCGCTCTATCTCGGCTTCCGGCGCAAATGGATCGCGCCAGTCATTTTCCTCGATGTCGCCGTCTCGCTGGCCGCTGGTTTCCTGCTGCTGCCGCTTTGGGGCGCGAATCTCTCCGTCGCCGTGTGGGTGGGCTTCCTCGTGCTCCTCGGCGTGGTGGATGACGACAGCGTCGTGCTCTCCACCTACCTGGAGGATATCTTCGACAACAAGGAGATGCAAAGCGTCGCCGACATTCGCGAGTCGGTGGTCCAGGCCGGCTTGAAACGCATCCGCGCCAACCTCATGACCATCGCCACCACTGTCTTCGGCCTCATGCCCATCTTCTGGGCCACTGGTCGCGGTGCCGATGTGATGAAACCCATCGCCCTTCCATCCCTCGGCGGCATGGCGGTCAGCCTCGTCACCATGTTTATCGTGCCCTGTCTTTTCAGCGCCATCGAGGAATGGAAATGGCAGCGCAAGCAGCGAATCGCTCCAGAAGGAGTCACCGCATGACCGCTGCACCATCACCCGGAAAGGCCTGGCACAGCCAGTCCGCTGAGGAAGTGCTGAGACAACTCGCTACCGCAGCAACCGGACTCTCGGCGCAGGAAGCCGCACAGCGTCTCGCCGCCAACGGGCCGAACGAACTGAAGGAAGGGAAGCGCATCAGCCCTTGGCAGATTTTCCTGGGGCAGTTCATGAGCCTCATCGTTTGGATTCTCATCGTCGCGGGCATCATCTCCGGCGTGCTCGGTGAAACGGTCGATTCCATCGCCATTCTCGCCATTGTGGTGCTGAATGCGGTCATCGGGTTTTATCAGGAGCACAGCGCGGAGAAATCCATCGCCGCACTCAAGAAGATGGCCGCACCGCAGGCGAAGGTGTGGCGCGATGGCGCGATCAAAGTCGTGCCTGCGGCGGAAATCGTGACCGGGGATGTTCTGGAACTCGAAGCGGGAGATCTCGTCGCCGCCGATGCGCGCCTGCTGACCGCCGCGTCCTTCAAATGCGTGGAGTCGGCGCTCACGGGGGAATCCGAAGGCGTCGAGAAACAAGCCGTCACGCTCGATCAGGCGGAGGTGCCGCTGGGCGACCGCAAGAACATGATCTTCATGGGCACCAGCGTGGTCGCTGGCAGCGGGCGGGCGGTGGTCGTCGCCACGGCGATGCAGACCGAGATGGGAAACATCGCCGGCCTGCTCGAACAAGCCGGGGCGGATGAAGACACGCCGCTTCAGCAAAAGCTCACGTCGTTTGGCCGCATCCTGGTCTGGGCCTCGCTCGGCATCGTCGCGCTGCTGTTTGTGCTCGGGCTTCTGCGTGGCATGCCCTTCCTCGAACTGTTCATGACAGCGGTCAGCCTCGCCGTGGCGGCGGTTCCCGAAGGTCTGCCCACCGTTGTCACCATTGCGCTGGCGATGGGTGTCATGCGCATGTCACGCCGCCGCGCACTGGTGCGCAAGTTGCCCGCCGTAGAGACGCTCGGCTCGACGAACGTGATCTGCACCGACAAGACCGGCACACTCACCGTCGGCGAAATGACCGTGCGCGTGCTTTACGTCGCCGGACAAACCTTTGAGATCACTGGTGAAGGCTACGGGCCGGATGGCGAAGTGCGCATTGCGGGAAAAGCCGCCGATGAACGCCAGACGAAGTTCTTGCGCGAACTCGCGAACAATCTCCTCGGCTGCAACAACGCGCATCTCGCACTCGAAAACGGCCAGTGGAAGGTCATCGGCGATCCCACCGAAGGCGCGATGCTTGCCGCCGGACACAAAGCCGGTGTCACCGAGGAGCAGATCGAGCAAGAAATGCCGAAGCGGCACGAGATCCCCTTTGATTCCGACCGCAAACGCCAAACGGTCATCCGTTTGATGCCCGATGGCCGTCACCGCGCCTTCATCAATGGTGCGCCCGATCTGCTGTTGCAGCACTGCACGCACATCCTCACCACCGAGGGCGTCCGCCAGCTCACGGATGCGGATCGTGCCGAAATCGCCGCGCAAAACACCGCGCTGGCCGCACAGGCGCTGCGTGTGCTCGGCTCCGCACAGCGCGATCTCGACGCCGCCCCGCCAGAACATCTCAAGGCGGAGGAGGTGGAACGCGACCTCGTGTTTGTCGGCCTCACCGGCATGTATGATCCGCCGCGCACCGAGGCGAAGGAAGCCATCGTCAAATGCCGCAGCGCCGGCATCCGCGTGGTGATGATCACCGGCGATCACCCGCACACGGCGGCGGCCATCGCCCGCGAACTCGGCATCACCACCGACGACGCCGTGGCGCTGTCCGGCGCGGAGCTTGATCAGCTCAGCGACGAGACATTGCATCAACGCGTCACCCAGGTGGCCGTTTATGCCCGCGTCACCGCCGCACACAAACTTCGCATCGTGCGCGCTTGGAAATCCAGCGGAGCCGTCGTGGCGATGACCGGCGACGGCGTGAACGACGCTCCCGCCATCAAAGGGGCCGACATTGGCATCGCCATGGGCCGCAGCGGCACGGAGGTCACCAAACAGGCCTCCGACATGATCGTCACCGACGACAACTTCGCCAGCATCGTCGCCGCCGTGGAGGAAGGCCGCGGGATTTATGACAACATCCGCAAGACGCTCCAATACCTCCTCGCGGGCAACTGCGGCGAGCTGCTGCTCATGACCGCCGCCATCGTCATGGGACTGCCCATGCCGCTGCTCGCCCTCCATCTGCTGTGGATCAATCTCGTCACCGACGGCCTGCCCGCGCTCTGCCTCGCCACCGATCCCATCGACGCCGATGTCATGAAACAGCCGCCGCGTTCTCGGAACGAGCGCATTACCGACGGTGGCTTCCTTGGCACGATGTTTCTCACCGGCCTGCTCACTGCCGGCGTGTCGCTGGCCGTCTATCTCTATGCCTTGAAGCATGAGAGCCTGGAGATGGCCCGCACGCACGCCTTCGCCGCGCTGGTCTTTGCCGAGCTCCTCCGTGCCTTCGGTGCCCGCAGCGAGACACGCCCGCTCTGGCGCATGAATCATCTCTCCAATCTCAACCTCCTCCTCGTCGTCTCGATTTCCTTCAGCATCCAGGTCTGGAGCCATCACAACGCCCTGCTTGCCGGATTGTTGAAGACCTCCCTGATGCCCTTCTCCGAATGCCTCATGCTGCTGAGCATTTCCGTCATCCCGCTGCTGGCTCTGGAAGGTGTCAAGTGGCTGCGAGGCAGAACGCATTGAGCTGTTGCCACCAAAGTTGGAAAAGGAATATTATGAGGGAGAATGCACCGCCCGGTGTTTAAACCTTCAACAACTGCTTCCGATGAACGACGACGAACTCCATCAACTGCTGCGCCAGCATCCTGCGAGACTGCCGCTGCCCTCCGCCTTTGAGCGGGAAGTGTGGTCGCGGATTGAGGCCGATGAGGGACGCAGCATGTTCTCGCTGCTGGGCGAGTTCTTTCAACGGCTGCTTACATCGCTCGGACGTCCGGCAGTGGCCTTTGCGACCATCGCCATCTTTGGCATCGTAGGTGCTGGAACCGCCGTCGTGATGCTCCGGGCGGAAGACTCGGAGCGCGGTGAACTCGCCTATCTGGAAACCGTGAACCCGCTGGTGCGTGCTCATTCGGAGGTGGAGCCATGAAGCGGGGCATCATCATCCTCGTGACCGCCGTGGCAGTGGGTCTGTGCATGTTTTGGTGCTCCCATCTGATGCTCGCGCCCCGCATCTCAGAGTCTGCCAAGACCATGCCGAAAGAGAACGGCAGTCTGCTCCCAGAGCTGCATTGGTTAAAAGACTGGCTGCACCTGGACGACGGGCAAATGCAGAAGGTGAAAGCGCTCCATCTGGCCTACTTACCGAAGTGCGAGGATCTCTGCCACCGCGTCTATCTTTCCAATGAAGACATCCTCGCCCTGAGCGCCCAAAGCACCACGGTGGATGCCAAGATGCGCAGCGCCATGGATGAACGCGCCAAGCTCGCCGTGGAGTGCCAGCAGGCCTTGCTGGAGCATGTCTATCAAACCGCCGCTTGCCTGCGGCCTGAGCAATCCCGCAAGTATCTCGACCTCATGGTGCCCTACACGCTGGGCATTCCGGCCAAAGATGCCCCCAGAAACGGACCCCAACCATGAGCGATGCCGTCCTGCCAGACAGCCCGCCGGATGCGGACCTCGAAGCCATGAAACGCCTCGCTGAAGGGGATGATCTGGCGCTGAGCGGCATCATGCAACGCTGGAAGGACAAGGTGGCGGCCTTTCTCTATCGCATGACCGGCAGCGCTGAAGTCGCCGCTGATCTGGCACAGGAAACTTTTGTCCGGCTGTATCAAAGCCGCGCCCGCTACCAGCCCACGGCCGCCTTTCCGACTTATCTCTTCCGCATCGCGGCCAATTTGGGGCGAAACCATGCCCGCTGGCGCACACGGCATCCCACCGTCTCCATCGAAGACTGCACCACCGCGCTCCAGCAAATGCCGGGGCATGACGCCAGCCCGGATGAAGCCGCGCAGCAGCGTGAAACCACGCTCCGCATCGAAAAAGCCATCACCAGCCTGCCTGTCGATCTGCGTGAGGCGCTGCATCTCTTCACCTACCAGGAAATGAGCCAGCACGAGATAGCCCAGACGCTCGGCTGTAGCATCAAAGCCGTGGAAACACGCATCTACCGGGCGCGGCAGATGCTCAAAGAGCTGCTGGCGGACATGCGGCAGCGGTGAGCGCAGTTTGCGTGCTGATGCGCAAGGATTGCGAAAGCATCAGGGATTGGGAGCGGTGCGGTGTTGATCGTTCATGAAGGGCACCCGCCCTCGAAACCAAAACATCTAATACAACACACATCCTATGAAAACGCTCATCCTCACCTCCATGCTCGGTCTCGCTGGACTGCTGACCTCCTGCCAGTCTCCCTCATCGACACCCACCGCCGCTGTGAGCTGCGACAAATGCCGCACCATCCACTTCCAAGCTCCCTCCAGCGGCTACGGGCCTGGCAACAAGGGCATTGTCACCCTTCGACATGCGGAAAGCATGTCCTGCCCTGACTGTGAGAACCAAGTCATCGCGATGCTGAAGACTGGCAGCCTCACCCGTCATACCTGCCCGTCCTGCGGCGGGGTGCTTAACCACTGCAAGAAGCATTGATCCCTCCTGAGATTCGCAAAGGAAAAGCCGACGCTAGGATGGCGTCGGCTTTTTTGTTTTTCCGGCCATGGAGAAAATCGTCTGAATAGCAGCCCGTGCTCGGCGTCGGATGTGCGCTTCTCCTTGAAGCCTGCGAACCACTCAGCCCAACCAACTCCATGAACAGCTCACGCCGTCGCATCTCCATCCTGGTCGCCTTCGCCGCCGCCGCATTGGCCTTCCTCGCCATCACATCTCCTTCACAGGCTTCCTATGCAGTTCAAAAAGCGGCATCCATCACGAAGTCCACCCTGATGCACCTGTGTGAAAGGTTCTGCGGCAATCATCACCATCACCACGGGCACCGCTGGTGTGATGGACATGCGGATTACTGGTGCCCTGGGCACTGATAGGGGGCTGCGCTCAATGCCTGTCACCGGACTTTTCCATGTCCCTGATGAAGCGCGTTCCATTCTCGGTGGACATGAGCGCGGCGATCTCCTCGTGATGACGCCCGGTTTCCTCGCGATTGTGGGAAGGGCGTGCGGCAAAAGGGCTGCCGCTGCCATGGAAGTCGAATTCGATCTGCCGGATGCGGGCGGCTTGTGTTTCATCGACGTGATAAAGCGTCTTCCATTTCTCCACGGTTTTTTGGATGGAGGATTTTTGCCCCTGCACGCAGGTGATGTGGAAAAGCAACGCCAGCACGGTCAGCGCTCCCAGAAATCCGCCTCCGAGCTTAATCTTTTCCGCTCGGGAGAGGGTGGAGGCTTGTGAGGTTGCCTTGGATTGTCTGGGCTTCTTCATCGTGGTGCTAGGAGGAGGAGCGCAGCAGCCGCAGAGCGTTCAAGATAACGAGTAGCGTGGCTCCTGTGTCGGCGAGAATGGCGAGCCACAGGCTGGTGTGGCCGGTGAAGGCGAGGAGAATGAAGATGGCCTTCACGACGAGGGCGAAGGTGACGTTGAACTGGATGATGCGCAGGGTGCGGCGGCCGAGCGCGATGGCTTCGGCCACGCGGGTGAGGTCGTCCTGCATGAGGGCCATGTCGGCGGTCTCGATGGCGGTGTCGCTGCCGATGGCTCCCATGGCGATGCCGACGCTGGCGAGGGCGAGAGCGGGCGCGTCGTTCACGCCATCACCGATCATGCCGACGTAATGATACTCGGCCATGAGGCGGCGCATGTGTTCGATCTTTTGCTCGGGCATGAGGTCGCCGTGGGCTTCGTCGATGCCTGCGATGCGTGCGATGGCATCGACCGTGCGTTGATTGTCGCCGCTGAGCATGACGACTTTTTCAACACCTGCCTCATGCAGCAGGGTGAGGGCGTTTGCAGCTTCTTTGCGGATGGCATCGCCGATGCTTAGAATGCCAAGGACGGAGCCGTCACAGCCTTCGTGCGGAGTGTGGCCGAGGATGGCGAGAGATTGACCTTGGTTTTCAACCTCGGCGAGGAGGGCCTCAACCTGAGGCGTGCAGACGCCGAGTTCATGAGCGAGCCTGTGATTGCCGATGAAGTGTGGATGGCCGTCGATGACGGCGGTAGCTCCGCGTCCGGTGATGGAGCGGTAGTCTTGAGCGGGTAGCGGCTCAATCTCACGCTCTAACGCGGCTTCGATCACTGCCTGGGCGAGCGGATGCGTGGAGTGAATGTCCACGGCGGCTGCTTTGCGCAGCACCTCCTCCTCCGTGTTCGTGCCGAGTGTGATGATACCAGTGACCTGCGGCCTGCCTTGGGTGATGGTGCCGGTTTTATCGACGGCGAGAGCACGCAGCTTGCCGACAGCTTCGAGATACGCACCGCCTTTGATGAGCACGCCGCGTCTTGCCAGCGCGGTGAGGCCGGAGACAATGGAAACGGGCGTGGCGATGACGAGAGCGCAGGGACAGGCGATGACGAGCAACACGAGCGCACGGTAGGTCCACTCTGACCAGACGCCGCCCATGAGCAGCGGCGGCAGCAGTGCCACCAGCAAGGCGATGACAAACACGGTGGGTGTGTAGATGGTGGCAAACTTGTCCACGAAGCGCTGCGTGGGGGCTTTCTGCTCC
>JAGKWZ010000277.1 GCA_021151605.1 Verrucomicrobiaceae bacterium
CGTTCAGGATGTCCGTCCACGCTTCCTTGGCCTGTTCTTCCGTGGTGCACAGGGGCTTCAGTTTCTCATCGATCGCCTGCTGCATTTCAAAGATCTCATCGGGAGTCTTGGTCTCCGCGGTGCCTGGCCTTGGATTGCAGGCGCGGACAAAGGCTGACACATCCATGCAGTAGTAGTCATCCCACTCCATCCAAAAGCCTGGTTGTTTCCGATCCCACCAGTTCTTCAGCGGTTTGACTGGCAGCTCATGCGCTTCCAGTGCGCTGATAAAGGCCGCCTGGCTGAGTTCTCCCCACAGACCATCGAGCTCGCCAAAATAGTAGCCGCGGTGCCACAGAAAGACCTGGAGAAAACGCACGCCAAACAGATTCCAGCTCGGCGGCGGCCAGTCCGCCACCGCGTCCTGCTGAAAGGCTTTTACCTCGACAGCCCGATTGGGCAGTTTGCTTTCGAGCATGGCTTCTGCCTGCTTTTGTAGGGATTGGGTCCAGTCGTTGCGCGAGTTCGGGGCTGGAATCTGGAGGCTTGAATCTTCAAATTGTTTCGCAAAGGCTTCCGCCACCACGTCGAATTTGTTCAGTCCGTTCATAATTCGGAGCACGGTCACTTCGTCGGCCTTCAGGCCCTTGAGAGAGCGCAGACTCCTCAGCGCCCGCAGGGATCGGTCTCCATAGGCGGTCGAGGGTTCCAGATCCTTGGGCAACACCCCGTAAACCCTCAGCAGGTGGTGAAGGACCCGTGTCCGCAGGCTGATCTCACCCAGCTCAGGCTCGCTGCGGAAATCCACCTGGCCATCCAGGGAGGTCAGGGCCCGGAGCCTGGCGATGGTGTCAAATTTCACCACCAGTGGTTGCTTCAGGCGTTCCAGCAGCACCTCGTCACGAAACACGTTCTTAGGCTCGCCAGATTCTCCCGGGCTAGAGTGATAGTCAAAGAGGTCCTCAAACCGATCTTGATCCAGATAGTAGGCCACGAGCGCATCGGTCAGTGGCTGTTCATCACCCGGGCCCAAGGCCAACTCGTTTTTATCGTCATCCAGCTCAGCCCCCAGGTAGCCCAGGTCTCTCAGGTGTTGGACCACTTCCGCCAGCGGCTCGCTGTTTGGCCATTTCAATTCCTCCCTTAGGTCACAAAAATCCGGCGCAAAGACCTCTGGCGAGACCGATGGCGGCCCCGTCAGCGTGCTGTCGAGCTCCAGCCAGAGCATCGTTCCAGCCGATTCAAGCTCTTGCTGCATGAGATGACTTTGGGGGCTGCCTTCGGGCTCAACCAAACATGCCCTTAAGCGCCTTCACGAAAGACTGCCGTGCTTCGATCGCTGTCTGCACTGCCTTGTTGTGCGCTTCCATCAGGCCTGGACTCCCGTCCTCCTTGGCAATCATCACGGCGTCCAAATCGAAGTCCACATGCGTGTGGGCCACCAGATTCAGAGTACTGCCAGTGCCCACCTTGGCTTTGATCTGCTCGAAAAGTTTGTCGAGGTTAAATGGCCCTCCGTCTTGCACGTCGAGCGTCACATTCGGTGCACTGAAGGTGGTGACGTCGATGCTGAGAAGGTCATGCGCCTCCCCTTTGATTTTTTCCCAAGCACCCTGAAGGCCTTCTGTGTTCGTGGAGTTTCCCATAGAAAAGCGAGTGTGACGACCCGGAACAAATTGGTCAATCCTAATTCCGAAAAGTAGAACTTGTCCCATGCCCACGTGTGAGCGCCTCAACCTGTCTATGCCCACCAGCCATCCTCGTGTTTTGACAAAAGGTCCTTCAGGTTCCGTTTGCCGCAGCGCCTCGTCTCCGCCAGAATCAGGAACCATGCGAATCGCCATCTTCGGAGGCAGTTTTAATCCGCCCGGACTGCATCACCGTGCTATCGCGGAGGTCCTGGCGCGTGAATTTGATGAGGTCCGCGTGATTCCTTGCGGTCCGCGACCTGACAAAGTTGTCACTGGCATCATTCCGGCGATCTACCGCGCTGCGCTCGCCGATCTCGCGTTTGGCGGGATGCCGGGGGTCGTCGTGGATCTCTTTGATCTCGAGCAGGCTACCTTTACGAGGAATTGGGAACTCCAGGAGCGTTTCGCCTCCATGGGCGAAGTCTGGCATGTCGTCGGCACGGATCTCATCGTGGGCGGGGCTCGTGGTGCCGCGCCCATTCAGACGAGCTGGGCCAAAGGAGCCGAGCTTTGGCAAAATGCCCACTTTGCCGTGCTCCAGCGTCCAGGACATGAGATCGATGCGCGCGATCTCCCGCCGCATTCGATACTCATCCCGCTCAATGTCGCCGGTTCCAGCACGGAGATTCGCGATCGACTCGGGCGGGGCGATGACATCGAAGAATACGCCGCGCCACGCGTGCGTGATTATATCGAGCGCTACGGTCTTTATCGTGCGCCGATCCCTGGCACATGGGCTCTTCGGCTGCGCTTTCCCGCCGAGCGATGTGATTTTGCGTCAACTCCCGATGCTCTACCTGGAGTTCGAGAGTGCTGATGGAAAAGTACGGACAGCTTATGGATTCAATGATGCCTGGCTGGAGCGCAGCACGAGCCAAAGCGCATGGCTGGAAGTCAGCGTGAACGGTGTGCAGCGCATCCCGAAGCTGGTGAGCGATGGGGCACTTGTCGCCACAGCTGCCGGCTCCACGGCCTACGCCCGCAGTATGGGAGCGAGCCCGCTGCTGGCGGATACTCCGGCGTGGTTGCTCGTGGGTTCAAACGTCATGGAACCCGCTCACTGGCGCAGTGCGCTGATGAGCACAGATAGCACCGTTGAGATTCGCAATCTATCTCCAGAGCATCGCCCCGTGGAGGCTTTCGTCGATGGACACAGCATGGGGGAAGTCGTCGCATTCCGCGCTCGCATCAGTCGTGCTGCCGCTGCGGAACTGGCCTTTTGCGCCAGCCATGACATGGCGGACAAGATTGCCGCGATTCAGTTTCAAACGGCGAACTAGCCTTTTCTGAGCACGCCATCGCTGAGGATCTTCGCGCGCAGGCCGCCATTACCTTTCAGGGCATCTTCTGCCCCCTCGGCAAAGGCTTGATTCATCCAGTAGCAAGGCGTGCTTTCTTGTGTGCCAAGGAAGCGAACCCCCTGGATTTCAAACTCCTGACCGATCAGTGAATTCAGATCCACTCCCTTGATGATGATATTGCGGCGGAAGACCGAAGGCGGCACGGCGACGATCTGAAACTGTTCGCACAGACGCTCATAGACCTCATGAGAGAAGAAGGTCACCTGGCCTTTGTAGTCTTCTTTGTAACCAAAAAAACGGTCACCCACGAGCCCCTTTCCGGCCACACAATCCACCGAGTCAGTTTCCAGCATTGGAGACTCACCCGCAGGCAGGCCATGGTGCCCGAAGAAGTTGTGTTCCGGTGAGATGTAGAGATGCAGCAGTTTCATGACAAAAGGGTGGATCACTCTCCGACGTTACGCCGCACGGTATGCCCAGGACTCATCAGGTCCGCTCTGTCCAGACCGGTAAGCTTTTGAATTCGTCCGAGCATCCAGAACATCAGCAACATCAAGGCCGCCATCATGGGCACGCCGATCACGAGAAAGCCGACCCAGTTCTGCCGCCCGATGGCTTGGATGTATTCCTCGGAGCCTGGTGTCTTGCCTTTGAGGAAAAGGAGGATCATCCAGGCGTTTGCGATAGCAGAGAGAAACATCGTGCATGCCAGAGCCCATGAGGCACGCTTTAAGAGTGCTTGAAATGCCGACTGTTTTTCGAGCGAGTTGAGCGCGGTGTTCAGCATCGAATGATTGATCACCTGTGGGTTCAGCAGCAGTTCATTGACCAGGGGTTTCTTCCAGTAAAAGCTTAATGGAAAGGCCAGCCCGAGGAAGACTGGAAAAGCTGCTTCCTTCGCTGCAAACCAGGCGGCGCTCAAATTCAGCAGGCCGAGCCCACCTGTCACGATCACTGCCACGAAGCCGAGGATGGAAAAAAAGTTCAGACCCCGCTTATTCACGAAACAATACACGCCAAAGCCAATCGGCATGATGAGAGCCAAGACTAAGGCCCAGGCGGGGCCAAGGCGTTCCGGTTTGCTCATGGACTCCAGCACGACTGACGGCAGGATGACCGTGAGGAGAAGATCGGCGAGCGGGTGAGGTTGTTCCTTTGTAGTGGCTTGAGGCATGGTGGAGGTCGATGAAGCTGCTGCCTTACTGTTTGGCAATCAAAGACACAAATGAAGCTTTAATGCTGAGACGAGTGATCCCAAATCACATGTTCATAGCCTGTCTTTAATCGTGATGACGATGGGGCGGTGGTCGCTGGCCTTTTCGAAATCACGCTCATGATGAATACGGCACTGCCGCAAGTCGATGTAGGGCCTCAAACCACGACTGCAAAAAGCGTAATCCAGTCTCGAATACGAATCTGCGGCATCCCAGAAATGGGTCCAAACCTGGCCGTTTTTATCACGAAGAGTCAGGTCGGTCATGAAGCCATCCGAAGCCCGGCTGCCGATGATTTCGGAGATGGCCGGTTCGTTGCGATGTTCGTTGAAATCGCCATAGCACAGGATGCGTGCTTGGGTGTTTCGCAGGATGGCGTTGTCGATGTGGGCACGTAAGAGATGGGCTTCGTTTCTGCGCATCAGAGCTTCATCTGCCTCTGGCACCTCACGCATGGATTTGAGATGCACTCCGAGAAAATTCACCTTCAACTGCGGATGAAATTCCACCGTGGCATCCAAAATCCCTCGCTGAAATGGTAATGTCTTTGCGCCAATTTGGTAGCTAAGCTTGGTCTGTGAATTCCTGGCGATGATGGGGAAGCGAGACAGTAGAGCCAAGCTTCGAGTCGGGTCGCCTCCATGGGCGCGCTCGACATGTGGGAGATCGATGCCTGCGGACTTAAGGCGAGATTGAAGATCAGCCACATCCTCGTCCGACCCCACTTCACAGACTCCAAGGACATCGGGGTGGATTGCCTCCAGGATGGCGATCACGCGATTTTTTTCGTCCTCTGGTTTTGTGACCGCAGGGATGGTTCTCCCATCCTCGAAACGGTCCATCTTGAGCCAGTTTTTGAGATTATAGCCGCAAAAGGTGAATCTTTCGGCCTTGGCAGACTGGCCACTGGCTTGAACTGCGACAATAAAAAAGGCGAGCCCTGCGGCTCGCCTGATAAGTCCCGTTAGATTCATCCAGGGAAGAGAGTGAAGATCAGATGTCCTGGGAGGAACCCACGGGTTGGCGCTTTTCCACGGTTTGCGGGATGGTCGGACGCTCCACTTCGTCTTGTGCAGAGTGTAATTCACGTTCGAACTCATCCTTGGCTTTCCGAAACTCGCCCATGCTCTTGCCGAGGCTGCGGGCAAAGGTTGGCAGTTTTTTAGCACCAAAAAGGATAAGGACCAGAATGGCGATGATGACCAGTTCAGGCGTTCCGAGCGGGCCGATACCGGCGAGAATATGGGGGTAGTTCATGGCTTGGGGGGATTGGTAGGTTCATCAATCAAACGTTGCAAGCAGGGCTTTCTATAGATTGAACCTGAATAAAACGAAGTTCATCAGGCCTGCTGAAAGGTTTGTGACCTAGTCCATGACCTCCTGCGGTCCGAAATGAATGTTAACAATTCCTTTTCGGTGAATGACTTTAGTTTTGACATCTTGAGATGGATTCGACATCCTCACGACGCTTTTATGAAAAAATACCTCGCCCTTGCGGTCCTCCCCATACTCGCCTCTTGCACGTCCACTCCCGCCACGACCAA
Source organism: Verrucomicrobiaceae bacterium (assembly GCA_021151605.1). Taxonomy (GTDB): domain Bacteria; phylum Verrucomicrobiota; class Verrucomicrobiia; order Verrucomicrobiales; family Verrucomicrobiaceae; genus Prosthecobacter. The sequence goes on from JAGKWZ010000277.1 coordinate 5,730, forward strand.
GCTGGCAGAGTTTCCAGAGCGTCCCTCTCTCGACGCCAGCCGCGATGGCGAAAGGTATCTGAACAAAGGTCTGTCCTACCCAATGGGAGCCGTCGATCAGGCCTCCACCTCGTCGATTGATGTGACTGAAGATTCGGCTGATCTTGTCACAGGTGTTGGCACTCGGCAGGTTCGCGATGGCTCAAACATCGTCGTTCGCTCCACCCGTCGCGGAGCTAAAGTGGTTCGCAAAGAAGGCACAAGAATCGCAGAAACCGTCTATGACGCAGGTGATCAGGTGGCCGACCTTGGCCATGACGAACTCATCGACAATGCTGGTTTTGTCATGAACGGCTACGAGCGCGTGACACATACCGGTGGGACACTGGTATGTGGAGCGATGACCACCTATGGTAATGTCTGGGACAGCGCTACTCGTGGCCTCTTCGGCGGCCTGCTCCGCTGTGCAGTGCGCGATACCAAACCTTACATGGTTGGCAGTTTGAATGACGGCATCCGCGATAACACGATGCCTGGCTCAAGCTGGCGTAAATCAATGCCTGATCTCTCCGGTTATGCCCCGCAGCCAGTGACTTCTGGCAAGGGCGTTTACACAAGCGCCAAATAATTGACTTCTTTTTTAGACGAAGGGCGGCTCAACTGAGCCGCCCTTTTTCTTTGATAAATTGGTATTGGAATTCAAAGGATGCGAGGTGCAACCACCTGCTGCTGTCTCGTTTTAACCATGCTTCGTGCAGGTAGAACTCCCCCATAGCTGGTGAGGGGATAAAGCACGCTGTGGCGCCCGAGAAGAGAGCCTGGATTGACGACGCTATTGCAGCCGATCTCGACATGATCGCCAACGATAGCTCCAAATTTTCTCAGGCCGGTGGAATGCACACTTTTGCCATTGTTCACGACTACTTCTCTGCGATCTAGGCGGACATTTGAGAGAATGACTCCGGCTCCGAGATGGGCTTTGAACCCAAGAATGGAGTCGCCGACATAGTTGAAGTGCGGCACCTCGGCTTGATCGAAAACAATGCAGTTTTTGAATTCGCAGGAATTTCCCAGAACACAGCCGTCTCCAATGATGACATTCTCGCGGATATAGCAGCCGGATCGGATCTGGCAGTTCCTGCCGATCCATGCGGGGCCTTTGATCACGGCTCCCGGGTCGATCGTCGTTCCTTCGTCGATAAAGACATCCTCTGAGATGAAGACTCCTTGGGGTATGGAGGCGCGAATTTCACGTTGTAAGCGGAATCCAAGATACGACTCGATACGCGTCAATGCTGTCCACACCGGTTCGTCAGATGGGAACAGGATGCCATGCTGCGTATGGCTTAGATCGAGGTATTCGGCTGGGGCAAACATGGGCTCAGACGGTGAGGACTTCTTTTTCCTTGCTAGCCATGTGCTGCTCGATCTCGGCGATCTTTTTGTCTGTGAGTGTTTGAACTTCTTTTTCGAGCCGATGCTGATCATCTTCAGTGATGTCACCATCCTTTTCGCCCTTCTTGATCTCTTCTAAAGCCTGACGCCGTGCGGAGCGGACACGCACTTTGGCTTCCTCTCCCATTTGTTTGATGAGCTTCACCATCTGCTCGCGGCGTTCAGTGGAAAGGGTGGGAATGGGCAGGCGGATGACCTTGCCCTCAATGGAGCCATTCAGCCCGAGACGTGATTCGCGGATGGCTCGGTCGATGTCCACCAGGGTAGAAGAATCAAAGGGTTCGATGCGGATGAGTCGAGCATCTGGCGTGGTAATCATCGCGAGCTGCTTCAGCTTCATGTGGGAGCCGTAGCTGTGTACGTGAACATCCAGCCCCTCGACAAGGGCAGGGGATGCCTTGCCTGTGCGTACAGCGGCAAATTCATGCACGGCATACTCGACTGCCTTGGTCATCGAGTCGTCGCATTCCAGCATTGTCATTTCAGGGTCCATAATTCTCGGGAAAGGTGGGTCAGGTGGGAAAAGAGGACGACATTGCCAAGCCCACGGGCGGATGTCCACACCGGAGTTCACTTGAGCAACGCTCCTGCAGCAAGGAAGTTCTCATATACCTGGTCTTGACCCCTCGAAACAGCTTCGCAGTGGTGATGGGCATGATTTCACCTCGCGTTCTCTTTGCCTCACTCTGTCTTGCCCTGCCTGCACTGGCGGTGGATGACTACAAGCTGGGTCCTCTTTCTCAGGAAAGGCCAGATGTGCCGAAGGGTAAGGTGACGCAAATGCCGGTGCATGAGTCGAAGATCTTCGCCGGCACGAAGCGTGACTGGTGGATCTATGTCCCGGCTCAATACAGCGCTGATAGGCCGGCAAACCTGATGGTCTTTCAGGATGGACACGATTATGTAGGCGTGAAGGGTGCATGGCGGGTACCGGTCGTTTTTGATAACCTGATCGCCAGCGGGGCAATGAAGCCGACGGTGGCCATTTTTCTGAATCCAGGTCACATTGGCGAAGCGAAGCCTGCCAGTGCCTGGAAGAACAACAACCGGGGCAGGGAATACAACTCGCTTGGGGATGCCTACGCGCGCTTTCTGCTGGAGGAAATCCTGCCGCAGGTACAGAAGGACTATCGCCTGACGGATGATCCCGAGGGCTGGGCCATCGCCGGGGCGAGCAGCGGGGCGATCTGTGCTTTTACAGTGGCTTGGGAGAGGCCGGATAAGTTCCGCAAGGTCTTCTCCACGATCGGCAGCTACGTGGATCTGGCTGGCGGGCATGTGTATCCATCCCTGATCCGCATCACCGAGAGGAAGCCGCTGCGGGTCTACCTCCAGGATGGAAGCAGTGATCTGGACAATCCCTATGGCAACTGGCCGCTGGCGAACCAGCAGATGGCCGCCGCGCTGGCCTTTATGAAGTATGATTTCACCTTCGCCTTTGGCGATGGGGCGCACAATTCGAAGCACGGTGCGAGCATTTTCCCCGAGGCGATGAAGTGGCTCTGGCGCTGATGTCTGCAAAGCGCGGAAAATCAGCCACTTCGGTGGTTTCCGCATCCTTCCTTGACGCTGCTTCGGCCAGTCCCCATGATGATCGCTCTTTGATCTGAATTCCTGCCTCCGTTCGCCCCCCTCTCAAATGCGTATCTTCTGGGTCCTCCTCAAAAAAGAACTGCGAGCCTTTTTCGTCTCGCCAGTGGCCTATATTGTCCTGGCGCTGGTGATGGTGCTCAGTGGTTACTCCTTCCGCGCCGCGCTTTCCATTTTGGAACGCGGGCCGAGTGAGGGCAGCATCGTGCAGTGGATGTTTCAGCCAAACTGGTTCTGGCTCTCCTATTTCTTTGTCTTTCCCCTGCTGACCATGCGCCTCTTTGCCGAGGAAAAGAAGATGGGCACCTTCGAGACTCTCTTCACCACTCCGGTGCATACTTGGCAGGTGGTGCTGGCAAAATTTGGCGCTGCGGTGCTGGTTTACGCCGTGCTCTGGCTTCCGAGTTTCCTCAATTTTCACCTGGTGGACTACATCACCGCCGGTCAGATCGAGATGCCGCCGGGCTCTCTGAAGGGAAGCTACCTCATTCTGCTGGCGATGGGCCTCTTCAATCTCTCGATTGGCTGCTTTGCCTCGTCCCTGACCTCGAACCAGATCGTCGCAGCAGTGATCTCTTTCACGGCAAGTTTGTTGCACTTCCTGGGCGGGCTTTTCATCATGGTGCTCGGGCGGAAGGTCTCGGAGACTTTTGTCGATATCACCAGCTACTTCGCCAGCATGGAGCACATCCGCACCTTCACGAGCGGGCTGATCGATACCCGGCCCCTGGTCTATTACACCAGCCTCGCGCTGCTGTTCCTGGCTCTGACGCATCAAGTCGTCGAATTCCGCCGCTGGAAGCCCTGAGGATTTAAGGGAGAGGATGGAAGCTGGAGGACAGCCATTCTCGACCTTCTCTTTTCTATCTTCCATCCGCTATCTTCTATCTCCCTCTTCAACACTCGAATGCCGCCTGAAACAACCCCCAAAGCCACTCCGCCCATGCCCCGCCGCTGGAGCATCGGACTGAATGTGTTCCTGCAGATCGTGCTGACACTGGGGCTTTTTTTTGGGGTGAACCGTCTCAGCTACCGTTACCACACGCGTTGGGATCTCAGCCCGCAGCAAAATTTCACCCTCAGCACGACGACACTAAACAATCTGGACAAGCTTTCCAAGGATGTCTTCATTGCCAATGTCATCCCGCGTGACGGCCCGCTGTTTGGCGAAGTGCAGACCTTGCTCGAAGAGTACCG
>JAGKWZ010000278.1 GCA_021151605.1 Verrucomicrobiaceae bacterium
TCGCGTCCTGAAGACGGCTCATGGGATCCGACCAATCCGAACCACTTCTACTTCGTCACCACGGATCGTCTTGACCAGGTGCAGGATGGTATTGGCGCTCAGATCGGTCGCACCCGTTTGTGGAGGCTGAACTTCACCAACATCACCACCCCTGAAGTCGGTGGCACGATTGATCTCGTCCTCACGGGCGGAGTGGGTAATGATGCGAACATGTGGGACAACATGACCGTCACCAACGATGGCAAGCTCATGCTTCAGGAAGACGTGGGCGGTGCACCACACAACGGCAAGGTCTGGTTCTACGATCCAGCCACCGGCAGCCTCACCAAGGTGCTGCAACACAACCCAGCTCTCTTCGGTGACCTCACTACACCGGCCACACTGCCCTACACCAACGACGAGGAAACCTCCGGCGTCATTGATGTGAGTGCCATCTTCGGCAGCAATGCCGCCGCAGGCCAGCGCACCTACCTCATGGTCGATCAGGCGCACTACACGACCGGCATCTCCGCCGCGAACGTCGAAGGCGGCCAGTTGCTCCTCGTTCGTCAGACGCCGAAGATCGCCTTCTCGCTCGCTGCTGCGACGAGCACGGTGACGGAAAATGCAGGCAATCTTGTGCTGGCAGTGAACCGCTTTGGCGATCTCCAATACGGAGCTACCGTCAATGTCAGCACGTCCAACGGGACGGCCATCGCCGGCACGGACTATACCGTGCTCAGCAACCTCGCCGTGACCTTCGCCCCTGGCGAAACATCGAAGTCACTGAGTATCAGCATTGCCAATCGTAGCGGTGCTCAGGCTGATCGGACATTCACGGTTTCCTTGACGGGTCCGGCGGCTCCTGGTGTGCTCGGTGCCCCATCCACTACGACGGTGACGATCATCGACACCGCCTCCGTGGCGTTCGCAGCGTGGCTGACTTCTAATGGCTACACGGGTGCCCTTGGTGGTGATAGTGACGGCGACGGCGTGCCAGACATGCTCGAGTACTTCTTCAATGCCAACCCAAACGACGGCAATGATCGCGATAACCTGCCTAAACTTGTCATCAACGGGAATGACCTTGAATTCCGCTTCACCTATCTGAGCAGCGCCGCCTTCCCTGGCTACCTCAAGAGTTCTGAAGATTTGATCAACTGGGTCAGTGCAACGCCCGGAGTGGACTACGAAGTCATCAGCGAGCAGGTCAACGGCGTGGAAACTGCTGTCCGTTTCCGCATCTTCAGCAACCCGACGCCGACCGCCACAGGTCCGTTCACCTACCTCACTCCCTTCAATGCTGAAGTTGATCGCGGCGCGCTCAATCAGCTCACCATCACCAATCATGGCATGGTGGGAGCGGGACGCATGTCGGGTGAATCGCTCGATAGCTTTGGTGAGACACAAGGTGCAGCCTCCGGCCTCTCAATCACCGGCTGGAACTATAACTCCGGCACCGGCCAGTTCTCCGGCACCTTCAATGTGCTGCCTGATCGCGGCTACAACAACACGGTCATTGTTCCCAACATCTATTCGAATTACGCGACCCGCATTCATGCCGTGCCCTTCACCTTCACGCCTTATTATGGCGCAGGTCCAGTTGCGCAGACACAGATCGTGCCCACCTACAGCAGCACGACGAAGTTTACTTATCTGGATGGCTCCACGACGAAGTTCACCACCGGCCTGAATCCGACGGCCGTCTCCACCCTCTTCGGTCAGAGTGTCGGCACCGTGCCTGCCTTTAACCTCGCTTCTGGAACCACGGAAAGCCTGCTCAGCTTTGATGCTGAGGCCATCCATGTCTTCGCCGACGGCTCTGGCTTCGTCTCTGACGAGTACGGCACCTACATTGCCCGCTTCAATGCCGCCAAGCAGTTCACCCGCATCATCCAGCTCCCTGCCTCTGCACAGCCACACAAACCAGTGGGCACGTTGAATTTTGAAGCCGCCGCCGCTCCGCTCAATGGCCGCCGCAACAACCAGGGGCTTGAAGGCTTGTCCGTCTCGCCTGACAACAAACGCCTGTTCGCTCTGCTGCAAAGCGCCACCGTGCAGGACACCAGCGGAAGCCTGCAGCAGACACGGTTCAACACACGTCTGTATGTCTATGACATTGAGGCAGCCAATCTTGAGAACCCTGTGCTCATCGGTGAGTATGTCGTGCAGCTCCCGCGCTACAAAACCAATGGAAACGGTGCAGCAGCGGATGCCACCGCCGCTCAGTCTGAAATCGTCGCCATCAGCAATACACAGTTCCTTATGCTGCCTCGTGATGGTAACGGTCTTGGTAAGAGCACCGCTGACCCAATCGTGACGAAGACCGTCGATCTCGTGGACTTCTCCTCCGCCACCAACGTCCGCGGAATCTACGATGCGGAAGGAAACCAGATCAGCCCTGCTGGCAACCTGCGCGCCACGATCACTCCAGCGAAGAGCACGGTCGTCATCAACCTGCTTTCCACAGCGGATCTGACCAAGTTTGGCTTCAATACCAACACCGCCTCGCCGAATCAGTTCACCGTGGCAGAAAAGATTGAGGCCATGTCACTCGTGCCAGACACCTCAACAGTCAGCACTGAGGACTACTTCCTATTCGTGGCTAACGACAACGACTTCCAGTCCTCGGACGTGAAGATGCTCGACGCCACGGGTAACATCGTCAGCTACGGTGACGCACGTTCCTCCGTCTCCGGCAGTCCGAAAATCACGAACGACGCCGTCTTCACCGCCTGGCGCATCACCATCACCCCGAACAACCGTAAGTTCTTCCTCCTGGATGTGAGTACCGCTCCTTGAGGCTGGTCGATCTCTCTCAAACGATAGATTCTGGTGCCCTCCGTGCCCGCTGTTTGCTCCATGAGCAGCAGCGGGCACTTTTTTTGTTTGGGTGCATTGGCATTGCGATCTGGCAAATACCACCAAGTTCCCGCTCTGACTCCAAGCGAGCCCCTGTTCAATACTCGCTGATGAGAATCACAATGCTGAAGAATCCGCGTGAGCCGACAGCGTCCACATAGAGCGGCACCAAGGGCGAAGGATCGTCAGGATTAAACACCGTGTTACGATACGTCGTCATCGTCGCCACGCCATCCGGCGTGGTGGAGAAGGCGATAGGCCGTGCTACGTCCGTCAAGTTCTCACGATAGTGAACTTGGTAGCTGGAAAAGATCGCAGGCTGAAACAGCAGCCTCAAGCGCTTGGAATTCTGCGTCGTGCTCAGCAGGGTGATTTCACGAGCGCCAAATGTCACGCCTTGCAACCGTACCGTCACCTTTTCCACACCATCAAAAACGGCTGGATAGCTATCCAACCCGCTCGTCGCTGGCCCACCTGCCAGGGAACCGTCAATATGGTAGCGGGAACCATGGCAGCCGCAATGCATCGCCGATATCCCAGAGTCATAAGCATTGACCGTGCAACCAAGGTGAGCGCAGCGTGTGTTCACCGCGTAGAACGCACCACCCGCCCCGCGATTGATCGCTACAGGATAATCCAAGCCCACATTCAGCCGCACTGAACCGCCCACAGCGGACAGCACAGGAAACAGGCTCAATCGCACGACGAGCGTCGCCCAGCCTTGAACAGTAGGTGTCTCCGTCGCAAGCAGCCTCTCCGTATGCCATGCCCCGCCGACCCATGCCGCAGCAGTGCCTAAAATGAACTGACTTATGACCTGGCGACGTGTGCTAATGGCGTCCATCCCCCAAAATCAACTCTCCGATGGTGTCTTACAACACTCGCTGTGCAAAGCCTTCGACACCGGCGGCATGAGGTAAACCCGCTGGTTTGAAAGCCAGACACCCTTGCATACGGGGGCGGCCGTCTCTTCGCTAACTCACAAACCGAAGATCACCTGATTTGCCGTGCCTCGATGTTTGTTCTATGAGCCGCTTCGGACGCGTTCTATTTGGGTTCAATGGCATTGCCAGTGGGCAATCACCATCTAGCATCATAACCCACCAAATCTGCCCCCTACATCCGAATGCCCGAAACTCCTGCCTCGAAGAAACTCTGGAACCGTGCCGCCTGGCGTGATGCGGCTTTCTTCCTGCGCTACCTGCGCCCGCACTTTAATGTCTTTATCCCAGCCATGCTGGCGCTGGCGCTGACCGCAGGGCTGACGGTTACATTCATTTACCTGCTTTCTGATCTGGTCGGCAAAGGTCTCGCCGGAGCCAAAGGCCCTGAGTGGACTGCTGAGCTTCACAAAACACTGCTGACGATGCTGGTCCTCATCAGCACTCAGGCAGTGATCGCCTTCTTCCGCATCATGCTGTTTGCCAAGGCGTCTGAACGCGCCCTTGCCCAACTTCGGATGGACACCTTCAGTCGCATCATCCGGCTGCCGATGGATACGCTGAACAGGCGCCGTGTCGGGGAACTGGCATCACGCATCGCCAATGATGTGGAGTCCATGCGCGAGACGCTGGTGATGACGATCCCGATGCTGCTGCGCCACACCGTCATGCTCACCGGTTGCCTCGTGCTTGTGATGCAAATCTCCATCAAGCTCGCCCTCATCATGGTCGGCACCGTGCCCGTGGCGATTGTGATGATCGCTCTCTTTGGCGCTCGCATCCGCAAACTGGTCCGCAAATCACAGGACAATCTGGCGTCCACTCAGGTTATCGTGGAGGAGGGGCTGCAAAGCATCGTTAGTGTCAAAGCCTTCTCCAACGAGGCCCACGAATCAGGCCGCTACAATGCCAAGCTCACTGAATTCTTGAACATGGCGCTGCGTGCAGCGACGCCTCGCGCGGCCTTCATCGCGTTCATCATTTTTTCCTTCAGCATCGCGCTCATCGTCGTTGTCTGGGCGGCCCTGACCATGCTGGCGGAGGGAGAGATCGCCACACCGGCGCTTTCCCGCTTCGCTGCCCTGAGCGGGATGATCGCGGCTTCCTTTGCCCAGTTTTCCGAACTCATCACTCAGCTCCAGCGCACGCTCGGGGCCACAGATCGTGTTCGCGAGCTGCTGTGCGAGCCCATGGAGCCGCAGGATGAATCCTTCGTCATGCGCCGCTTCAAAGGCGAGATCGAGGTGCAGGACGTGAGCTTCGCCTACCCCACACGCCCAGATGCGGTGGTGTTGCGCGAGTTTGGCTTCAAAGCCGAGGCTGGGCAGCGCATCGCCCTCGTGGGACCGAGCGGTTCTGGCAAAACGACCACCGTTTCCCTGCTGTTCCGCTTCTATGAACCGACGAGCGGGAACATCCGCATCGACGGCCAGGAAACAAAAGACATGCCTTTGACCCTGCTGCGGAAAAATCTCGCCCTCGTGCCGCAGGAGGTGCTGCTCTTCGGTGGCTCGATCCGCGAGAATATCGCCTATGGCAAACCGGGAGCCAGCGATGCCGAGATCCAGGAGGCCGCTCGCCAGGCCAACGCGCATCTCTTCATCGAAAAACTACCTGAGGGCTACGAAACTCAGGTCGGCGAACGTGGCACCCAACTCTCCGGAGGGCAGCGGCAGCGCATTGCCATCGCCCGCGCCATTTTGGCGGACCCCGCCATCCTCATCCTCGATGAAGCCACCAGCAGCCTCGATGCCGAGAGCGAGCGCCTCGTGCAGGCCGCGCTGGATAAGCTCATGGAGAACCGCACGTCCATCATCATCGCCCACCGCCTGTCCACCGTGCGGCGCTGTGATCAGATCCTCGTCCTCTCCGGCGGCACCATCGTCGAGCGTGGCACACATGATGAGCTTTTGGCGAAGTCCGGCAGCCTTTATGGCACGCTGGCTCGTTTGCAGTTGGAATAATTGCCAACGAATCCCGTCTTATCCCTGTCTCTGACAATCCCAATACACCCCCATGAAGAAACTCCTCACCCTCCTCCTCGCTGCAATCATGCTTCCTGCATTCGCCAGCGAGTTCCCTGAAGGCAGCCCGAAATTCGGCACTGACTTTGAAGCCGCCAAGAAGACCGCCGCAGAATCTGGCAAACCTATGATCGTCGTCTTTTCCGCCGTCTGGTGCCCACCCTGCCAGAGCATGAAGAAGAACGTCTATCCCAGCGCTGAAGTGAAGCCTCTTCACGACAAGTTCGTCTGGGCCTATCTCGACGTCGATGATGAGAAGAACGCCAAAATCGCCGAGCAATACAAAGTGCAGGGCATCCCGCACATCCAGTTCCTCGGCAAAGATGGCAAAGATCTGGGCAACCAAGTCGGTGGCGTGGCCCCCGCTGAGTTTGCCGGTCTCCTGACCAAGGTCAGCGAGAAGGCGAAGTAATCCGATCTAATTACGAATGTCACAGCGCTCACCGGAAACGGTGGGCGCTTTTTTATGCCTCACCACGGAGCAGGCAGGAGACGATGTCCTTTCGCGCACGGCTCCGCAGCTTCTTCTCCTTGGCCTCGCGGCTCAGCGACTTGAAAGCCAGCTCTGCTTTCAAGGCCGCAGACTGACTCACGGCGGACCATGATTTGATCAGCAGCACAGGTCCTCGCCCACGCGTGTAGCGCGCGCCTTTGCCGCGGTTGTGCTGATCGAGCCGCCGGGTGAGATCGTTGGTGATGCCGCAGTAGAGGGTTCCATCGCGGCAGCGCAGGACATAAAGCACCCAAGTCCGAGGCGGCTTCGGGACTTCTTCATCTCCGCCGCCGGATTGGGTACGCTTGCTCATCAGGAAAGCTTCGTCTTGAAGTCCTCATAGCCAAAGCGCCGCACCACACGCATCACGCCGGTTTCTGGATCGTAGAGGTCAATGTCGGGATGCGGCACGCCATTGAACGTGCTCGTTTTCACCATGGTGTAGTGCGCCATGTCAGTGAAGACGAGCTTTTGGCCGATCTTCAGCGGCTCGGGGAAGCTGTATTCATTGATTACATCGCCAGCCAGACAAGTCATGCCGCCGAGGCGATAGGTGTGGGGCAACACGCCCGGTTTGTCCGTGCCGAGGATGTGCGGGCGGTAGGGCATCTCCAGCGTGTCCGGCATGTGGGCCGTGGCTGAGGTATCCAGAATCGCCGTTGGGATGTCCGTGGGCACGATGTCCAGAACACTGGCGATCAGGTAGCCCGTGTTCAGCGCCACAGCTTCGCCGGGCTCCAGATACACTTCCTTGCCCCAGCGTTCTTTGAAGCTGCGGATCACACGCACCAGACGCTCCACGTCGTAACCATTGCGGGTGATGTGGTGCCCGCCGCCCATATTGACCCACTGCACTTGTGCCAGCAGTTTGGGGAAACGCCTCTCCACTGCCGCCAGCGTCCGCTCCAGGACATCGCTGTCCTGCTCACACAAAGCGTGAAAGTGCAGCCCCTCCAGGCCGCTGAGGTCTTCATTATCCAGACTATCGGCCCGGATGCCCAGACGGCAACTCGGCGAGCACGGATCATAGAGGCTCCATTCCACCTCGCTGTGCTCGGGATTCACGCGAATGCCGGGGCTTGGTGCCGGCTTGCCAGCCGCGCGCGTGGCATCTAGCAGAGGCTTCCATTTCCGCCATTGGGTCATGGAATTGAAGCTGATGTGGTGGGAGATCGGGATGATCTGCTCCATCTCCGCCTGCTTAAAGGCGGGCGCATAGACGTGCAGTTCCTTGCGGAATTCCTCATGCCCGAGCAGCGCCTCGTGCAGCCCACTGGAGCAGCACCCGTGCAGATACTCACGCACGAGGTCAAAGGTCGAGAACATGGAGAAGCCCTTCAGCGCCAGCAAAATGCGAGCACCAGACTCACGCTGCACCAGAGCCAGCTTCTCCAGATTCCTTTTCAAAAGACCACGATCGACGACATACGCGGGCGTCTCGACGGACTCGACGT
>JAGKWZ010000279.1 GCA_021151605.1 Verrucomicrobiaceae bacterium
TCGTGGAACTGACGCTCGCCATGCATCGCGTCTTTGACACGCCGAAGGACAAATTTGTCTTCGACGTGGCGCACCAGGGCTATGTCCACAAAATGATCACCGGTCGCTGGGACAAGATCCACACGATCCGCCAGTATCAGGGACTCAATGGCTTCCTGCTGCGCAGCGAGAGCAAGCATGACTGCTACGGCGCAGGCCACGCGGGCACTTCTGTCAGCGCCGCGCTCGGCATGGCCACGGCGCGCGATTTGAAAGGCACGGATGAGCATGTCGTCTGCGTGGCTGGTGATGCGGCCTTCACCTGTGGGCCTGTCTTTGAAGCGCTGAACAATGTCTCCGCTCATACCAAGAAGCTCATCATCGTCCTGAACGACAACGAGTGGAGCATCGACAAAAACGTCGGTGCCATGGCGGGCTACTTTAATGCCATCGCCACACATCCCGGCTTCGCCAACCTGCATGAGAAGGCGGCGAAGTTCGTCGAATTCATGCTCGGTGATGGCGCACGCAAGCTGGCGGAACGCGTGGAAAAGACGGCCAAAGGTCTGCTGCTTCCCCAAAGCGAAGGCCCACACAACCGCAGCACGATGTTTGATGAGTTCGGCATCCGCTACTACGGCCCCATTGACGGACACAACCTGCCGCTGCTGATCCAGACTTTTGATTTCCTGAAGAATCAGAACGAGCCCGTCATCCTGCATGTGCTCACCGAGAAGGGCAGGGGATACAAGCCCGCTCTGGAAGATCCGCTGAAGTTCCACGGCCTCGGCAAATACAAGGTCGAAACCGGCGAAACCGCCGCCACTGACAAGCCCACCTACTCGCAGATCTATGGCCGCAGCGTCACTGACTTTGCGAAGGAGGACCAGAGTATCGTCGCCATCACTGGAGCCATGCCCGGCGGCACCGGTCTGATCGTTTTCAAAAAGGAAATCCCTGAACGCTACTTCGATGTCGGCATCGCTGAGGAGCACGCGGCACTCTTTGCCTGCGGCTTGGCCACGCAGGGGCTGAGGCCTTTCCTGACGATCTACTCCACCTTTATGCAGCGCGCCTTTGACATGATCATTCATGACATGGCCATCCAAAATCTGCCGGTGCGTCTGTGCATGGACCGTGGCGGCCTCAGTGGTGACGACGGCCCGACGCATCACGGCCTCTTTGACATCGCCTACCTGCGCGGCGTGCCAGGACTCGTCCACATGCAGCCGAAGGATGAAGACGAGTTCGTCGATATGCTTTGGACCATGGCAAACTACGACAAAGGCCCCATCGCCATCCGCTATCCGCGTGGCAATGGCCCTGGCGTCACGCCCAAGCCGAAGCCTCAGATTCTCGAAATCGGCAAAGCTGAACTCGTCGCTGATGGCGGCGATGTGGCACTCATCGGCCTTGGCGACATGTTTGCCATCGCCGAGCAGGCCAAAGCGCAGCTTGAGGCCAAAGGACTCTCCGTGGCGCTCATCAACCCGCGATGGATCAAGCCGATGGATAGTACGCTCATCGAACAGATCGCCGCCAAAGTGAAGGTGGTCTGCACCTTGGAAGACCACATCCTCATGAACGGCTTCGGCTGTGGTGTGGTGGAGCTTCTCAATGATGCAGGCATCAAGACTCCCGTCGTCCGCATTGGCTGGCCGGATGAATTCGTCGAGCACGGTTCGCCCGCTGGCCTGCGCAAGAAGCATGGCCTCACGGTGGAAAACACCGTCGAAAAAGTGCTCGCCAAGCTTGCCTGACCCAACCTTGGCGAATGTTGAGCCGTATCCTTCTGCCGAGACAAAAAGGTTGAAAACCAACGCCGCTGCGGCCCGATTAGTCACCCCCCCCTTAGAAAATCCATGAAAAAACTCGCTGTCATCTCCGCCCTCTCCGTTTTTGCCATGTTTGCTTCCGCCCAAGACGCAGACGTCGCCGTGATCGAACTCAAGCCGCACCCATCCAATCCGCTCGGCTATGACAAGACCGACCTCAGCGTCAAGGCAGGCCAGAAGGTGAAGCTCACGCTCAACAACACGGGCAGCATCGCCCCCCAGCCCCACAATTTCATCCTCATCAAGCCAGGGAAAGACCAAGCCGTCGGAGCCCAGGCCAACGCGATGATGACGGACCCGCAGGCAATGGCGAAGGGCTATATTCCAGAGGCTTCCAAGGATGACATCATCGCGAACACCAAGCTGGTGATGCCGAATGCCAATGAAACGATCGAATTCGCCGCACCAGCCGAAGCTGGTGACTACCCCTATATGTGCACCTTCCCAGGCCACTGGCTGCTGATGAAGGGCGTGCTGCACGTCACGAAGTAACTTTGATTATTGAAGGCGGACGCGAGTCCGCCTTCATTGTATTCACCCCGCACCAACCCTGATCATGAAATTCATCCTTAGCCTCCTCACTTTCGTCGCCCTCAGCGCCACCTCCTTTGCCGAAGATGGTAAGCTTCCTGTCGCCGGTCTGAACTTCACCTACCCAGCCGCCTGGGCCTCCGTGCCGCCCACTAGCCCGATGCGTGCAGGCACCCTGAATATCACCGTCGAAGGCGCTGAAAAGCCGCTTGAAGCCGTCTTTTACTACTTCGGCGCGGGCCAGGGCGGCGATTCGAAAGCTAATGTGGACCGCTGGCTCGGCCAGTTCGCCAGCCCACCAGAGTCCAAGACCGAGGAACTCGATGCCAATGGCACCAAAGTCACTCTCGTCACCGCCACCGGCACCTACAATGACGGAGCGATGTTTGGCCCGAAGACCCCAAAGGAAAACTACACCCTGCTCGGCGCCATCGTTCCAGGCTCCGATGCCCCCGTCTTCATCAAGCTCACCGGTCCTAAAGATACCGTGGCCAAAGTCAGCGATGCTTTCAAGGCCATGATCAAGAGCCCCTTCCCAGCGAAATAAGCTCCGGCGATTTGTCTCTACTGCCGCAAAGGCAAAGAAAGTGGGGCGCAGAGATTCATTTCTCTGCGCCTCCTCTTTTTGAGCGACCTTCCCACACCATCCATTTCACCAGCTTGCCGGGATCGGCGATGACCTTCTTTGGGCAAGTCAGTGGAGAGATTGCAAAGGTTGCCATTAACTTCATTTGCGAGACTTCATCTCCCCGGCATCATGGGGATATGGCAAGCATCACCAACGAAAAACTCATCGGACATACTCAATGGCTGGAAAGCGCAGGCAGGAGCGGACGCAAAGTCGATGAGACAGGCATGAATCTTGCCGGGGCGATGCTTAATGACCTGAATTTATCCAAAGCGCACTTTGTAGGCACGACGATGACGAAGGCCAATCTGGCGGGAACGAATCTCACAGAGGCGGACTTCAGTGGCGCTAATTTGGACAGCGCTGATCTCTGCGGAGCAGATTTGAGTGGGGCCGACCTTGGTGGTGTTTCGATGCGTCACGCGAATCTCACAAACGCCAAGGTTTGTGGAGCTGATCTCTCCGGAGCCAATCTGGAAGGGGCCAATCTGACCAATGCGGACTTCACCAATGCTGACCTGATCGCGGCTAATCTGAACAAGACCATGCAATCAGGACTGATCATCACCGGTGCCAAGCTGGCGGATACCCAAGGCTTGGAAATCCGAGGCTGAGCCCCATTTAACCTGCTGGGCCTGTGGCAGAGCGGCTGTCATCAAAAAGGGTGACACGCAGGGGGATGCTGGTAATGACATTTCCATCTCTTTCGAGCTGCCAAGTGACGAGGCCCGGCTTCTCGAAGCGAATGTTTTGCAGATTTAAAATGATGTTCCGAGTGACGAAGGGGACGAAGGAACCTGGGAAGACTACCTCAAGAGGTGGTTCCAGGGGGAGTGGTTTAAGGACTTCGTTTCCATAACTGTCTTTGCAGCTCACTCGGAAGCTATGCCTGCCAGCATCACTTGGAGAGAACATGAGCCTAATGACCAGGGCGCAGGAGGGATGATTGACTGGAAATTGACGTGAGCAGAGGGTGTCAAAAGCCCCCAGCATGCAGAGCTTGCCATTGTAGTCGGAAGCTGAGTCACAGAGGGTCGCGATTTGAACAATCATGAAGGTGGTTGGTGCAGGAGGCGCTGGGGATTAATTGCGCTGGAAGAGCCGCTTGAAGAAGTTGCCCAGAGTTTTCTTTTCGGGTGCTGGGGCGGCTTGCTGCTGGACACGGCGAAAGTTTCCTGCTGGATTTTCGGGGTTGGCATCAAGTTCTCCTTCTTCAATCGAAACGGCCTGAGGGACATCCTTCATGGCTGCGAGCAACGGATCATCCGCGGGAGCGCCTTCGTAATACTTGGTGAAAACTTCATTCACGATCGGGGCGGCGATGGCTCCACCACTGACTCTTTCACCAGGCCGGCCTTCATAAACGACGGAGTATGCGAGCACAGGCTGGCTGGCTGGAAGGAAGCCGGTGAACCAGGCGAGGTTTTGTTCCTTCGCTGGCTTCCACTGAGCAGTCCCCGTCTTGCCGGCGATCTGGACTTGTTTGATGCCAGCCGCACGCCCGGTGCCTCCGCTTCCAGAGACCACAGCCACCATGCCTTTGACGACGGCATCACGGGCAATCGGGTTCAGATTGATCTGACGGCGAATCTTCGGCTCATAGGCATCGACGATGACCTCGCTGATGGTCTGCACCTGTTTCACGAGCAAGGGCTGGCGCATGACGACGCCATCTCCGATGGCGGCCATGCACTGGCAGACTTGTAGTGGTGTGGCGGTGAGCGATCCCTGGCCGATGGAGATGTTGGCGATCTCTCCTCCGAGAATTTTGTGATCTGCACTGCTCGGCACATGCCCTTTACCTTCGCCTTTGATGGGGAGGCCTACCCGCTCGTCGAATCCGAGCCGCCGGGCCATGTTGAGGATGGGATCAGCGCCTGTGTCGAGTCCAGCCTGGTAGAACCAGGTGTTGCAGGACCTCTTGATGGCGGTGATGACATTCATGTCACCCTCGTCGGTTTTGGTGTTGTGATTGTGGAAATAACGATCGCCGACCAGTAGGGAGGTGCCGCAGTAGTAGGAGGAGGAAGGCGTGACCTTGCCGCTCTCCAGGGCACCTAGCGCGGTGACAAGCTTGAAGGTGGAGGCGGGTGGATACTCGCTGCTGAAGGCGCGGCCTAGCAATGGCGCGCGCAGGTCCTTATTCAGTTCGGCCCAGCGCGCTTCCTTGATACCAAAGACAAATTCGTTCGGGTTGAAGCTTGGGTTTGATGCCATGGCCAGAATGTGGCCGTTGCGGATGTCCATGACCACCATCGCACCACCGTTGCTGGCGTGCTTTTTCAGGGCGTTCTCGGCATGACGCTGGAGATGGTAGTCGAGTGTGGTGACCACCGTGCGTCCGGGGGTCGGCCGACGCAGCACTTCATCCGATAGGAGGTGGCCATCTGCATCGAAGAGGAGATTGATCTCTCCAGGGGTGCCCTTCAGAGCACCATCGAAGGTCAGTTCCAGGCCCTGGCGGCCTTCCATTTCTTCAAAGAGCGGATCTCCATCCACGATCGGCCCCTCAGGCAGGCGGCGAGTTTTGCCGGTCCATCCGATCATGTGACTGGCGGTATCCTCTTTTGGATAAAAACGAATATAAGCTGGCTGCATCAGCAAAGAGCCAGACTCCAGCAAGGGCTTTAATTTCTTCTGGTCTTCCGAAGAGAGCTCCACATTCAGCCCATCCTCAATAGAGAAAACCAGGGGCAGCCAGCGCCTGTTTTGGTAGTGGGAGATGAGCTTGTCATCAGGAAGGCTCCAATTCTTTCCAAGGACCTTGTTCGCAGCGGATATCTTTTCTTTGGCAAAGCTCAGGATGATGTCCGGCGTGGCCTTGCTCATGAAGGGAAAATTTAGCGCGAGGTAATACACGACCCGGTTTTGGGCCAGAGCCACGCCGTTGCGATCCACGATGAGACCTCGCGGAGCTGGTATGCTCAGACGCATGGTGCGTGCTTCCTTTTGGGTGCTCAGCGTGGCGGCTAGGTCTTTCTTTTTAGACTCTGCCGCCACAGGGCCTGTGCCGATCACGACCTCAGCCTTAGGCACCTCCTGGCCATAAACCAAAGCTCCTGAAGACAGGATAAAAAAGAAATTGCGCCAAATTCGGGGGGACATGGTCAAGGGAAGTGAAGGCTGCCAGCCTATCGAGTCGGCAACATGCGCAGATGATGACGGTGACGTGAATCAACGTCAAGACGCAGGTCGTCGGATACGGGCATGATCTTCCGAGCACTTTCCACACGAGCCTGACCGGTTTGAGCTAGCCTCCAAGCTTTGGGCGCTTGCCAAACTTGCCGAGCTTATTGGGCTTGCCGCCCACGCCTGGGAACATGCCTTTGGGCATCTGGGGCATTTTGCCACCGCCACCCATCATGCCGGCGAGACCGCCAAGTCCACCCATGCCGCCGCCGGCCATCATGCCACCAGCGAGGGCGGACATCATGCCTTTGTTGCCCATGAGCTTTTTCATCATTTCATACTGCTGCACCAGCTGGTTGATCTCTACAACGGGGCGTCCGCTGCCTCCTGCGATGCGTTTGCGGCGGCTGCCGTTGAGGATGTCGGGCTTGGCCCGCTCCTTCGGGGTCATGGAGAGGATGATGGCCTCGGTGTGCTTGAGTTTTTTGTCATCCACACCGGGCATGTTTTTCAGCGCGCCCATGCCGGGAAGCATGCCGAGGATGCCCTCCAGCGGCCCGAGCTTCTTCATGAATTTGAGCTGATTGAGGAAGTCATTGAAGTCGAATTTGTTCTCCTCAAAGCGGCGCATCATGCTCGCGGCTTCTTTTTCGTCGATCTCCTGGGAGGCTTTCTCGACGAGGGAAACCACATCGCCCATGCCGAGGATGCGCTGGGCCATGCGGTCGGGGTGGAAGACTTCGAGCTGGTCCACCTTTTCACCGACACCGAGGAACTTCACTGGGCAGCCGGTGACCTGACGCATGGAAAGCAAGGCACCGCCGCGGGCGTCGCCGTCCAGCTTTGTCATGATCAGGCCGCTGATCGTGACGGTCTCGTGGAACTTCGTGGCAACGCTGACGGCCTGCTGACCGGTGGCGGCATCGGCCACGAGCAGGGTCTCGCGCGGCTGCACGAGATCACGCACCTGTTTGAGTTCGCGGAGGAGGTCGTCGTCCACTTCCTGACGGCCAGCCGTGTCGAAGATGGCGATGCCGCTGCCCTGCTCTTCCAACCATTTAAGGGCGGCTTTGGTGGCTTTGACGGGGTCGGTTTCGCCAGCCGGTGGCACGCAAACGGGCACGCCGAGCTGCTGACCCAGCACCTGGAGCTGAGTGATGGCAGCAGGGCGGTATAGGTCGAGAGCGACGAGGAGTGGGCGCTTGCCCTGCTTCTTCAGCCAGGAGGCGAGCTTCGCGGAGGTGGTGGTTTTACCAGCTCCGTTCAGGCCGACCATGAGGATGCGCTGCGGCGGGGAGAGATCGAGCTCCGAAGCATCGCTGCCGAGGATCTTCGCCAGTTCATCCTGGAAGATCTTCACGATCATCTGGCCGGGGCTGACTGTGCGGAGGACTTCCTCGCCCTTCGCACGCTCGGTCACGGCCTTGATGAGGTCCTTGGTGACGGTGAAATCGACGTCGGCTTCGAGGAGAGCCATGCGGATGTCCTTCATCGCGTCGGCGATGTTGGATTCGCTGATCTTGCCGAGTCCGCGCAGTTTGCGGAAGGCGTCTTCGAGTTTGTCGGTCAGGAGAGAGAACATGTCGGGGAAAACGTAGGGCGGTTAGTCGGCGAGCCTGCTTTACTCTGCAAGCGGCGGACAGAAGTTC
>JAGKWZ010000280.1 GCA_021151605.1 Verrucomicrobiaceae bacterium
AGGTCGATGATGACGCCGGTGTAGCTTTCATTGAGTCGTGGGTAGTGCTTCACTTTGCCGATCTTTGACCCGCCTAGATAGATGGGGGAGCCCTGCTTGATCCCGGAGGCCTTCGTGAAGGAAACCTGGAGGACGTAGGTGTCGCGGAAGATGCTGCGAATGCTGCCAAACTGGAGGATGATGCCGCCGAGGAGCATGAGGCCCACGAGCAGGAAGAGGCCCACGAGGATTTCGGTTTTGCGTTCAGAATTCATGAGAGTGGTTTAGGCGGTCATGCCGGAGCGGCCGGCGATGAAGTCCTGGATGTCGGGGTCTGGAGAGTTGCGGAGTTCCTCGGGCGTGCCGAGCCAGTGAATGACGCCGTTTTTGAGCATCGCCACGCGGTCGGCGATCTTGAAGACGCTGCCCATGTCATGGGTGATGACGATGCTGGTGACGCGGAAGCGCTTTTGCAGGCGCTGGATCATGCGGTCGATGACATCGGTGACGATGGGATCGAGGCCGGAGGTGGGTTCGTCGTAAAGGATGCACTCTGGCCGGTTGATGATCGCCCGGGCGATGCCGACGCGCTTTCTCATGCCGCCGGAGAGGTTGATGGGCATTTTGTTTTTATGCTCTTCCAGTTCCACGAGATCCAGCGCCTCGTGCACGCGCTGGTCGATCTCGGCTTTGTCGCGGACGCCGGATTCTCTGAGCGGAAAGGCCACGTTTTCGGCGACGGTGAGGCTGTCAAAAAGAGCGGCGTTTTGAAACAAGTAGCCCATGCGGCGGCGCATCTTCAGGAGCTGGCGCTCTTTCATGTGGCTGAGGTCGATGCCCTCCATCTCCACCTTGCCCGCATCGGGGTGAAGCAGGCCGATGATGTGCTTCAGCAGCACGCTTTTGCCTTCGCCGCTAGGGCCGATGAGCACAATCGTCTCGCCATGATGGATGGTGAGGTCCACGCCCTGCAAGGTCTTCTGCGCCCCGAAGCTCTTGGCGAGCCCGGAGATGCG
Organism: Verrucomicrobiaceae bacterium; assembly: GCA_021151605.1. Classification (GTDB taxonomy): domain Bacteria; phylum Verrucomicrobiota; class Verrucomicrobiia; order Verrucomicrobiales; family Verrucomicrobiaceae; genus Prosthecobacter. Next base: position 996 of record JAGKWZ010000280.1, read on the forward strand.
GATGAAAGGTTCGACGGGTTGACTGGCGGACATGAGAGAGGTCAAAGAGCGCTGCCGAGCGGGAAGAAGTAGTTCAGCAGCATGGTGAGGAAGAAATTCGCCACCAGCAGTGCCAGCGAAGAGAAAACCACGGCGCGCGTGGTGCTCCGGCCCACGCCCACGGCACCATTGGAGGCCAGCAGGCCCTGATGGCAGGAGATGAGCACGATGAGGATGCCGAAACAAAAGCCTTTGATCATGCCGAAGCTCACATCTTCAAGATTCGTGTGATTCAGCACATGGTTCCAAAACCACGCGAAGGGAATTTTGAAAACCTGCGTGCCCACCAAAACAGAGGCGCTGAGCCCAAAGGCGATACATTCGGCGATCAGCAGCGGCATGGAGACCATCATTGCCAGGAAGCGCGGCATGACCAGGTAGTCCACCGGATGCGCACCCATGACGCGCAGGGCATCGATCTGCTCGCTCACTTTCATGGTGCCGATCTCCGCCGCCATGGCCGCACCGACACGCCCTGTCACCATCAGCCCTGCTAAAACGGGTCCCAGCTCGCGACAAAGCGACACGCTCACCACGCTGCCCACGCTGGAGCCGATGCCGAAGTCCTTGAACTTAAAGTATGACTGGGCCGTGAATACCGCCCCGGTGAAAGCCCCAGTCACGATCACCACCGCCTGGGTGCCGTATCCGATGTTGACGATCTGCTCCATCATGAGCCGCCATCTGATCCGCCCGTGAAACACGCAGTCCCGAAGTTCACCCATGAGCGCGCCCAACTGGCCGTAGTAGCTCAGGTTGTCGAGTGTCCAGCGCCCGAGTAGCGCCAGGAATCCGGTGATAATGTTCATGTTTCGGGGGAGGGCTGCGAAAGTGGCACTGACTGGGCCAAAGGCAACGGGGCTGATTGAGAGTGATTCATTCCCTGATGGGCTGCTTTCTGTCCACAGGAGCAGAATAAATACCCGGTTGACTTCTATAGGCGTATCCCGCACATATCATCACATCTTGATACGATGATTTGTTTCTTTTAACCCCCAAACCTGAACCCACACGACACCTCATGTCCGACTATAAAGTAAAAGACATCGCCCTCGCCGACTTCGGTCGCAAAGAACTCGACATCGCCGAAAGCGAAATGCCCGGCCTCATGGCCACCCGCGAGAAGTACGGCCCGAAAAAGCCCCTCGCTGGCGTCCGCATCACCGGCTCCCTGCACATGACCATCCAGACGGGTGTGCTCATCGAGACACTGAAGGAACTCGGTGCCGACGTGCGCTGGGCCTCCTGCAACATTTTCTCCACTCAGGACCACGCCGCAGCTGCCATCGCTGCTTCTGGCACGCCTGTGTTCGCCTGGAAAGGCGAGACCCTGGAAGAATACTGGTGGTGCACCTGGAAGGCCATCGTCTTCCCCGGCGACAAAGGCCCAGAACTGATCGTCGATGACGGCGGCGACGTGACCCTCCTCATCCACAAGGGCTACGAAATGGAAAATGGTGACGATTGGGTGAACACACCGTCCGACAACCACGAAGTGAAGGTCATCAAAGACCTCCTCAAAGACATCGCCAAGAACCAGCCCGGCATCTTCCACACCATTGTGAAGGATCTCAAGGGCGTCTCCGAAGAGACCACCACTGGCGTGCATCGCCTCTATGAAATGGCCAAGGCTGGCAAGCTGCTCTTCCCTGCCATCAACGTGAACGACAGCGTCACGAAGTCCAAATTCGACAACCTCTACGGCTGCCGCGAATCCCTCCTCGATGGCATCAAGCGTGCCACCGACGTAATGATCGCCGGCAAAGTCGGCGTCGTCTGCGGTTACGGCGATGTGGGTAAAGGCTGCGCTGCTGCCCTCCGCGGCATGGGCGCTCAGGTCATCGTCACTGAAATCGACCCTGTGTGCGCCCTTCAGGCCGCCATGGAAGGTTACCGCGTGATGCCGATCGAAGACACCCTCGGCACCGGCGACATTTACGTCACCACCACGGGCAACAAGGACATCATCACCCTTGAGCACATGGAGAAGATGAAAGACCAGGCCATCGTGTGTAACATCGGCCACTTCGACAACGAGATCCAGGTTGATAAGCTCAACGCCCGCAGCGACGTAAAGCGCCTCAACATCAAGCCCCAGGTGGACAAGTACACCTTCCCGGCTGGCAACAGCATCTTCATGCTGGCGGAAGGCCGCCTCGTGAACCTCGGCTGCGCCACCGGCCATCCGAGCTTCGTCATGAGCAACAGCTTCACCAACCAGACGCTCGCTCAGATCGAACTTTGGGAAACCAAGGACAGCCGCCCAATTGGCGTCACCGTCCTGCCGAAGAAGCTCGACGAAGAAGTCGCCCGTCTGCACCTCGCCAAGATCGGCGTGAAGCTCACCGTCCTCTCCAAGGACCAGGCTGACTACATCGGCGTCCCCGTCGAAGGCCCCTACAAGACGGATCACTACCGCTATTAATCGTTAAACGAGTTTTCCAACTCGTTCCTCGAAGCCTCAACGACTTGGGAAAGTCGTTCTACATTCACCCCCCCAAACCCCAAGCGCGTCCGGTCGAAAGATCGGGCGCGTATTGTTTTTCACGTTCGGGCGCCTCAAAGTCACTCCAACTCCTGCCTCGTCGCGATGGGCACGTATCCGATCTCAAAACCCTTCGGCGGAGTGAGGATGAGCGCGGGATCAATGTCCGCCAGCTTGCCGAGATCGGGCGGCGTCAGGTAATCGCGATCCTTCGTCCAGGCGCGATGCAGTTTCTCGACGCGTTGCTGCACTTGCTCGCGTTCTTCGGGCGTAAGGTCGGCGTTGAGCATCGCGGGCTGGTCGGTGAAACGATACCAATAGTAAGTGACCGTGCTGCCATCGCCGAGCTTGGTTTTGAAGGGGCCGGCGACGGGGCCGGGCTTTTTCCAGCAACTGTTCGCATCTTCGGGTGTCGTGCGTGGCTCTTGTGGCTTCTCCATCGGCGTTTCAAAGCGGTGCTGGGTGAGCTTGGCGTCGGTGGAGGCTTGTTTGGCATCCATGATCTGCCACTGCGGCTTGCCGCGAGGATTGGTGCCGAGTTGATAATACTCGGGCAGAACGACTAGCGAGCCTTCGCGGCGGGTGAGTTGCGCGTTCCATTGATAGCCGAAGGTGATCGGATTCGGCGTGAAGGAGGTGGCGAAGGCATTCCAGGCGAGCGGTGTCTTGTCATCGCGCTTCGTGCCGGGCGGGTAGATGCTCCAGTTTGAGCCGCCGCCGCTGCGGAAGGTGTGAATCGCCGCGGCCTCGGGCTTGATCTTGCCATCCGCTGCTGCGCCGCCCTCAAACCAGCGCTGCACATCCTCCCACAGCGCTTCTTTTTTATACGCGGTGAGTCGATGCAGCACGGTGGAGGTGCCATCCGCGCCGATGGGGAAACGTGTGGGCGCGACGCGGGCCTGTTTGTCGGTCAAAATCGCGGGCACATGCTGCGTCTCCATTTGGATGGGCTTGTTGGGGCCCGCAGGGCAGGAGTCGAGCAGCTTGCCGGTCCACTCGGGATGCTCGATGAGTGCCTGCGACCAGAAAAACGGCGTGAAGAAGGCGACGGGGCCTTTGAAGTTGCCGGTGCTCAAAAAGAGCGTCCAGCACTGGTTGCCCGTCGGCACGTTTTTGCCTGCGGTGGTGCTCTTTTTGTTCGTGAGCGGCAGCGGCAAGTAGCCGTAGCCGAAAAGCTCGCCGCTCGTGCCTTGCTTCAGGTTCAGACCATCCAGCGGCATCAGCAGCCACGGGCTGAGCTGCGCCACGCCATACTGCCCGCGCGGCTTTTCCCACGTGCCTGCGCCGTAGCCAGGACCGTTCGCGATCACCGAGAAGTTCGGCCCCACGCCGCCCATGATGAACTTCGGCGTGATCGTCGGAAAATGCGTGTCACGCCACCAGCCGAGCCCGCCCTCGATGTCCGTGTAGCATTTCTCCTTCGGCTTCTCCACCTCCGACCACTGCGGATGCATCCAGGTGCCGCAAAGCCCCGTCTGAAATCGATGTCCCGGATACGTGCCCACCAGCGGCCATGCCGCTGCGTAGAGCGAGAAGCCACCATTGAACTCCTCCGGCACTTTCTCCGCAGGACCGAAGAGATACCCAGCCATCTCGCCTTCAATGACATCTACCGCTGGCACCACGGCCGATTTCGGCATCGCAGGCGGCCCATGCACATAACTCTGCGCCAGCACCTCGCCGAGCTTCAACACGCCCGCGGTGTCGAGCACGAGCTTCTCGCTCTGCGGTGGCAGATCGAAGGCTTTGATGTGAATGAATGATTTATCAGCTGCTGCGACGGCGGCGAGATCAGCGGTGATATGGAGCTGGTTGAGCCCTTTTTCATCGGGCGGCAGTTGCTGGCTCACAAACCATTTCAATGAAGGCATCGCCAAATCCACGCGACTTTGCGCCACGCTCGATTGCAGCCATTTCGCGGCTTGTTTGCGATAGGGGCCAAAGGCCATTTCATTCTCGCCTGCATGATAAAAGATGCCCGCTAGCTCCACGGTGTGGCCTTGGTCCTTCAGCTCCTGAATCGCGCTGCGCACGAAGGCGATGAACGCCGGGTAAACATGCATGTCCTTGGCCGTCGTGCCTTCGGGCGTCCAGTCGTTCATCTGCGTGCCGCTGTGAGTGAACTTCGCGATGGCGACATTTCCCTTCTTCGTGGCTCGCAACGTCTTCGCAAAACTCAACTCCGGCCCAAAGGTGTCGTAAGCTCCGGCTGGCCCGAGCGGCTCCCAACCCTTCGAGGTCTTGAAGCCGCCACCGAGGCTGTATTTGAAGGCAATGCTTGCGTCAACGCCCGCAGCAGCGCCGAGTTCTTGTTGGAAGGCACGCTCGCCCTCCATGTTGCGATGTCCGGCGAGGACGAAAAGCTTCACCGCGCTGCCTTTGGCATAAGGCCAGGTTTTGAGTGGCCTGTCGCGACCGGTTTCGATGCCGAGCGTGCGCAGATACGCGTCCGCATGATTCACGCCATGCTCGAGCTGCCCGAGCGTGCCGTAGTGATAGTGCAGCCCCGCCTCGCCGCCGATCTCCACCGCATCGTGATTGGTGGGCACGTAGTCCACGAGCGGGTCCGCATCCGCGACGGCTTTTTGCGCCGTGCGGATCGCGAGCATGTTGTCGCGGTTGTCCATGCCCCAGATCGTCTTCGTGCAAAGCTCGCCGAGGTAGAAGTGCAGGTTTGGCAGCTTCAGATCGCGACGCCAGCACGCGATGAAGTTCTTCAAGTTCGCCGCGTAGGCCGGTTTGAAAGCCTTATCGAACATATCGTTCTCACCCTGATGCCACACGAAGCCCTCGATGCGATACGCGATCTTCTTTCGCTCCAGCTCCGCCAGCGACGCACGCACATGCTCGAGCGCCAACGGGTAAAGCTTGAAGCCGTCCGGCTTGTCCGGATTCCAGTCCTTGCCGAGCGTCGTGCCTCCTGAAGCCACTTTGATGACCGCGATGGGTGCCTCGATGCTCTGCGACACCTTTTTGGCAAAGCTCAGCTCCGGCCCGAAGTAATCCCGCGTCGGCTGCATCGGAATCCAACCCTGCGAAGTCTCCATGTTCTCACGCCCGAGCTTGTAGGAGAACAAAACGTCCTTCTGCGGCTGATCCAGCCCCGCAAACGGCGGGAAGCGATGGATGTCCTTCACCCGCGAGTGCGTGCCCACCATGTTTGACTGACCGGCGAAGATGAAAACGCGCAGGGTTTTCGTGTCGGTGTCCGCGCTGCGGGCAGCCAGTGGTGTGAACAGCAAAGCCGCGGCGAGTGTGAGGATGTGTTTCATGATTGTTCGTTTCGTCTTTTCAAGAGCTATGCCTCAACGGTTCAAAAACAGCTCGCTCGTCACCACGGCTTCGATGAGCGAGCGCAGGCCGTATTCTTTCTTCGGCAGTTCAGCGACGATCTTCTCCACGCTGGCTTCATCAAGGGCGTCGATGCGACGACCGCAGGCATAGGTGAGGAGGCGGTCAGTGAGCATTTTGGCGAAGAGGCCTTTGCGTTGGACGAGGATCTTCTTCAAACCGGCTACGTCGTCGAACTTTTCGCCGCTGGGCAGCTCGCCGCTGGAGTCGATTTTCGTTTTGCCGATGCGTGGGCGCCAGTCGCCGATAGCGTCGAAGTTTTCGAGCGCGAAGCCGAGCGGGTCGATCTTTTGATGGCAGCCGTAGCAGTTCGGCGACTCGCGATGCTTGCTGAGCAGCTCGCGGATGGATTTGGCTCCACGCACGTCGGGATCAATGGCAGGCACGTCATCGGGTGGAGGCGGTGGAGGAGTGCCGAGGATGTTTTCCAGCAGAAACACGCCGCGAGTCACGGGCGAGGTCTCGATGCCATTCGCGGTAATGGTGAGCACGGATCCCATGCCGAGCAGGCCGCCGCGCTTGTCGGTCTTGAAGCTGACTTTGCGGAACTCGTGCGCCTTGGCGGGTTCGCCGATGTCGCCGAGTTCGTAATGCGTGGCGAGTGCTTGATTGAGGAAGCTGTAGTCGCTGTCGAGGAAGTTCACGAGGCTGGCATCGCGGTCGATGAGGTCACGCATGAACATCCGCGTCTCGGTCTTGAAGGCGTCTTGGAAGCCCTTCGAGTAGTATTCCTCGAACTCGCCGCGATCCGGCGGCATGCCACCCAGGTTGCGGAGATT
>JAGKWZ010000035.1 GCA_021151605.1 Verrucomicrobiaceae bacterium
CTGGAGCAAAAGAGGGTCTTGAGAGCGCGGCGGCGGGACAGGTTTTTCATGGGGAGCTGGGGAACGAGTGTCAGATGCTGATCTTGCGATTGCGGGCGGTGACAGGCCAGACCTCGGTGGCGCGGGCACCTTCGATGACCACTGCCTCGCCATGCATGGAGACCGTGGGACAGATGTGACGCGGGATGCCATGCAAGGCCTGGCCGATGAGGAACTCGTGGGCACGCTCGGTCTCCAGCACGAGATGCTCCTCGCTCTGCATGATCGGTGTTGCGTCGGGCAGCTCCTCGAAGCGTACACGCGGGTGTGGATTCTCTGGTGCCACGGACTTGTGCCCGAGATCGAGCGTGAGGCGATTGGTGCCCGGCTTGCTGATCACACGCGCTAGCAGCACGGCGGCAGGGAGGAAGGGCAGATCGGGGTGTTTGTCACCATAACCAAAGTCCCACAGCACCGTCGTGCCAGGGCTGCAGATGCGGTCTTTTTGTTGCGCATGGATGCCGAAGGTCGGTGACCCGCCGGTGAGGAACTCCCTGATGATCACGCCTTCGCCTTCGAGCTCCTTTTTGAAAGCCAGGATGGGAGCAAAGGCGGCCTCGCATTTCTCTTTCCGCACCGAAAGTTCGGCGTCGTGGATGTGCCCGTCATAGGCGTGAAGGCCGCGGAAGAGCAGGCGTGGCGTCTCCTTGATGGCATGAACGAGGAGCCCGGCGGCGACTCCCGGCACGATGCCCGTGCGCGCCATGCCGCAGTCCAGTTCCAGGAACACGCCGAGATTCACCCGATGCTGCTGCGCGGCGGAGGCCAGGGTGCGGATCGTCTCCTCATCATCCGCGATGCCTGCGAACTCGGTCTGCGGATACTTCAGCGCCAGCTCGGCCAGACGATGCGCGTTCGGCCCCACGCATGGCATCGCCAGCAAAACATCAGCGGCACCAGCCATCGCGCACATCTCCACTTCGGCGATGGTGGAGCATTTGAACTTCGTGATGCCGAGCTCGATCTGCCGCTTCATCACCGGCAGCAGCTTGTGTGTCTTCACATGCGGACGCAGCCGCGCCGGATCACCCGCGATCTCGATCATCAGCTTCAGATTATGCTCGATGCGCTCGCGGTAGAGCAGCAGCGCCGGGGAGGCGATCTCAGCTTCATTGTCGATGTGAAACCAGGCAGGGGCGATGTCGTGGGGAGTCATTTTGAAAAGATGCACTTAAACAAGCGGCAGTGACAGGACAAGGCCGCCCGCAAAGAACAACAGCCACCACTTCCAACTTTCGTCATCCACTCGATCATGCGGGTTAAAGTAGCCCCAGGCCAAAAAGCCTCCGAGCAATGAACCGCCGCTTACAGGGGCGACCTCTTCGAATTTCATCCAAAGTGCGAATCCCAAGAGGACTGCATAAAGACTGGCACAAAGCACCGCATTGCGCGTGTAATGGTAGAGCTTCAGCAAGCCTACCACGATTACGAGTGGTCCTTTCACGGGAGTGAGTCGCTAACTGGAATCGAATGCAAGCCGCAGGAAGCCCCTGCTTAACTGCTGCTGAGCTTGTCTCAAACAAGGCTGTCAGGGTCCACGCCTAGCTCACGCAACTTTGCCGCGAGCAAGTCAGCACGCTGAGCTTCAGCGGTGGCACGCCGGGATTCAGTGGTGGCACGTTCCTGACCGGTGAGGATGAGCTGGTGATTCCCATCACACCAGCGTAGCCAGGGTGCAGTGATGCCTTCAAATTCACCCTGCCAGATGGTGACACCGAGGCCGATCTCGCCGAACAGGTCCCCCGGCTTTTGCTGGCGGTAGGTGGCCTGCTCCAGCCCGAAGATGGTGAGCGTTTCTTCAGAAAGGGCGTGCAAAGGATCATAGACGACATACCAAGGCACACGCATGTGCTGGTAGTTGCGCAGCTTGTGATCCAACTCTCCGCCCTTGGTGTTGGAGACGATCTCGATGACGACATCTGGCACCTTGCCGTCATACATCCAAGTGAAGTAGGAGCGGTGCTCTTTATCCAGCAGATCCTGCAGCGGCTCGACATGGGTAGTGAGCAGCACGTCGGGCACGATGGGCAGGCGATTCAGCGCGACAAAGACGCCGACATTCGCCATGGCCACAAAAGGAAAGCCTGGATTCCATGAAGCGTGGATGGACTCCGTGAGGAGACGCATTTGTTTCTCAGAGAATTGATTGTCCACGGGGGTGTCGTCCTCGGTGATGAGATTGGAAACGTCGGGATATGGCACATCGTCGATGCCACAGCGCGTCCGTGTCGGTGCGGCGACTTCTTCAGAGATCATGCGGAAATGGTACCATCTACCGATGAGGTGGCAAGAGCCGAGTGGGCTCCTAGTCGAGCAGCGACTGCAACCTGCCTGCTGTTTCATCCCAGGTGGCATCCTTGAGCGCGGGTGTGGCATTCGCCAGAAGGGCGAGTCCTTCTTCTGGCAGATTCACCCAGGAGCGGCAGCCGCCGTAGCTCTTGGAATAGGGGAAAGACCAGCGCTGCGGGAGCTTCCAGGCACGCACGAGGGCGATGTGCAGGCAGCTTTCGTCATCATAGACGAAGCGTTCCTTCACCACGTCTTCATTCCAAATATGCAGCGGGGCCAGGGCCTCCATCTTTGCCCAGTCGGTGACTTTCCAGACATGCTCCAGCGTGGCGAAGCCATCGATGTCCACGCTCGTGCGCTCCTCTTCCGGTGGGAAAGCACGCTGCGCATTCTCAGGCACCCAGCGGAGCTTTTCGCCCTGCGTGTGAAACCAAGTTGGGAAGAGGAAGAAGGCCTGGTGCTTCCACTCAAATCCGCCGCGCCCTTCATGGATGCCGCCCTTGCGCAGCACCATGGTCTGCACGCCCTGGACGAGCGAGTCACAGACGAAGGACCATTCTTTGAAACCGATAGCGCTGGAGGGTGGGACGAGGGACATAGTCCTGTGGCGATACCCACGGCGAGCCGTCACGCAAGGTGCGAGCGTGCTCCGATCTTGCGTCAGCCCAATCCCTCGACGCTCCAGCCGTCGCTGTTAAGGTCAGGGAAGCTTGGAGTTCAGCTTATCCACCACCAATTCCATAAGATGCATGGTCATGTCATTGGAAGCACCCCGGACAGCAATATAGAGCTTCCGGTTTCCTTCGAGGATGGTTTTCAATGTTTCGCTGTCCACGGTAGAGTAGCAATGACCGTCAATGAACACGGCAAATTTTACCCCAGGGCTGGCTTTTGTCGCTGCCTGCAGTCTGGCGGCACCGGCCTTCGTGAAACGAATGGAAAAAGCAGGGTGGGGCGCAGCGGCCAATTCAATCGAGGATACCTCAAAACGATCAATGTCTGCCACCGTCACCGCCGACATCTCATGGCAGTGGCCGCTGATAGGCTCTCCAGTAAGAGCTGCAGTGAATTCGTATGGCTTCACCCCGGCTCCGTCTTTAGAGGCAACGGCGTAGAGTGCAAATGACACTCGCTCTGCCGGGTCGGCACCGAGGCATGGAAAAGCCATGAGGAAAACGGTCGCGGCTGTGAGAAGACGATTCATGTCTGAATGCTTGATACCAATGCCAATTTCCACTCTCACCCCAGCCCCTCGACGCTCCACCCGTCGCGATACGTCCGCGTGAGCTGGGCATTGAGTTCGGGCCGATTGGCGATTTTGCCCGCCGCGGCATCCCATTCGATCCAGTCGCCCGGATTTCGCTCGGAGAGCACGCCAAGCAAGACGGCCTCCGTCACCGGGCAGCCATAGCTCGGCAGATCGGTGGTGGCTTTTTCGTCCTTCATGCAGGCGTCCACCCAGTCGGTGTAATGATTGGCGATTCGTGTCTTCGGGTAGGTGAAGCCCGTGAAATTCGCTTCCGGCACCAGCCACGGGCGCTGACTGTGCGGTTTGAAGATACCGCCACTCTCGCCGATGAAGAAAATGCCGCTCGGCGTGTCCTTCGTGAGCACGCTGGGCTTGATGACGCGCTTGTCATAGTCGTAGCCGCCATCCGTCCACGTCATCTTGATCGTGTCGCCCGCCGTGAGCGGAGTTCCGGGGAATTCGAGCTCCAGATGGCGCTTCATCGCATACAGATCACCCTTGCTGCCCTCGTCGAGACAGCGCACGCGCTTCGGTGCGGCGAGTCCGAGGCAGGCAAACACCACGTCGAAGTAGTGGCAGCCCATGTCACCCATCATGCCGACGCCAAAATCCGCCCAAGAGCGCCACATCGACGGATGATACGCCCCTTCGAGGAACGGCACCTCGTTCGCCACACCGAGCCACAGGTTCCAATCCACATTCGCCGGCACCGGATCGGCCTCTGCCTTGCGCTGCGTGACCTTCGGCCACCAGCTCGCCTTCTTGTTCTCCCAGCAGATGACTTCCTTCACCTTGCCGATGGCCCCGCTCTTGATCAAATCGACCGCCAGCGAGGTCTCGATGCTCGAATGCCCCTGCGTGCCCATTTGTGTCGTCACGCCCGCCTTCGCCGCTTCCGCGCTCAAAATCCGCGCCTCGTGCAAATGATGCGTGAGCGGTTTTTGCAGGTATACATGCTTCTTCGCCCGCAACGCCGTCACCGCCTGCGCCGCATGCATGTGATCCGGCGTGCCGATGGTCACCGCGTCGATGCTGTCGCCCAGCTTCGCCAGCATCTCGCGATAATCACGAAACACCGCCGCATCCGCCAATCGCGCCGCGGCATCGGGGTCCTGCAACTCTTTGCGACGAGTCGCGTTGCCACCACGCGCCAGTTCGAGCGTCTTCGCATCCACATCGCACATGCCAACGAGGCGCACCTTCGGATGCTGCAGCACGCTCATCATCGTGACACCACCCATCCCGCCGACACCGATGGAAGCCACCTGAAACATCGAGTTCGGCGACCTCGCGCTCAGGATGGCGGGCGCAGAAACGTAAGCGGATGCGGTGAGTGATTGCTGGAGGAAACGGCGGCGGTTCATGGTGAGGTGTGAACGTGATAGTGAATGACCGTCTCTCAGGCTGCCTATCTCTCGTATGCTTCCTCATCAACCCTTTCAGCGTCTCTTCGGTAGCCGTCGGCCACACGCTCCAAAGCAGCGGCAACCATGGGCCAACCAGCTCGAATCTGATCAGCATAACCTTGAAACTTGCGGGCAAACTCTCGTTCCTGCTCCCCTCCTTCTGTGAGTGATCTGCTGTAAACACCTCGACTGTTGATGATGGCAAGTTCGAAGCCGCGCAACATCTCGACAGAATTGAGGTCTTCGAGAACATCACGGACGGGTAAACACGGCCATTTGCCATCAGAGTCCAACGGACAGTGAAAAAGCAGCTTGCCGATCTGTTTGTCTCCAACATACAGGCGGTCAATCTCAGAGAGTTTATGCCTCACTTCCCGAATCCATGAGGATAGCGTTTCTGCATCAAAACTGCCATCATTTCGAAGTCCAGGTGGCTTAACCCAGCTTTCCAACAGCTTGTGCGCTCTCCTCCCCCGTATCTTCTCCGCCTCTGTTAAGTCCTCTTTTGGTTTTTCTCGTTCCGAGCGTGCTCGGTAACAATAAGATAAGAGGGTTGCGAAAAGCGAAGGCTCTTCAGCAAGAACTCGGTGTAGTCTCAAGGGATGGAGATGCAGGCTATCTAGCAGGTCAATGCTTGCCCATTCGATGGTCACCAAACGGTCATTGGGCGCATCCTCTCTGTCTCGGACCGCCCGGTAAAGTTCTCCGAGGTGGTGCTGCACCATCGTCACATCACCTGGTTTCTCCTCAATAGGTTCGTCCGAGGTCAAGACTCTTTCCAGCGCTCCTATGATCAATTCGGTCTCCAACTCGATGCTTGAATGCAGCGCCCCGTCCAGAAAATCGAGAACAGAAAGTGCTCGCTGAGCTTCGTTTAACTTGGCAACCACATGGTTCACTTCAGCAACGCCAAGTTTGTGGGCGTGACACCAGGTCTTTTTCCAGTAAAGCCGATCGGCCTCAGAACCAATTGAGGCGGCGAGTTCCCAAACTCGAGGTTGAAACGAAATGATCGAAAGCAACTCGGCGCTCTGTGCAGCAGGCCATTTATCCAAATCCTGACCTTCGAGCCAAGGCCAGCCTTGCTCGTCAAAACAACTGCCAAGGAATCCTCTGGCAAATTGCCGCAACTCCACCTCTTCAGCTAACAGCAATGGCGGGATTTGATTCTCAGGGAAATTAGTGAGCCGTGCTTTCCAAGTTGCCTTACCGACTTTCCAAGGCATTCCCGAGGATCGAGCGATCTCGATAATGCCGTCTAGTGACAAGCGTGGCCATATGATTCCCAAGGCATCGACTTGGGCCGAAAGCAGCAGCTTTTCCATTTCATCATGGCCCTGCCCATGATGACCTATGTGGAGGCCTGCACCTGAATCGAATAGCCAAGCATGGAGTTTAACCGGATCAGAAGGTGCAAGAGCATGGGCTACGCCTTCCATCTTTTGTACGATCTCCTCAGGCAAGGCCCAATCGAGCCCCATCGCCCACCTGTATCGAGATGCATTAGAACGAACACATGACCAAATGCGATTGCGGTTTTCTGAACTGCACGAGTCATCGTTGAGCATCTGCAAAGCTTCAATCACTCGCTCAAAGGCTGGATTGGGAAGCTCTGTGAGGTGTTCAGCGAGACTTAGCCATCGCCCCTCGCCATTGGATGCGTTGGCAATTAACAACTCGGATACAGCAAGGACGGCTTCGTGATGTTCGCCATGAGTGACACCATCCTTCCAACGGGCTGCCCACTGCTGCCACTTGGGTTTGTAGTTTCCAGATGTTGAATCGTGGCTTTTGGGAAGAAGCGACAGCAGCAATTTCCAGCCTGCATCCGGACAAAGGCGAAGCATTCGAGACAAAATGGTCAACCGATCAACCGATGATGCGGTTGTTTGAGGATGCCAGAGGAGGAAGATGTCCCGAAGACTTTGGGACGGCCTGTTACTGATGCGACCTCCAAGATCAAGGGCGGCGAGTCTGGCGAGGCACAGGGAGGTGCGACCAAGATAGCGCTGGTCCCAAGCCAGACATTCCAGAGCCCAAAGCAGACCCGTGTGCGGGCTACCAGCGAAGAGGCCATCACCTTCTTGGTCAAACAGCTTCGGTAACTCTGGCTGGTCGCTTTTGAGGTCGGACTCAACTGCCTGCAAAAACTCATCGGGCGCGGCTTCTGCAAGATCAGGAAGGTGGGATGATAAAGAAGCCCAGCGCAGCCAGTCAGCACCCTCGAACACCTTCCTCACGACACGAGAGGCTCGAATCGAAAGTGAGCACACGTCCCCAATACCAACGGGAGAATCAGCCAACCCCATGAGTCCGAGTGTCTCAGCAAGTCCTTCACGAAGTGCATACGAAAATCGCATCGTCTTGCCCTTGATGGAAGCGAGGTATCGCTCGTCCACGGGCAGTTCGTAAGCGGGATTTGCTTCCGAGAATATTTCGACAGCCTTTTTCTCGAATCTATCCAGCACATCACCAGTAAGGGACCAAGAGAGAAGCCTCCACGAGTCAGCGCGAGAGAGAAAAGACCAAGTTGAACCGCAACGGACTAATGGAGCATCGTTTTCAGTCCGCAGTCGATTGGCGAGGGCAAGCAAATCAGCGTAAGACCGCGATGCGATAAACTCCAAAGCCTCTTTGTCTGCGGAGTTGCTGTCATCCCAAGCTCCCAGGAGCATCAAAGAGGCGAGTGCTGTCGCTTCGTTACCCAGACTCCACTTTGGTGCCGAATAAAGCGAATCGATGCTGAGCAACCGCTTCAAGATCGTGAATGAGCCTCCTGCCTCTGATGAGATCCGCTGCGCTTCGCTATCACTCATGCCTGACGAGACGAGAGCCTTATGGAGACTGATCGAGAACATGCGGCGTAGTTTGATCGGTTCACAGTCTGCATTTCGTTGCCTTGAGGCGAGAAATACAACATGATGGCCCTGACGAATAGCTTCCGAAATCAGTTCTGCTTCCAGATCAAGCTGCGGAGCAGCGATCAAAACAAGATTCCCTCCTGAGCCAGCAAGAGCTCGCCATGCCTCACGATCCTCCACCACAACGGCTCTTGAAGTGATTTGCCCCTGCTCATCCTCTGGCAGGCTGGCCGCTAGCCCGGCGATAAAGTCGATGATCTCGGCAGTGGAGGATGCTTCGATGGTAATAGCTGCAGGCTCTTCCGCCAGACGGTCCCGGAACTGCTTCACTTGCGCCTCGCGGTCAGTCAACACCACCGCTGGAGGAATTGGCAGCCTGAGGCTTGCCACGACGTTCTTCCAATGGGTGGCGAGATCGGTGACGCCAGGCGGCTTGTGGCCGATCTCATGAGCCAACCAGATGTCCACAGCGGGTGCCAGTTCCAGCCACTCTTCGAGGTCAGACGAGTCGTAAGTTCGGACATCCTTCCATTGTCCCGTCTTCCGGCGCTCCTCAGACCATTGTTGTTTGAGGCTCCATTTTCGTGGGGTCACGAAGACGAATGCCGCATTCGACTCGGGCTTGCGTTTGATGTAATCGTCATCGGCTTTCGACTTGATGCCTTTATCGCAGCCGATCTCCCACGCTGTTTTACCAACAGGCACCTTGGCATTGCTGGATGTGGTTATGCTTACACCATCAATGCCGGGTCTTTGCACACCTTCACCACTTGGAAATTCAAGCTGCTGAATGGAGATAGGCGGCACAGAAGCGTGAACAAGCCGACGCAAGAGTTGCGGCAGCAATGCTCTCGCCGGCAACGTATCGGCCCAAACTTCAAGCTTGGCTGCCGTGATCCAGTTCTTGTGACGCATGATGCCGGATACTTCAGCACGTAACGCCTCTGCGCTAGTAGCAGATCAATTCCTGCCGCACAGAGGACTGAGCGGACCACTTTTACTTAACAGCCACGCCCTCTACCTTCCGGGATCTTCATCAGCTTCGAGGAGCTCTTCTTTAGGAGGCTGTTTACTGGCCCAAGTGGTGAAGGGTGTCCCGGCTCTTCGATCAATTCAGACGCGAAGAGCCGGGGAGATCCTGATGATTACTTCTTTTTGTCCCACTCCTGCTTCTTCACGATCTCGGTGATCTGCTTTTTGGCAGGGAAGTCCTCGGGGAGGATCTTGAACTTGGTGAGGTAGTTGAGGGCTTTTTGGAATTGGAGCGCCTCGCCTTTCTTGGATTCGATCTTGTCGGCGGGGGTGTCTTGGAGTGCCTGGATGAAGTCGGCGGTCATCTTGAGGCCGGTTTCACGCGCGGCGCTGTCGTCGCTATAGCAAAGGGACTCGAGGAGGCGGTACATCTTGGCGTTGCCTTCGAGCTTGGCGGCGTCTTCACGGATGCCTTTGGCGATCCCGGCACGTTTGGCGGCGGTGGCTGCTTCGCTCATGAGGCTGGTGTCGCCGCCTTCGATGGCACGCTTTGGTAGGGGGCGATACCAGATGTTCCGATAGCGGACGGGATTGCCATGGTCCTGGAGTTTGAGCGGGCCTTTTTCAGGGAAGGGGCGCGGGCTGGAGCGGCGCATGTGTCCACCGCCGCCTTCGAGTCGGGTGTGATCCTGGGTGCAGACGCCATTCACGAAGACAGTGATGTAGCCGGGATCGATCTCCTGGCCGTCTTTGAAGATGGGGCGACGGAAGATGATATCGTAGCTCTGCCACTCGCCGGGAGCATTCAGCACATTCGCCATGGGCGGGTTGATGCCGTAGATGGAGGAGGCGAAACCGTCCGGGTAGGTGGGGTTGTTGTAATTGTCCAGCACCTGGACTTCGACCTGACCCATGAGGAAGACGCCGCTGTTCCCACGGCCCTGGCTGTTGCCCTCGACCTTGCTTGGCGCGCTCCATTCGATGTGGAGCTGGCAGTCGGCGAATTCTTCCTTCGTGCGGATGTAGCCGCTGCCGGGCACGCATTGGAGCACACCGTCTTTGACTTCCCATTTGGTCGGCTCGGCGGGCTGTTTATCAGACTGCCATTTCTCGATCTCCTCCGCTTTGCCGCTGAAAAGGACGATGGCATCGGAAGGAGCGGCCCCATTTTTCCCAGGCTCCACACGCGGCGGCTGCGGGCGGTTCATGTCATGGATGGCCCAGGGATGCGTGGCATCGGGGGCATCACCATAAAATCCGCCCTCGGCGTGGACGGCAGTGGTGAAAGTGGAAAGGGCGGCGAGGACGTGGATCGTGGTGCGCTTCATGGCGCGTTATTGATACCGACTTGCCACAAGGCCGCCAAGACAATTCAGCCAGCTGGCAAAAGGCGGGCCGCAGCGGTGCGTGCGATGCTCAGTAGCTTCTCCTTTTCCTCGGGGCTGAACTCATAGGGCTCCATCTTGCCGATGCCGAGCGTGCCGCAGAGGCGGGAGCCATCCATCATCGGCACGGCGAGGCTGCCCTGGACATTGGTCTGGCGTGCGCCGGGCTTCGCCACGCCGCTGGTGTCGGTCTGGAGGTTGCAGAGTTCCACTGGGGCCTCGCGCTGTGCTGCGGCACCAGCGATGCCTTTGCCCACGGGAATGGACTGGATGACGGGGATGAGCTGCGGGGGTATTGCCTTGGCGGCAACGAGCTTCAGATGTTTGTCTGCTGGGTCGAGCCGATGAATCGTGCCGGTGGTGCAGGCGAAGTCCCCGATCACCTCGTTCAGGAATTGGGTCCAGTCGGATTCGGTGGGGTGCAGATTGAGTTCAGTGATCATGGCGATTAAAACAAACGTGTTGGAGGCGCGGTAAGTCGCCACTATTCTGAAGTGGAATTTCTCCTCAAGTATGAAAATGCGCGCTGCCTTTCTTGGCCTTTCCTGGCTTCTGTTTGTCGCCACCACCACTGCGGGCCCGAACGGGCAACGTGTCGTTGGGCGCACGATCTACCACAAGGACAAGTCGAGGACTGAGTCCGTGAGCAATCCTGAGACCCGTGAAATGACGGAGATGACCTACACGGCGGACAACGTGCTCTCCGTCAAAAAAGTCTTCCTCATGAACGAGAAAGGGGAGCCGCTTCAGGGCAATGTCTATGATGGGCGGGGCAATCTCGTGGCACGCGTACAGTGCAATTACGATGAGCTTGGCCGCCGAAAAGAGGACCGCTTGATGAACCTCAATGGGGAAATCTTTCAGCAGGTGATTCATGAGTATGGAGCCGATGGCAAAGCGCTCACACCCAAGGTGATCAACCTCAACACGGCTGCTGCGCCCAGCATTAGGCCTGCCGCCATCGATTTCACAAAGCAGACCGCCCCGACAGCAGCGCCAGATCCTGCGACAACCCCAGATACTCGCTTTGCCCCCATGCCGATTCCGAATGCCCCTGTTCAAGACAGCGGTGGTTTAGAGACAGCGCCAGCGAAGATGCCGACAGAGGAGAAGCCAAATTTCTTTAAACGGCTCTTCGAAAAGAAGAAGGAGAAGTAGGGGCACTCCCTTATTGGACTTTCAAGAACCCCTGTACCTCGTGGGCTACGCGCAATGCCGCATCAGGCACACTGATCGGCAGCATATTTTCCCGCATCTGACGCACGAGCTTCCCGTTGTTTGCCAGTGCGGCAGCCACTTGCGCACCAGTTTCACGAGGGGTGCGTGAGCGCAGGGCGCAGTGACGTGATAGCAGGTAATCGGCATTTCCTTCCTCCTGCCCAGGGACGACATAATCGATCACTGCTGGCGTGCGAGCAGCCATGACTTCGTGAAGGATGGCTCCACCAGCTTTGCATATCACGATATCGTGGGTGCGTAGAAGTTCGGGAATGCGTGTGGTCCAGCCGATGATATCCAGGGCTCCTTCGGGGATTGAATCAATGTACCGCCGCAGGACATGATAGAGACGGGAGCGATGCTTCCCCACAGGTATCGTGAGCTTCACTCCCTGAAGAATCAAGGGACGCAACGCCTCCAAAGTGGCGGCAACATGTCGTGCTGGCGTGGAGGGCAAATACAGGATCCGTTGACCTTTGAGGCAAAGCAGCTCTTCCGGCAGGGTTTCCGTAAATTGCAGGCTCACGGGAAAACCAGTGACCCGTGTCTTCCCAGGAGGTACTCCCATGCTGAGGATGACATCGTCTGTTTCCACATCCGACACGCAGTAGAGATCGCTCGGTGCCATGAGCCAGATCGGATGGACGCTGGTCGAGTCCGTGATCACCGTCACCAATGGTGGCACTTCCATCTCCTGGCGGAGAGTCGACAGCAGCCCCGCATAGAGAGGATAGGTGCTCACGATGACACGGGGCTTCTTTTCTTCGATCTGCTTGCTCAAACTCATCAGCAGTGGGCGCATCCAGGCATTTTGCTTTGGGTCCAGGTCGGACTTCGCTAACATCCTGTAGAGCGCACTCCAGGCCCAGGGCAGGTGAGTGATGGCCACCTGATAGAGGCTTTTCAAAACACCCGAGGTGCGCGGCAGCGCCTCGGAGATCAGATCCGAAACGAGTACCTGCTCACCGGGCAGGGATCGGCGAAGCGCTTCGGCAACAGAAGCTGCTGCCGTGTTATGTCCATCACCAAAGCCAGCGGTTAAAACGAGAATCACAGGTTTCATGGCTGCCCGAAAACTCCCGCCAACTCAAACAAAATGTGAGCCGATGGGAAACGGCAGGGCCTATAGGGTCTTGTCGATCAAGAGTGCTGCGGCCCGGCGCGGGTTCGCATGGAAACCATTCATGCCCGAGCGGATGCGCTTGGCGCGGTCTACACAAGCCTCAGCTTTTTGGAAGTCACCCGTGGCTTTATAGACGGCCCCTAGATTGATGTAGGTCTGGGAGAGGTCAGCGGGATCCATCTGATCCTGGCCCAGATTCTGGCGGATGCCGAGTGCGCGCTCATGCATCTGTTGGGCGCGCTCCACATCCATGTTGGTGTAGTAGAGCACTCCCAGATTATTGAGCACACTAGCCACACGCGGGCTTTCACTGCCGTCAGTTACGCGGAAGCTATCAAGCGCCTCCTGATAATATTTCTCGGCTTTTTTGTAATCACGCAGACCCTTGAAGATCATGGCGAGATTATTTTTGATGGTAGCCACCTTGTCATTGTCCTCCAAAGCAGCGTCGTCAGCGATCTTAAGTGCCTTTTCATAATACTCGGCTGCCTTATCCATGCGCCCCCAGCGGTCATAAAGGTGGGCGAGCAGTGAGTGGATGCCGCAGAGCAGATCGGGGTCGGGCTTTTTCAACTCCTGGGCGCGAAAGAGCGCCTCTCGGTAGAGAGACTCCGCTTTACGGAAATCACCTTCCTTTTGCCGAAGGTCGGCGAGGACGCTGATCTGTTCGACGAGTTGGCCAAGGCGGGAAGGCTCTCGGTACGCAAGCCGACGGACCTCCTCGACACTGCGGGAGGCCGAAAACAATTGGCGCTCGAGGTTGGGGTCCACGGAGAAAAGGAACTAGCTGGCGTCGCGGTAAGACCTCGCGAGGTTGGCGATGGAGTCACGTGCGTTGGCCATCATTTCACGCGAGACACCAGCGGCTTCATACCAGTGGGTATAGGCGTGGTTATCAAACATGATGTCAAACTGTGTGACGAGACGCTCGAAGACGGCGGCGATGCCGGTATGGTTCACGAGCGCCAGACCGCTAGAGGCGAAACCCTCTGGTGCGGTCTCGGCCACGCCGATTTTCAAACCGCCTGCGGATGGCATGTAACTGGCGAAGTTCAGCCCCTTGCGAATGGTGGCCATGTTTTCATCGACTTCTTTCTGCTTCACATCACCGCGGAAGAGGGCGCTGGCAGCAAGATAGACGCCTTGCTGCCAATCAATCGCTGCAGTGAAGTTGTCCTGGGCGAAGGTTTCGCGGGCCAGATCGGGGAAGTTGCTGCGGACCTGACCTTCCTGGCCGGGAGCACGCATTGGGGCGAAACTGGCGGTGAAGAAGTGATTCCCCGGGAAAGGAACCAAATTGGTCACGAACTCGCTGAGATCGGTGTTCAGCTTGCCAGGGAAACGCAGGGACGCCGTCACCGAACTCATGATCAGAGCGACGATGTGGTTCAGATCCATGTAGTTTGGCGAACGATGAAGCTTGGCCTTGGCGATGCGGAAGAGAGCTTCGTTGTCGAGAATGACGGCACCATCAGCGTGATCGAGGATACGCTGGAGGGTCAGGATTGCGTTGTAGGGCTCTACAGCAGAATCCGAGATGACCGGTGAGGGTGCGACTGAGAAGGTGAAGATGCGCTTCTTCGGATAAGCCTGACGAAGACGCTCAAGAATCAGCGAGCCGAGGCCAGAGCCAGAACCGCCACCGATGGAATGAGTGAGGAGGAAGCCCTGCAGGCCCTTGGTTTTTTCGACGGCATTGTCGATGACGTTCATCACCTGGTCGATGACGCGTTCGCCCTCGACGTTGTAGCCGCGAGCCCAGTTGTTCGCCGCACCAGGGATCTTGCGGACGATACTGCTTTCATCAAAGAGTTGGGACATTTCACCGCTTTCGATACGAGCGATGACTCCCGGTTCGAGATCAACAAGCACTGCGCGGGGGATGTACTTACCATCGCGGATCTTATGGAAGAAGACCTCCATGTTGGCGTTGTTCGCGGCGCTGGAATCTTTTGGCGTGCCCTGCTCGGTGAGGCCATGCTCACGCAAAACTAGGCGCCAGAAACGATCTGCAATTTGGTTCCCACACTGACCGACATGAATGCTCAGAATTTCTCTCACTGGTTATCCTCCGGGATGTTGCTTGAAGTTAATTTTGGAAAATGAATGGCTGTAAAGATCAGCGGCGTTCCACGAGGTCCCGCAGGCTTACAGAGGAAGTTCTGCGTGGATCTTCGCCACCAGCATAGGCACGGGTGGTCATCGTCCCTTCGTCCTGAGTTTTGGCTTTAGCGCCGCTTTCTTCAGCCACCTGATAGCTCTGAATAAGTTCCTGTGCGGAGGCCCGAAGAGCTACGATCTGCTCCTCGTTCATACCCTCGTTCAGATACCAATTGGCGAAGGCTTTGCGCTGCCAGAGTTTGTCAAAATTGTGGCAAATCCGGTCTAGCACACGTGCGATCTCGGTATTATTCGCCAGAAGCACCATACTTTTACGATGCGAGATACCTGGTTGCTCGACATATCCAATCTTAAAGGCGGTGGGAATCCAGTAGGTGAGCGGGAGTTTCTCACGCATCGCGGCAAGCGAGGCATCAGCCAGGGGCTTGTCATCCATGATGCCTCTGTAAAGCACGGCAGTAGAGAGGAATCGTCCTTCCATAGGTGAGCAGGCGGCAAACACGGAGCCATTGTCAAAGAGGGACTTGATCATGTCCTCAATGCTCATCTCTTCAAACTTGCTACGATCTGGAGGTGTAAGCGGTGCGAAAGCGCACATCAGGAAGTGCAGCGATGGCTGCGGCACCAGATTGGTGAGCAGTTCACGAAGGCTGATTTCGACAGTCAGGAACCCGCTGAAGCGCATGGAGGCGGTGATGCCTGCGAGCGCTTCGGTGATCAGAAGATTCAGGTCGTCCACCGTCGGGCTTTCGATGTTCCATTTGCGGTGGGCCAGATCAAAGAGAGCTTCGTTGTCAAAAATCAAACAGGCATCGGCTGTGCGGCGCAGGCTGTTAAGCGAAAAGACCGTGTTATAAGGCTCAGTGACCACGCTGGAGACTTGGGGCGATGGCAAAACTGCGCAGCTCAACACCGGAGCTTCGGGATACTTCTCTTTGATCGATTCGATCAGCAACGCGCCAAAACCTGAGCCAGTACCGCCACCAGTTGCATGAATGACGATGATTCCACCCACGTTGTCGCATTTTTCTATTTCATAGCTCACCCGGTTCATCACTTCAGGTAGCACTTCCCGGCCTGCACCGGAGTAACCGACAGCGAAATTGCCTCCCGCGCCTTCCGTGCGGCTGATGAGGTTCGCTGGATTGAAAAGTGATCCCGTTGTGGCCTTAATATTATCGATCACGCTCGGTTCCAGATCGACCATGACAGCACGCGGCACATAGCTCGAGCCGGACTCGCCGAGCTGAGAGAAAAATGAACTCCAGTTGCCCCGTGGGGGTGAGCCTTGGGAAGTCACGGACCCGCTCAAAGGATCAATGCCATGTTCTTGGCAGATAGTTTTCCAAAACGAAGCCGCGATCTGGTTGCCTGCTTGGCCGATAGAAATGACGATTGTATTATTGACCTTCATCCGGGATTTTCAGTTGTCAGGGTGTTTTTATAGCAATTAAGAAAATTCGCAAGAATTGTTCCCAATTTAGAAAAATGAGTTCCAAAAGGGCAATCAAAACTGAGAAAACGGCAGTTTACTCCCTCTTCCAAGACTGATTGCTCGTGGCTTTTGTAGCAAATTGAAATTAGCCGCTTTGATGGGGCGGTTTCAATCAAAATTCCTCGCAATCAGTGACTTCGATTTATTTGCCGCTTACAACCAGCATCTGTATTTGTAGGTGGCGAAGCTGCATTTTTGCACATTCCTGGCCTCTCCGCGTCACACTCTGACTGTATTCCCTGAAACCATGAATCGTCATTTAGCCATCGTCACAATTGCCTGCTTCGCGTTCGCCGCCAGTGGTGCCGAGCCGGCTTCAGAAACAGACCTACTGGTCTCGGGGCTTCAGGAAAAAGTTGCCGCCATAGCCAGTCACGCGGTGGGGGCCTCGCCCAGCGGAGCGATCCTGCCAGGTGTGAGTCTCGCTGAGGGCATCTCTGAAGTCACTGGCGTGGCGATCAGTCCGCTACTGGGTATTAGTGCCGTGGGGGCGTGGAAGTATTGGCATGCGGAGGCTGATGCCAGAGCCCGCCTGCCTTGGTATTGCCAGCCTTGGGCCTGGGGCTCCGGTCTTGGTCTCATTGCTCTCTGCTTTTGCAAAGACCTCTTCGGGGCAGCTGTGCCGGGCATTTTAAAGAAGCCGCTCGACTGGGTGGAACTTTTTGAAAATAAGGCCAGCGCTCTCGTCGCCAGCACGGCCTTTGTCCCGCTTGTAGCTCTCGCTATGAGCGAATATCAGCGCATCCAGCCCGAGCAAGCTGCCGGTGCGCTCGCGGGCTCTGGCATGGCCATGGCACCGCTGGCGAACATGGTGGAAGCCTCACTAGCATCGCCCTGGGTCACCGTCCCGCTCAGTCTCGCGCTTTTCGCTGTCGTATGGCTTACTTCGCATGCGATTCATGTGCTCATAGCGCTCTCGCCCTTCGGCATTGTCGATACAGGCTTGAAGCTCGCCAAACTCGGCCTGCTCACTTTGCTCACGGGAAGCGCGGCGATGATCCACACGGTTAGCCCGCTGCCAGCGCTAGTGCTGTGCGGCATCATCGCCATCATCAGTGCCCTGCTGGCTCGTTGGTCCTTCCGCCTGCTGGTCTTTGGCAGTGTCATGGTGAGTGATCTGTTATTTGGAAGGAAGGCCTCCACTGACGAAATCCGAGCCAAGGGGACGGGAGCCTTCTTCGCCCGCTCTTATCAGGGCATCCCACCCCGCAGCTTCGGACGCATCGAGACTGATGCGGGCGGCAATGCCGTCTTTGTCCGCCGCCCGTGGCTCGTTCTTCCTCCAAGGCGAGTATCGATCCCTGCCGATGGACTTGTTTTGTGCAAAGGCATCCTGCATCCGAGCCTCGGCCATCGCAGCGCGCCGGATGCAAAACCGCGCCGCCTCTGTTACCTCCTACCGCGTTATCGCGGTCTGGAAGACAGCCTCGCCGCTCGGCTGCGCTGCACGGAGACGCTCGATAGCGCCCTCGTTCGGGGCTTCAAAGCCATCCGTCAGTGGTTCGTGGATGTGACGACCTTTGCCGCCGAGCCGACACAGCGCTGATGCCTTCAGGCAAAAGAAGCCGCTGCCGAGTGCCGTATGTGACACCAGAAATGGCAGCACGCTCACGGTATCTCCTCATGCTTTTACTAGCCTCGCTGGTGATCGCGCCGTGTCATGCCTTAGAGGAAAGCGTGCCCACAGGTCCGCACTGGGCCTTTACTGCACCGGTAAAAGCGCCGGGGGCAGTCTCGATCGATCAACTGCTCGCTAAAGCTCACCGCGAGCATGGGCTCGTTCCGCAGGCACCCATCGAGCCAACGCTTTGGCTGCGCCGTGTGCATATCGACCTCACCGGCCTGCCGCCGACTTTGGAAGAGCAGGCCGCCTTCGCCGCCCAGGACTCGCCTGCCATGCGTCAGCGCATTGTCGATCGATTGCTTGCCTCCCCGCATCATGGCGAGCGCTGGGGTCGCCACTTCATGGACATTTGGCGCTACAGCGACTGGTATGGGCTCGGCGCGCAGCTCCGCTACAGCCAGAAGCACATCTGGCACTGGCGCGAATGGATCATCGAATCTCTAAACACCGATAAAGGTTACGACCTCATGGTGCAGCAGATGCTCGCGGGCGATGAACTCGCGCCTGAAGACCCCGAAGTGCTCCGCGCCACCGGTTTCCTCGCGCGGAACTACTACCTCTTTAACCGCACTACCTGGCTCGACGATGTCATTGAGCACACCAGCAAGGCCTTCTTAGGCCTGACGATGAACTGTGTGAAGTGCCACGCCCATAAATACGACCCCATTACCCACGACGAATACTACGCCCTGCGCGCCATCTTTGAGCCCTACCACGTCCGGCTCGATGCCCAGCCCGGTCAGCCCGATCTCGAAAAAGACGGCCTGCCCCGAGCTTATGACCTCCACCTCACCAAGCCGACGCATCTTCATGTCAAAGGCGAGGAAAAGAATCCCGATACCTCCCGCAACATTGCTCCCGGCATTCCCGCCGTCCTCGCCTTCAAGCCGCTGGAGATCGTTCCCATCAAGCTCAGCCCCACAGCCGCCCAGTCTGCCAGGGCAAAGGGCAAAGTTCCTTTTGGTGACGCCAAGAAAAAGCAGACTCGCGAAGTCACCTCACTCAAAGCTCTTGAAGGCCCCGACGAGACAGACAAGACCCGCTTCCTGCCATTCCCAGAGCAGAGCACGGGCCGCCGTACAGCACTCGCCCGCTGGATCACGGACAAGCAGAACCCACTCACTGCCCGAGTCGTCGTGAATCACCTTTGGCTGAGACATTTCGGCCAGCCGCTGGCCGCCAATGTCTTTGATTTCGGCAAACAGGCCAAACGGCCGCTGTTGCAGGGTGTGCTCGACTTCCTAGCTGTCGAACTTATGGAAAATGGCTGGAGTCTGAAACACATCCACCGCCTCATCACGCTGAGCGACGCGTTTGCCATGACCAGCAGCAATGCCAACGCCGCCAGTGTAAACCGCGATCGCGATCCCGAGAACCACTACCTCTGGCGAATGAATCCCGTTCGTCTTGATGCTCAAATACTGCGCGACAGCCTCCTGCACCTCTCCGGTCGGCTCGACTCACGCCTTGGTGGCCCGACTCTTGACCCCAAATCCGGCGATCTGCTCCTGCGTCGTAGCCTTTACTTCAATCAAACCCGGGACGAGTCGAACCTCTTCTTGGAGATGTTCGATAACGCCAACGTCGTTGACTGCTACCGCCGCGCTGAAAGCATCGTCCCCCAGCAGGCGCTAGCGCTCATGAATGCGCAAACGTCACTCAGTTCTGCCGAGGTCATCGCCCGCCGTCTCGATCAGCCCATGGATGAAGCCTTCGTTCGCAAGGCTTTCCAAGCGCTCCTCTGTACTTCGCCCAGGCCGGAAGAACTGCAGATTTGCTTGGAATCGTTGAAGGAACTCGGGGTGCCCCAAAAAGCTCGTCCCGCCTTCATCCATACCCTGCTGAATCATCACGACTTCATCACGGTGAGGTAAAGTGCCAAGTGTCTGGCTCAAAATGCCAAGTGCCATGGGCAAAAGTGCCAAATATGACACTTGAAGTCAGCTTTGATTACCCTTGGAGATTACTGAACGAGCTATAAAAAGCTGAAAGCCAACACATTAAAAAGTGTCGAGATGTCATGGCACGGCGCGTGCCAAAGATGAACCACCAAAATCATCCAGTTCCACCCTTCCCCCAACCCCACACATCATGAGTAAAATCCTCGGCATTGACCTCGGCACCACGAATTCCTGCATGGCCGTCCTCGAAGGCGGCAAGGCCACGGTGCTTGAAAACTCGGAAGGCGCACGCACCACTCCTTCCATCGTCGCTTTCACCAAGAGCGGCGAGCGTGTCGTCGGTCAGGCCGCCAAACGCCAGGCTGTGACGAATCCCCGTAACACCGTCTTCTCCGTGAAGCGCCTTATGGGCCGGAAATTCACCGAGCTGACCGAAGCTGACAAACGCATGCCTTACAAGATCGTGGCCGCCAGCAATGGTGATGCTCACGTGCAGGTCGAAGTCGGCGGCGAAACGAAGACTTACAGCCCCCAAGAAGTCAGCGCGATGATCCTTGCGAAGCTGAAAGCCGACGCGGAAGCCAAGCTCGGCGAAACGATCACGGAAGCCGTCATCACCGTCCCCGCTTACTTCAACGACAGCCAGCGCAATGCCACGAAGGCTGCTGGTGAGATCGCCGGCCTCAATGTCCGCCGCATCATCAATGAGCCGACGGCCGCAGCTCTCGCTTATGGTCTCGACAGCAAGGCCGACGAAAAAGTCGCCGTGTATGACCTTGGCGGCGGCACCTTTGACATCAGCGTGCTCGAAATCGGCGATGGCGTCTTCGAAGTGCTCGCCACCGATGGCGATACCCACCTCGGCGGTGACGACTGGGACAACACGCTCATTCAGTGGATCATCAGTGAATTCAAAACCGACAGCGGCATCGACCTCAGCAGCCAGCCCGACGCCATCCAGCGCATCAAGGAAGAAGCTGAGAAGGCCAAGATCGCCCTCAGTTCCAGCCAGAGCTACGACCTGAACCTACCCTTCATCACGGCAGACGCCACCGGGCCAAAGCACATCATGAAGACTCTGAGCCGCGCCAAGATGGAGCAGCTCTGCGACAGCCTCTTCGAGCGCACCATGAAGCCCGTGCGTGACTGCCTGGCCGCTGCCAAACTGGACGCCTCAAAGATTGACGAACTCGTGCTCGTCGGCGGCATGACCCGTATGCCCAAGGTGGTCGAAACCGCCCGCAAGCTCGCTGGCAAAGACCCGCATCAGGGCGTGAACCCAGATGAAGTCGTCGCCATCGGCGCAGCCATCCAGGGCGGTGTTTTGAAGGGCGATGTCAAAGACGTGCTCCTGCTCGACGTGACCCCGCTCACGCTCTCCATCGAGACCGCTGGCGGCGTCGCCACACCGATGATCCCGCGCAACACCACCATCCCGAAGAAGCACAGCCAGATCTTCTCCACCTACGCCGATCAGCAGCCCGGCGTCGAGATCGTCGTCCTCCAGGGCGAGCGCCCGATGTCCCGCGACAACAAAACGCTCGGCACCTTCAAGCTCGATGGCATCCCACCAATGCCCCGTGGCCAGCCACAGATCGAGGTCACCTTTGACATCGATGCCAACGGCATCCTGCACGTCTCCGCCAAGGAAAAAACCACGGGCAAAGAACAGCGCATCTCCATCCAGGGCAGCTCCGGTCTCAGCAATGAAGAGATCGAAAAAGCCAAGCGCGATGCCGAACTCCACGCTGAAGAAGACTTGAAGCGCAAAGAAGGCGTCGAGATCAAAAACAAGGCCGACAGCCTCAGCTACGAGATCGAAAAGACCCTCAAGGAATGGGGAGACAAAGTCCCCGCCGACCAGATCGCCCCGATCAATGACAAGCTCGCCAGCCTGAAGTCCGCCATCGAAGCCAACGACACCGACAAGATGAAGCGCGAGACCGAAGAGATCGAAAAACTCTTCGCCGCCGCCTACCAGACCGCCGCCGCAGCCGGAGCTGGTGCTCCTGGAGCCGGTGGCATGCCCGACATGGGTGGCATGGGCGGTCCTGATGTCGCCGCTTCTGAAACCAAGACCCAGGACAAGGGCAAGGTCGTCGATGCTGACTTTGAGGTCGTGGACAAGGATAAGTAATTCCTTCCCAAGGGCACCTATGCGACACGTGAACACAGCGAACACATTCCATGGAGCGTCGGCTAATTGGCCGGCCTTCCTTGGGATGGTCGCGCTGTTCCTCTCCATCACCGCTTGCGGGAAGAAGGAAGCTCCGAAGACCTCCAGCGAGGCTCCAAAACCTGCCGCTGTCTCCGATGCGAAGATCGATGCAGCTATCGCGGATGCTTTGACGCCTTCGGAAGCTTCCGCCCCGACCCAATCCGAAGTCCAAAACGGGCTCGAAACTCAGGCGGAGGACATTTTAGCCAAATACCCGAACAAGAACGCGCAGGATCTCCTGAGCGTCCCCGAAGTGAATGAGGCGCTGAAGGTCGGCCTGACGAAACTTTCCAAAGACAAGGGCCTCCAGGACCAGATCAACAACAGCGTGGCACTCGCCGCGAAGATGAAAGGTCTCTCTGGTGCCCCTGGCACAGTCGGGCTCGATCTCGACCTCAAGGGCTACGACCACGCCCGCAAATCCCGCATGGTCCAGGCCGTAATCTCCGAAGATCCGAAGCAGATAGTGCGATTCCTCACCGAAGAGATCGGCGAAGCAGCACCGGAACTGAGTTTCGGAGGAGCCCAGCGAGCCAGCAATGGCGTCGCCCTCAAAGAAACCCCGCCTCCGACTCCCAAATAAATTTCCGCCCGGCCAGCCGCCATCCCGCACGCGGGATGTCAGCAAGCCGGGCAGACAAACCAAACCAGAACCAAAACCTAGATAAGCAATAACCAGACCAATATGGCTACCGCAATCACCCCACTCGGACGTCGCGTCCTCGTGAAGCGCTCCCTCAGCGAAGAAAAAACCGCTGGCGGCATCTTCCTCCCAGACACCGCCAAAGAAAAGCCACAGGAAGCCGAAGTGCTCGCCCTCGGCACCGGTAAGGACGACGAAGGCAAAGATGTCTCCACGCTCTTCACCGTGAAGGCTGGCGACAAAGTCCTCATCTCCAAATACGGCGGCACTGAAGTCAAAGTTAATGGCGAGGACCTCCTCATCATCAACGAGACCGACATCCTCGGCATCATCGCTTAATCCCCAATCTCAAACCCCCACACACGCTAAACGATTATGGCTAAACAACTCAACTTCGACGAAACAGCCCGCCAGGCCCTCCTGCGCGGCGTCACCAAACTGGCGAAAGCCGTGAAGGCCACCCTCGGCCCAGCCGGACGCAACGTCATCCTTGAAAAGAAATTCGGTTCCCCCACGATCACCAAAGACGGTGTCACCGTGGCCAAGGAAATCGAACTCCCATGCCCCTATGAAAACATGGGCGCTCAGCTGATCAAGGAAGTCTCCTCCAAGACCTCCGACATCGCCGGTGACGGCACCACGACCGCTACGGTCCTGGCCGAAGCCATCTACTCCGAAGGTCTCCGCAACGTGACCGCCGGCGCCAACCCAACCTCCCTCCAGCGCGGTATCCTCAAGGCCACTGAGGCCCTCGTCGCCGAGCTGAAGAAGATCGCCACCCCGGTCAAGGACAGCAAGGAAGTGGCCCAGGTCGCCACCGTCTCCGCCAACTGGGACGCCAGCATCGGCAACATCATCGCCGAAGCCATGGACAAGGTCGGCAAGGAAGGCACCATCACCGTCGAAGAAGCCAAGAGCATCGAAACGACCCTAGAAGTCGTGGAAGGCATGCAGTTCGACAAGGGTTACCTCTCCCCTTACTTCGTCACCAATCCAGAGACGATGGAGTGCAACCTCGAGAACGCCTACATCCTCATCAACGAGAAGAAGGTCAGCAACCTCAAGGACATGCTCCCTCTGCTTGAGAAGGTCGCCCGCTCCGGCAAGCCCCTCCTCATCATCGCGGAAGACGTCGAAGGTGAAGCCCTTGCCACCCTCGTGGTGAACAAGCTCCGCGGCACTCTCAACATCGTCGCTGTGAAGGCTCCTGGCTTTGGCGACCGCCGCAAGGCCATGCTCGAAGACATCGCCATCCTCACCGGTGGCCGCTGCATCACCGAAGACCTCGGCATCAAGCTTGAGAACATCGAGCTGACCGACCTCGGCCAGGCCAAGCGCATCACCATCGGCAAGGAAAACACCGTCATCGTCGAGGGCGCAGGCTCCTCCGACGCCATCGCCGGACGCGTTTCCCAGCTGAAGAACCAGATCGCTGAAACCACCTCCGACTACGACCGTGAGAAGCTCCAGGAGCGTCTCGCCAAGTTGGCCGGCGGCGTGGCCGTCATCAACGTCGGTGCTGCCACCGAAACCGAGATGAAGGAAAAGAAAGCCCGCGTGGAAGACGCCCTGCACGCCACCCGTGCTGCCGTCGAAGAAGGCATCGTCCCTGGCGGTGGTGTCGCTCTCATCCGTGCTCAGGCCGCCCTCGGCGACCTCGGCCTCGTGGGTGACGAGAAGACCGGCGCTGAAATTGTCGCTCGCGCGATCGAAGCTCCTCTCCGTCAGCTCTCCGCAAACGCTGGCGTCGAAGGCGCCCTCGTCGTGGAGCAGGTGAAGCGTGGCAAAGGCAACGAAGGCTACAACGTCGCCACCGGTAAGTATGAAGACCTTATCAAGGCCGGCGTCGTTGACCCAGCCAAGGTGACCCGCAGCGCGCTCCAGCACGCCGCCTCCATCTCCGGTCTGCTTCTGACCACCGAGTGCCTCATCGCCGACATCCCGAAAGAGGAAAAGGCAGACGCTGGTCACAGCCACGACCACGGCGGCATGATGTAATCTGAACAAATTGGCAAGATTAGCCTCTTACCACGGCGGCCTGATGCGATTAAACCACGCCCAGGCCGCCATTTGTTACCCAAAACTTTTGTCCAGAGACTTCGTGCCTACCGGGAGCTGGCACGAAAGCGATGGATAAAAAACCCGAAAACCCCCGATGAGCGGGCTGGAGAGAAATCTCCAGCCCGTTCTTTTTCATGGAGTTGAGCAGCATGGGCACGGCTTCGGAAAAAAGTTCCCATTTGTTTGAACTGATCCGCAGCTGGCTGGTCTCATCATTCAGGTCGCTTTTCACGAGATTCGTCCTGAGCCATTTGCCTTCTTTTGCCCGGGAGCTGGGAAGAACAAAACTCAAGACAGGAACCGCAGCGGGCCGGGATGACGGAATCCCGGCCCGTTCTGTTTTTAGGCGGGACTGCAGTAGAGGCGCTCAATCATGCCGACGCACTTTGGTCCAGGCAGAGCACCAGTTTCCATCTGATTCATGGTATAGGCGAAGCTCATCTGATTCTCTGGATCAGCGAATGCCAGGCAGCCACCTGCTCCAGGATGCCCAAAAGCCCTCAGCGATGGCCCGTAGTGCTGACGTAACTTTTCGGGTGGGAGACCAGGGTTGACCAGCAGCGGGTCCTTCATGACCCCAGCGCCAAATGCTGCGGGTGTGCAGAGCACGAGGTCATCCTGCTCGGAGAGGGTCTCGCTGAGCAAGCGAACGATAGCCGCTGGCACGATCTCACGTCCATTCCAAGTGCCGCCCTGAGCGAGCATGGCATAAAATTTGCCTAGTCCACTGGCACTTCCCACGCCGCCCATGCTGGCATAGCCGTGCTGCCAGGTGCCCGGTTGATTGAAATCCTGCACCGCATTGAGCCCGAGTGGTGAGCTAAAGGTACGCTGGGTGATCGTGCCTGATGTGCTAAAGGCCTTCAGGAAAGGCCGGTCTCCATCAGCGATGCTGATCTTCCCAGGATAAACGGTCGCCACCCGCTCATGCTGTGCCGTTGGCAGTCCGATCCAAAAATCCAGACCCATTTGGCTGCCGATCATTTCCCGGAAATACTCGCCCAGCGTCTCCACTCCCGTGATACGGCGGACGATTTCGTCCATCAGGAAGCCAAACGTGCGTGCGTGATAGCCCTGATTCATCCCAGGCTCCCAAAGCGGTCGCTGGCGCTCCAGGGCTTCGACGACGGCCTCGTAATTCATGATCGACACTCGCTCGTCGAGCGCACACAAGCCAGCAGTGTGGGAAAAGAGATGGGCAAAGCTCATCTCTGCCTTTCCAGCACCTACAAATTCCGGCCATACTTCCGCCACGGGACAGTCGAGGGGTAAATTCGCCTCGTCCAAAGCCATCAGGGCACAGACAGCGGCAGGACCTTTCGTGGCGGACCACACCGGCACGAGCGTATCGCTTGTCCACGCACGTGTCCGGGCGCGGTCAGAATTCCCAGAACTCAGCGCCAGGATCTCCGCGCCGTTTTGCCAAATCGAGACAGATGCACCCAGCTCCCCGCGCTCGCGAAAATTGTCCTCAAACCACGAGGTGACGGCGGCAAGGTGGCTGGATGTAGGTTTGTGCATCAAAAAGGAATCGTAGATCAGATCGTCTCTAGCTTTTGGCGCAGACAGAGGAGGTCGGGGTCCTTGCGCGCATCGCGGCGGAGATCTCCATCCATCTCGAAGGACTGTTTCAGCAATTGGAGCGCCTTTTCCTCCTGCCCGAGCCGGGCCAGGTAGCAGCCGACATTGTAATAATAAACTGGCTTCGTCCGCAGCGCAGCCGGCCCGCGGGCCAAAAGATCCAGCGCCTGCTCCGTGCGGCCAAGTTCATGCAGGCAAAAAGCCGCATGGATGAACCCGCCCGGCTCTTCTGGCTCAACGCGGCACAGTTCTTGGGCCAGACTGAGTGCCTCCGCCCAGCGGTGGTCGTTCATGTGGCAGAGTACGTTCAGTTCCATCACATCAGGGCGCTCATGCACCTCCGGCGGCAGGTGTGAAAGTTCGCCCCGGGCCTCGTCATGGAGGCCGAGTTCCACATAGCCCTGTGCGGCCACAATGCGGCGATCCCACTCGTTCATGGTGCGTTCTCTGCTATCACCCCCATGTGAACAGCATAGCCGCACCCGCGACAAGCCCTTTGTCATCGTCCTCGCCGCTTGCGTCCCGCTCATCCACCGCTACCATCGCGCCCCATTTATGGCCCTCGCAAAAGCCCCCACGCCGAATCCCGCCGCCGTCCCCGTGAATCAAAAGCTCACCGCTGATGATAAAATCGAGCTGTATCGCAAGATGGTCCGCATCCGCCGCTTCGAGCAGGTCTCTCTTCAGCATTACCAGGCCGGACGCATGGGCGGCTTCCTCCACCTTTACATCGGACAGGAGTCCGTAGCTGTCGGCTGCGCTTCCCTGCTGGGTGAAAATGACCACATGATCACCGCCTACCGCGACCATGGTCACGCCCTCGCCGTCGGCATGGGCATGAACGAGTGTATGGCGGAACTTTTTGGCAAAGCCACCGGCTGCTCGAAGGGCAAAGGCGGCTCCATGCACTACTTCGCCCCTGAGAAAAACTACTGGGGCGGTCACGGCATCGTCGCTGGCCAGACGCCACTCGGCCTCGGCCTCGCCTACGGCCTGAAATATCGCGGCCTCAAAGGCGCCGCCCTCTGTTTCCTCGGCGATGGAGCCGTGAACCAGGGAGCCTTCCATGAGTCCCTGAACCTCGCCGAACTCTGGGATCTCCCCGTCATCTACGTCATCGAAAACAATGGCTACTCCATGGGCACCAGCCAGGAGCGCAGTTCGGCCTTCGGCCAATGCCTCGCCCAACGTGCTGAAGGCTACGGCATGGCTTGGGATCACTTCATGGGAGAAAACCTCTACGAAGTCCGCGCCCGTGTCGGCCAGGCCCTCGACCGCGCTCACAACGAGAGCAAGCCCAGCATCATCGAGATCTCCACCTACCGCTGGGAAGGCCACTCCGTCGCCGATGCCAACAAGCTCAAGTATCGCACCAAGGAAGAGGTCGAGCGTTTCCAAAAAGAGCACGACCCCATCCAAGTCTGGAAAACTGTGCTGATCGAGGAAGGCGTCGCCACCGAAGCTGAACTCAAGAAGATCGACCGCGAAGCCCAGGCTGAAGCCGATGCCTCCGCCGACTTCGCCAAAGCCAGCCCCTATCCCGAGCCCGAGTCCATCTTCGAAGACGTGTACTGGGAAGTCGATAACAAGACCGAGGCCGGCCAGACAGGCCGCCACTTCTTCAACGACTAAGTGCCGACGCACTGGCGCGGCTGACTTTGACCTTCCTCACGGCCATGAAACTAGCCGACCTCGTCACCTACCTGGATACCGAGCTCCGTGTCGCGGAGATCCCGGATTACCCAAACGCCTACAACGGTCTCCAGCTCGAAAACTCCACGGGGAAAGTCAGCAAAATCGTCGCCGCCGTCGATGCCACACTGCCCGTCATTCGCAAGGCAGTAGCCCTGGGCGCGGACCTGCTCATCGTGCATCACGGCATGTTTTGGAACACCGCTCAGCCCTGGACAGGGCCCGTGTTTCAAAAGATGAAGCTCGCCATCGAGTCTGGGCTGGCCGTCTATAGCTGCCACCTGCCGCTCGATTTCCATCCCGTGCTCGGAAACGATGCTGGAGTGGCCCGTGCGCTCGGTTTGGAACCCTGCGGCACCTTTATGAAGACAAAGGGCACCGAAAACGGCGCGAAGATCGAGACCGAGATCAGCCGCGATGAACTGGTGCAGCGTCTCGGCGCAGCCACTGGTGCCCGCGTGCATGTGTGCGCTGCGGGTCCCGCCATCTGCCGGAAGATCGGCATCATGACCGGTGGCGCAGGCAGCGAAGTCGCCACCGTGGCGAAGAACGGCATCGACACCTTCATTACTGGCGAAGGCCCTCACTGGAGCTACACGCTGGCGGAGGAACTCGGCATTAACCTCATCTACGGCGGCCACTATGCCACCGAGACCTTCGGTGTGAAGGCACTTGCCGCCCATCTGGAGCAACAGTTCAGCCTGCCCTGGTGTTTCGTCGATCATCCGACGGGGCTGTGAGTCCTCGCCAAGTCGTCAAAGGCAGGCTTGGACATATCGAGAAGATCGTCCCCTGACTGACCGATTAGGTTATCCTCATGAGATACCTTCCCATCTGCCTCGCGCTGCTTTCACCGCCATGCTTCGCCCAGCCCTTCCTCGTCGAAAATGGCCAGCCGCGTGCGGAGATCATCATCAGCGACAAGCCCACGCGGACTCAGCGAGTCGCCGCGCATGAGTTTCGGCAGCAGATCGAGAAAATCAGCGGCGCGAAGCTGCCCATCGTCACGCAGCCTTCGGGTAATGCGGTCAAAGTGTTCATCGGCACGAGCGATTCATGCCCGGTGAAGGCAGAGGGACTCAAAGACGGCGCGTATCGCATCGCTACGGGCGCGGATTGGATGGCGCTGATCGGCGCTGACGCCGATTTCGAGCCGGTGGGGCCCTTTGCGCGGAACAACAGCGACATTCCGCGTGCGCAGGCCGAGTGGGAAAAGATCGTCGGAGCACCGTATGGACTGCCGAATCCCGGTTTGTATAAGCACCGGGCCAAAATCCCGCTGGATGGCGAAACACTCGAAGTCTGGGGCCTCGATGAACGTGGCAGCTTCAATGCGGTGAGCGGCTTTTTGCAAAAACTCGGCGCACGCTGGTTTTTGCCCGGCGAACTCGGCGAGGTGCTGCCGACACTGAAAACCATCGAGCTGCCCAAACTCGATGAAACCGTAAAGCCGGACTTTGCACTACGGCAGTTCAATTTCCGATTCGCTACCTGCGGGCCGGACTCCGCACTCTGGGTCATGCGACTCGGCATCCGCAATGACGAGCGACTGCAAATCGCCCACGGCATGGCGAACATGACGAACCGCCAGCCTGTGTTCGACGCCCATCCCGAATGGTTCGCGATCTACGGCGGCAAGCCCGACTTCAAGGCCGGCGACTCGAAATGCCAGCTGTGCTACTCCAACGACGAACTCTTCCGAGAGACCGTGCGCTATGCACTGGCGCTGCTCGACACCTTCCAGCTTGAAAGCGTCTCCATCATGCCGCCCGATGGTTACACCTCCATCTGCCAATGCGAGAAGTGCAAAGGCAAAGACTCGCCCGAGCGCATCGAGCGCGGCCTGCTCAGCGATTATGTGTGGGACTTCGTCAATCGCGTGGCCAAAGAGGTCGGCAAAACGCATCCGAACGCCAAAATCCTGAACTGCGCGTATGGCGTCTATACGCTGCCACCGCTAAAGATCGACAAACTGGAGCCCAACGTGCTCGTCGGCATCGTCGGAGGTCGCAGGCCGATGAACATCGCTGCCTCCAAAGCCGAGGGCGAAGCCGCACCGGAAGCCCTGCGTGCCGCGTGGGCAAAAAAGACCGACAACCCCATCATCAACTTCGAAAACTATCCCTTCACCGATCGCGGCTGGTATCTGCCCGCCTTTGCTTCGAAGTCGATGGGCGACAGTGTCCTCGCCACTAAAAGCATGTCCCAAGGCGAAGACATCTGGCTCACCGTGCGTCAGGACTTCGACAAAGTCGGCATCGGCTTCAATCACTTCCTCGTTTATTTCACCGCCCGCGCTTATTGGCCCGGCTACGAGCCAACCGCAGCCCTTCGTGAGTATTGCCGCCTCTTCTACGGCACTGCTGAGAGCGAGATGCACACCTTTCTCACCTTCTGCGAAGCGAACTGGAAAGTGATGGGTGAAGACAAGGCGAAGGCGGATGAAACGCTGGCCCTTTTTGAAAAAGCGAAGGCCAAAACCGATGCCGCGAGTGTATTCGGCAAACGCCTCGCCCTCATCGACGACTTCCTCAAAGGCCTGCGCATGAAATCCCAGCAGCTTGGCCAAAAGCGTGGCCCCGTGCCCACCGTGCGTCTTGTCGGCGAAGCGAAAGGCATCGTCATCGACGGCAAACTCGACGATGAATATTGGCAAAACTGCCCCACAGCCGCCACGGGCAAGTTCCGCGAGCTTCAAACCGGCCGCACGCCCACCTTTGGCACGAGTTTCAAAGCCGGATGGCAAGGCAACAACTTCGTCTTTGCCATTCGTTGCGATGAACGACGCGGCGAGAAACCCAACATCACCACCACCCGCGATGACGACCAGGCGCTGTGGCATGGAGATGCCATCGAGATCGAGATCGCCACCGAGACGCACTCCTACTACTCCATCGCCGTCAGCCCCGCCGGGCATGTCGTCGATCTGGATCGCGGCACGCCACGCAGCCAGTGGTTCACTTGGGATGCCAAAGCGGAGGTCGCCACGCACATCGCCGACGATCACTGGACCGTCGAGATCAGCCTGCCCGTCACCACCGATGAAAACGACCCGCTGCATCAAATCATCGGCCGCCACCCCACGCAGAGCCTGCCTTGGCACATCAATCTCTGCCGTCAGCGCATCCGCGACGACGGCCAAGAAGTCAGCGCTCTCTCACCCACCGGCACGAGTGGCTTCCACGAGCCGATGAAGTTCGCCCACTTTTATGGTGGTCGTTCCCATCAGTTCGACGCCGATCCGAGCGTCACCGACTTCGCGCTCGGTTTTCAGGCCGCGATGCAAAAGCGCAAGCCCGAACCCTTCCTCGCCCTCGCCGCCACCACGCCCATCTCCGACTTCCAAAAAGCCGCCGCGCTCGAACAAGCAGGCAGGCTCGACAAAA
>JAGKWZ010000281.1 GCA_021151605.1 Verrucomicrobiaceae bacterium
GTGTTGACACGTCGCGAATGAAACATCACGGCGCGTTGTTGCGTCTCGTACGTAGGAACTGGCGCGTTGTTCGAATGCAGCGCGGCCGAGCTGTGTCGCTGATCTCATCGAAAGCGGCGGCGACAATCTCTCCGCCACCTACTCGCCAGAACTCGCCGATGTGTTCATCTTCGTCATCGACGTGGCCGAGGGAGATAAAATCCCGCGCAAAGGCGGCCCCGCCATCCGCAACAGCGACCTACTGCTCATCAACAAGATCGACCTCGCACCCCATGTCGGCGCTGATCTCGATGTCATGGCCCGTGACTCCAAACTCATGCGCGGAGACAAGCCCTTCCTCTTTGCCGACATGAAGTCGGAGAAGGGCAAGGATGACCTCATTGGCTGGCTGAAACGCGAGTATCTCTTCGTCCCGTAGAACGAACTTCCAAGTTCGTTCCAAGCGAATTTTGAGATTCGCTTTACGATCTCACCATGCAAGGACACCTCCATCTCAAGACCGCCTGTTATGACAACGGTCAGACATACCTGCGGGAGCAGTCCTTTCGCGCCCCGCTGCACGTCAGCAAGCCGCATGAGGATGCTGGCGCGCTTGTGGTGAACATCGTCAATCCCACCGCTGGCATCTTTGATGGCGACAGCATTGAGTTATCCGCCGAAGCAGAAGCTGGAGCATCCCTTGTGCTCACCACACCGAGCGCCAGCCGCGTTTATCGTTCGCGCAGCGGCGGTCCGGCCAAGGTACAGCAAAGGTTCAGCGTGCAGGCAGGTGCCACGTTGGAGTTCTTCCCCGAGCCCTTCATTCCCCAGGCAGGCGCACGGTATCAGCAGAAGACCGAGCTTCATGCAGACAAAGGCGGCACGCTTCTCTTCTTCGACTGGCTCACCCCTGGCCGAGTCGCCAGTGGTGAGGTGTTTCGCTATGCCGAGCTATGCTGGGATCTCGATGCCTTCGTGGACGGTCAGCTCAGTGCTCGCGAGCGCTACCGCCTTTCCCCAGATGACACCAGTCTGGAAACCCTGCAATTGCAGCATCCGCAGTCGCATTACGTGAGCTGTGTCGTGCTCAGCTCCGCAGCACTAACGCTCGTAGAGGTAGAGAGCCTAAACAGCGCTCAAGTCTATCTCGGCCACGGGCCATTGACCCATCGCGGCTGGACCATCAAGGCACTCTGCGCCGACAGCCTTAGCGCGCGACACACACTTCAGCGGCTGCGCACACTCGTTTATCAAGCCCTGCAAAAGCCGATGCCAAGCCTGGGCCGCTATATGTGACCTGCTATTTGCCGCCCAAGTATCTCCGCAGATCACCCGCATAGCCAGCCAGCTCCAAAAAGGCGCGACCGATCAGCTCGCCACGCTCATCCAGCACATCGCAGGCACCCTCCCAGTAGGGCAGGCCGGTGATGGAGCCACCTTGCTCCTGATCTTGCGCCAATGGCCGCAGTTCAAAGACGCTACCCTCGCTTTCGATACGCACACGGTTGGGATACTCGGCACCGCTGTGAGGGCTCTTCCACATCTCGAGCGGCTTCCAGGTGAAGACGGCTTTCTTCAGCACAGCATCCTTACTGATCCACGTTAGCGTCGAGGCCGCATCCGTGGTGCCATCCGCACGTCTCATGCGGTAAACCATGACCTCGCGACCATCCTTGAGTTGGATGGCCGCCCAGTCCCAGCCCACCTGACCCTCATCGAGCTGGGAACTGCTGAACTCATGATCCATCCAGGCCTCGCCACGCACGCGATGTTCCACCGCGCCGATTTTGACACTGCCAGCCGCCTTTAACCTCGGGAAAGTCAGGTAATGACTCGCCGCACTCTCAGCCGCGCCTTTGCGAGACACCCCGTTTTCACCGAAGATCACCAGCGGCTTTGCGGCCTCCATCTCCAGCTTCAAAAGAGCCTCGGCCTTCACCGTGGCGATCACTGTTATCTTCTGCGTGCCCTCATCAAGCTTGAGAGACCAGTTGGCATTCCTCACATCGAGCGTCTTGACCGCCGAATTCGCATCCCAGCCATCACGGTTGAGTCTTTCCTCATGGAGAAATCTCCCGCTAGATGCCTCCAGGATCGCCGCATGTGCCAGGTGGAGATGAGTCACCTCCCCTGCCCCATCCCGCGCCGCTTGCCGGAAAAAGGTGACCTGAAATCCAAATCGCTGCCCAGCCTCGCCATCCAGATGTCCCGTGAGATACCACCACTCCGTGCGGAAGTCCTCATGGCTGCCGTGGTCGCGTGGGAACTGAAACTCGCGTCCAGGCTTGGGCAGCGCAAAGCCGTCCGCTGTGGTTTGAGTCACGCTGTTTAGCTCAGCCAGGCCCCATTGGAATGGCGTACCACTTCCTAGCAGCACCGCTAGGAGGATGCTGGCTCTCTGCGCTCTGCTCCATGCTCCATGCCTCTTCATTCTTGTTCCTCCCATTTCATCTTTGCGGCCCATTTGCCCACCATCGCCGCCACCAGGGCACCGACACTGACGACGGCCATCAGCAGCCCGATCATCTGCGCCGATGGCACCGCCAGACTTAGCGTCCAGCCAAAGCACTGTTTGTTCACGCGAAAGATCAACAGCCAGCCCAGCCAGCCGCCGGAGAGCAGTCCCATCACTGCACCTGCCAGTGCGACTCCCGCACCCTCCCAC
Source organism: Verrucomicrobiaceae bacterium (assembly GCA_021151605.1). Classification (GTDB taxonomy): domain Bacteria; phylum Verrucomicrobiota; class Verrucomicrobiia; order Verrucomicrobiales; family Verrucomicrobiaceae; genus Prosthecobacter. The sequence continues at coordinate 2,645 of JAGKWZ010000281.1, forward strand.
GCGCTGGCTGCCGCGATTTGCCTGCCCGTCATGCCCAGCGCCCGCAGTGTGCTCAGGTCGGCGCGGCGCTCCATGAGCAGGCTTGCCAGGGCCAATCCCAGCCCCGCCACCGCCACAAAGACCCCGATGACCTCCACCGCGTAGGTGATAGAGAAGGTTTGGCGAAAGATGCGCAAAGCCTCACGCCGCAGATGCGCATTGGTGAAAACAGAGAGCCCAGGATTCGCCTTCGAGATCGCTTTCGCCACCGCCTCGGCATCCGTGCCCGGCTTCAGCATCATGGCCACGCGCCACGCCATATCGCCCTCGAACCATTGGCGGAAGACCTCCTGCGAGATCGTCACCGCGCCACGTTCATTGCCATAGTCCGCCTGGATGCCCACCAGCTGCACCCGATGCCCTCCCGGCAGGTCCAGTTCATCGCCCACCTTCACATTGAAGCGTTCTGCGAAGCTCTCGTTCATCAGCGCGGGAGTCACCCCATCCGCCTGCCACCACTCGCGTTGCTTCGGAGCCTCCACCCAGGAATAGACCTCATGTCGAAGGGTATGCGGACCATCCACACCGAGCACCATCGTTGGCGCCTCGCGCAAAGTAATCCGCTGCGCACTCAGCACCGCCACCTCGGCAGCTTCGGGCATTTCGCTTAGCTTTGCCACCGTCTCGGGACCGATCTGGTGCGTGCTGCTCGCGCTTTGGGCTCCAGCGCTGGAGACATAGAGATCAGCCTTCATCGTCCGCTCGATCCAGCCGCGCATCGTCGAGTCAAAACTCGCCACCATGATCGCCATGCCCGCCGTCATCGCCACCGCGCTCGCTAAAGCAGCCACGGCAAAGCGATGCCGAACCGTGGGTTGCCGTAATTGACTCAGCGCCAGCCGCTGCGTAGCTGCATTGGACTTCCAGGCTGCGATGCGTGGCAGCAGCCACCCCGCCGCCAATCCCGTCCCCAGCAGCCAGGAAAGCGCCGCTGCATACGCCGCCAGAGGCACGCACGTGCCGCTACTCAGGCGCCAAGGGCCGATCTGTGCCAGCCCCAGGGCTGCCAGCATCAGCGACCAGCCGAGCCATTCACTGCGCCACCAGCCACCACCGCCAAAGGTCGCCGCCCTCCGGCCCAGCATGTGCACCGGCGGAGTGCGCGCAGCTTCACGAGCCGGCCACCAGGCCGCAACCAGACTCGTCACCAGAGCGATCCCCAGACTCAGCGCCGCCTCGCCGAGATAGAGCGACGCGCCTTGCACGCTCGATGCGCCATAGAGCGCGTTCACCGTCTTGCTCACACCGCCCACCGCCGCCTGGGCACCGAGCCAGCCCACGAGCAATCCCAGCATCCCACCCACGATTCCGAGCAGCAGCGCCTCGATCAAAAACGCCCGCTGGATCTCTGCATCCGTCACGCCCAGCGACTTCAGCACGCCGATTTCCTCCCGCCTGCGGATCACCACGCCATCCAGAGCCTGGAAAATCAGATACCCACCGACAAACAAAGCCAGGAGCGAGAGGATCGTCAGATTCAGCCGAAACGCCTCCGTCATCGTGCCAGCCAGCGCACGCCGATCCTCCGCGCCATTCACTTGCCAGCGCTCTTTTGCCACACCGCGCAGCCTTTCGCCCACCTCAGCACGCAGCTCAGGGAAGGCCGCCCCACGCGCCACCAGTACCTCCACGCGATCTACCTTTCCCGTGCGCTGCATCACCGCCTGAGCCGCGGGCAGATCCATCAGCAGCATCGTCTCCGGCAGCGTCGGCACACCCGGCTGCTCCACCACCACGCCACCCACCTTCAGCGTGATCACTCGCTCATTCAGCACCACGCGCAGCTCATCACCTACTTTCTTTTGCAGCTTCTCACTGACAAAGACACCCTCCGCCGCGCGCACCTCTCCACTGAGACCAGCAGGTGCCTCGCCACGCAAATTCAGCAGGCTGACAAAGTCCGTCCCCAGCAGCTTCCACGTCACGCCAGAGCCGATCTCCCCCTGCCTGCCTTCCACAAAAGGCATCACCGTCTCCTCCACGACGGGCAGCAGACTCACCGGGCGCTCTTCCAGGGCATCGCGCATCTCCCGCAGCCAGCTTTCAGGCAAAGCACCCGTCGTGCCAGTGACCGTGTAGTCCGCCTGCCGGGTGATGCCACTCGTGAACTGCTCAAAGCCCGACAGCGCCGCGCGATTCGCCAGCCGCATCGCCAAATACACGCCTGAGCCCAGCGCCAGGATCAGCATCAGCGCCACCTGCTGCCGCCAGGCCAGACGCCAGTGCCGCAGCGCGCAGCGCTCGAGAATGAGCCGAACCGCACTCATGCCGCCAAAGAAAGTGGCACAGGTTTGCAACCTGTTCGGTTCCCCATCCACACGGCAGCCGCCGCGCTAAACAGGTTAAAAACCTGTTCCACTTTGGGTTCCGCACTCATGATTCCACCAGCTCCCCATCACGCATCCGCAGCACGCGCTCGCAGCGTTTCGCGGCCTCTTCACTGTGCGTCACCATCAGCAGCGCCGCCTTGGTTTCCCTCACTACCTCCGCCAGCAGGTCCAGCACCTGCGCGCCCGTAGTCGAGTCCAGGTTCCCCGTCGGCTCATCCGCCAGCAGCAGCGCAGGCCGATGAATCACCGCCCTGGCGATCGCCACCCGCTGCATCTCCCCGCCGGAAAGCTCCGAAGGTAAAGCCCCTGCCCGATGCGCCACGCCCACGCGCTCCAGCAGCATCCGCACACGCGACTCACGCTCCACCGCCCCCACGCCCAGGAGTTGCAGCGGCAGTTCCACATTCTCCGCCGCCGTCAGAGTCGGCAGCAGATGAAAAAACTGAAACACCGTGCCCAGATGCGTCCGCCGCACCCGCGCCAGCCCGTCAGAGTCCAGTCCATGCAGACCCACACCCGACACAGTCACCTCTCCACGGTCCGCACGATCCACCCCGCCGATGCAGTTTAAAAGAGTCGTCTTGCCACTGCCCGATGGCCCCAGCAGCGCCGCACGCTCCCCTGCCCCCAGTTCAAAAGACACCCCACGCAGAATCGGACGCTCCCCGTAGGATTTTGTGAGCGAAGCGACATGGAGGACAGCAGAGAGCATGGATCAGGTGGACCCATCATTACGCCTCAAACCCGAAAAGGGCCATCATCGAAAAACCCAAACACCCTTTCTCTGTCCACAAACCAGTCATAGGCCCTGGATAGCGCCCATGTGAGCTTGCCGAAATAGGCGCTCAGCCGTCAAATTCGACCAACGCTGCAAACACGAAGCACCTAGCGAAAACCGGGCTTGTTCAGCCAGAGGGGCATTGGCTGGTTCGTTCCTCGCAGCCATGCACCCGTTCATGTTCGGTTGATCTGTCGTGGCCACTTTCACAGCTTGGTCTGGATAAAGCGCAACGAATTACTATCGGCATCCCGAACATACATCTCTCGGTTGCCCCAGCTTTGGTCAAAAGGTTCAAGCTGGATGTGAACTCCACGCGATGTGAACTCCGCAAACAAAGCATCAACATCACGGACATAAAAGGACGCGACCCCACCGGCGACGCCGTCACTTGAAAACGAAGACACATGCAGCGGAACACCGTCCCGCTGAAGACCGAGGTAGCCAGGGTCATCTGCTGGCGCTGCCGGTCGGTAATCCCACTCCTTCGTGAATCCAAGCTTGGCGCAGAAAAACTCCTCCGCCTCTTTCGAGGACGAAACGTGCAGCAGCGGAATCGCAACGAGAATGTTCGTCGGTGTCATAGCGTATGCAGCGGCCTAACGCATCGGATCAGCCGAAAGCGAGCGGAAAGCGTCGATGACACGACAGATGCCATTCGGGCCGTTGCCCGCATCCGTTTTGTTCGGCTTTGGTAGGTTGATCATTTTCCTTTTGGGTAGAGAAACCCACTTCCGGTGATGGCAGTAATCAGATTGCCTTTGATGACGATGTCGGGGGCGTAGAAACCAATGCGACCGACTTCCTTACCGTCCTGCAACTCCTTGGCTGTTTTCAGGCATTCTTGCCACGCTTTTGCCAACGGACCGCCAGGAGCAGAATGGGCATCTTGTTTGATCATGAACGTGGCCTCATTGGATAACACCTGAACCCTGCTGACCGGCATTCCATTCCCACTCCGCATGAGCCGCCAAGGCCTGGAGATGCTGCTCGGATTTGGGTGACGTCACCTGCTTCATGCCACGCTTTTATTATCAAGCCAGCCTCCCTGGCAAGCCTCATTTAAAAGCACCCTCCCCGCAGTCGCGCAGCGTCTCCCCGCCCAAAAAAACATGCTTCCCATCCAGCCCCGCGTCGTGGTAATTTACGCGGCATCGTCATGAGCAAGCCCTCTGATCACCTCTCCACCCCGCAGGCGAAGCACTTTCTCAAGCAGATCGTCCACATGCGCGAGTTCATCAGTCAGGGGCGCAAGCTGCTCCCGCCTCATGCCGTCTTTAGGCCGGACTACGACCTCCATGATCGGCGGCTGAATGAGATCGAGCGTCTCTTCCGTGCCGGTGGTGAGGAGAATCTGGCCCAGATCCCTGATCTCCAGGAAACCTTCATGCTCGATCTCAACGCCGACACGGCCACTCTCGTGAGTGAAGCCCAGGAGCGCCTCGTCCGCTTCACCGACCAACTCGCGCAAAAGTTCGAAGAGAAGAAATACGAACTCCCCAGCGAAACGCGGGACGGCCTCGAAGACATCCTCCAGCCCTATAAAGACGGAATCCGGGATCAAATGCTCGACACCCTCCCCATCGAGACCCGTCGCGACATCGAAGCCACCAAGCGCGCGGGCGAAGACCAGGACTGACACGGCACCCCGCGCCCTCTCAGCGTCCCCACCGTAGGCCGGGTGTGTTGGGCGCGGTGCATAGGTTTCTCGCGGTGGATCACCTTCGCCCAACTACCCGGCTTCCCCGGCGGTCGCCAGCCCTATAGGCCCCCGCACCACCCCAGACAGCCGGGTAGTTGGGCGGAGGTGGCGGTGAGTGTTCAC
>JAGKWZ010000282.1 GCA_021151605.1 Verrucomicrobiaceae bacterium
GGGTCAGTGTGTGACGTGCGCCATTGTCAGCGACGAGCGTGGGGTAAGGTGCCGGCAGATCGCCAAAGTCAGGCAGCGAGGCGTAGGTGACATTAAAATTGATGGTCACGAACTGATCATGCACCTCTCCATCACTGGCGGGACCGACAGGCGGCACGGTGGTGTCCGTGGTGATGCGGAAACGCATGGCAAAGGTTTTGGAGAAACTGGTGGCCGGGTAAGGTGCGGTGAAGCTGAAGGTGTGCATTTGGGTCACGGCATGGACGGAGCCATCACCCGCGACGGTTGTGGTGACGGACTCGCCGGCATCGGTGAAGTCACCGTCGCTGTTGGCATCAATGAAAAAGACGGCGTTGGCTTTGACGCCGGTGGTGTTTTCAACCGCAAGGCTGGACATGAGATCGACTTCCAAGATGGTGCTGGCGCCGTAGCCGCTGCCGACTTGTCGTGTGACCGACAGAAGGAGGCCGAGTTCATCGTCGTCGCCATTGGTGTTGTCGGCGCTGGCATTGGTGGAGGGTTGGCCGTCGGACTCAGCATCGACATCGGCATCGGCACTTCCGGTATCATTTTCAAAACTGAGCCCATCGCGAATGACATGCGAGGGGCCGCCATCGGCGATGATTGTGGCGTAAGGTGCTGGTAGATCGCCGAAGTCGAGACGCGTCTGCACCTGAACGAGGTAGTCCTCCACCTCACCGGAGACAGCGGCACCATTCTGAGGAAGAGCCGGATTTGGCGAGAGACGCAGACGCAGCGCCACGGGCAGAGCTGTATTGACATGGAAGGGCACGCTCCATGGCAAAGTCAGAACCGTGGCGACGGTGCCAGCGGGCACGGTCTTCGTGGCGATCTCATTCGCGTCGGCGAAGTCGCCATCCTGATTCCAGTCGGCAAAGGCGCGGATGTAGGCATCGGCACCGGTGGTGTTGGTGGCTTTCACAGGAAGGCTGAAGGGCGCACCTTTGTAGAAGGTGACGGACGCGGGGATAAATCCATCTTCATCATCGGTGGCATCGGCATCATCACCATTCGCGGTGGCGTGGGGCAGTCCCTCGACTTCAGCATCGGTGGCGTTGGTGCCCATGAACAAGGCCGCAGTCGGCGTGTGACGTGGGCCATTGTCCGCCATCAGTGTTGCGTAAGGCGCAGGCAGATCACCGAAGTCGGGTGGGAGTGGGTAGTTGATGTCGAACTGAGCGGAGATGAGTTCATCGTGCACCTCACCATCGGTAGCTCCGCCATTCGGAGGCAAAACCATGTCGGTGCTGATACGATAACGCAGCGCGAAGATCTTGGTAAACGACGCCGTGGGATACGGCGGAACAAAGGTGAAGGTGAAGGGCAGGTTTGCCGTGGTGACACTGCCATTGCCGGGAACAATGATCGCGGAGGACTCACCGGCGTCATTGAAGTCGCCATCGCTATTCGCATCGATGAAGCCGATCACTTTGGCGGGCACACCGGTGGTGTTTTGAATGCCGAGGCTGGTGCTGAGATTGACCTGAACTTTGGCAGCACTGCCAAAACCGATCACCGTGGAGCCGGTCACAGTGTGAGTCAGCACGCGCTCATCGTCATCGCCATTCAAGTCATCGCCCTGAGCATTCGGGCTGGGCTGGCCATCGGGCTCGGCATCGATGTGCGCATCGGCAGAGCCGGAGTCATTGAAGAAATTCAGATCTTGGCGCATGGCATGGAAGGGGCCGCCATCGATCTTCATCGTTTGGTAATCCGGCGGAGTGCCCGTGCCGAGAGTTCCGGGAGCTGTGCCCACCATGGCATCTGGCAGATCGCCGAAGTCGAAGAGCTGAGTCACCTGGACGAAGAAGTCCTCCACTTCCCCATCGGGCATCTGCCCGACGACACCGGGCGGGGTTTGATTCGATGTGAAGCGCAGACGCACAGGCGTCATGCTGGTGACGACGGCATTGAAGGGCACATTGAAGACCAGATTTGCGGTCCCATTGATCGTGCCACCCGGAACTGTGACAGAGGCAAACTCACTGGCATCCACAAAGTCGCCATCCTGATTCCAGTCCACGTAACCGTAGAGTGTGGCTTGGATGGGCGTGTTGTTCGTCACCTTCACCGGAAAGGTGATGGGAAAGCCTGAATGAGGATGCAGAAGTGTGGGGTCGATGCCGTCTTCGTCATCCACGAAAGAGGTATCATCGCCCTGAGCATTGGCCGTGGCAAAGCCGTCCGCCTCGGCATCTGGCACGACGCCCATGAACAGATTGGGCGAGATGATGTGACGCGCACCATTGCTGGCGAGCTTTGTCGGATAAGCCGGGTCTGGCAGATCCCCGAAGTCCACCTGGGCAAGAAGACTGCCTGCGGACAATAGGATCGTGCCAAAGACGATGGAGGAGACGAGGAGTATCTTCATGACTGAAGAAGATACTCTTTGTGCCAGACGAGGTTTCACTCGCCGGGGCCTCATTGCTGAAACAAATCGTCTTAACGCTGAAACACACTCGGCGTGAGCATGGCTGTCTTCTTTGGCTTTGGCGCGGGCTTGGGATCGAGATTCTTCGAGAGATCATCCTCACTCACAGAGGAGGCGACGCCATCCGCCGGGACTTCGACTTTGCTGATCCAGAGAAGTGCGTTGAGGATGGTTTTGCGGAAGTCGTCGTTACCCCAGTTCTTGTGGAAGTGACCACCGGTGAAACCAAAGCCGCGCCCGCCATCCGCGCGCTCGACAGCCCACATGGTGGCCTCAGGAGCGCCCTTTTCTGCCTGGATGTGTGGATATGGCCCTTTCGGGTAAACATACGGCCCATCACGTGTGGCATCTGGCGGTGTGGCGACGAGGATGGGGACGAACTTCATGCCCGCATCTTCTGCCGCGACGATGCCGTCTTTAAAAGCAGGGCGGAAGCGCATGTTGATGTACCATTCATCGCTGATCTGGAATGGCTTCACACCGCTGGAAATCGGATGAGCCGGGAAGCTGGCAAACTTCGGCTCCCAGATCGGATTGCAGGAAAAGCTGTTCTCATAGTGGCCGCCCAGCCATTCTTTAAACTCAGCGCCGCCAAGCTCGGGCACCACTTCCACGCCATAATGCATGACGCCGAAGCCAACACCTTTGGCGATGAGGCCACGCAGTGTCTCGAGATGCGTCCCCTGCACTGCTGGATGTCCTTTGCCACCGTCCGCATAGATCACCACAGCATCTGCATCGGCAAAAGTTGCTTCGTCACTGACCCAACCCATCTCATGTCGATCCACAACGAGGCTGGGCACAGAGGCGAGACACTTCTCCAACAGGGTGGTGCCAGCTTTGAACTCATGCATCCCTGGTGGATGCGAAGGCTTTCCGGCGATGAGGACAAGCTTATGTTTGCCATCAGGCGTGACGGCGCTGGCGGCTGTGGCGAGGAGTAGGGAGGTGAAAAGAAGACGCATGGTGGAGGCCAAGGATGCACAGCGAAGCGTGGGCATGGCAAGATCAGAATGACAGAGAAGACTGGAAATATGCCCACCATGATTAGATCCGTAAGCCAAACACGTTATCCATAAGCGCATGTCACAAACCTCCACTCCCACCGGCCGCCGCCAGTTCCTCCGCCAAGCCTCCTTTGCATCCGCCGCTCTTGCTGCGCCTGCATCACTCCATGCAAACCCCAAGATCCCTGATGCCCTGGCGGGCAAAATCTACAAGACACTCAAAATCGGCATGATCAAAGGTGGCGATCTGACGGAGCGCTTCAAAATGGCCAAGGCTGCGGGCTTCATGGGAGTGGAGATGGGCTTTCCTGGTGACAGCGTTGCGGACACAAAGAAGGCCATCGCTGATTCAGGATTACCCGTGGACGGCAGCGTCTGCGGACAGCATTGGGCGGTCCGCCACACAAGCGCCGATACAGACACACGGGCCAAAGCCCTGGAGAACCTTAAACAGGCGCTGCGCGACACCCGCGAAGTGGGCGGCCATAGCGTTTTGCTCGTCGTCGGCAAAGGTGAGGACGGTCCTGAGAACGAGATCTGGTCGCGCTCGGTGGAAAACATTGCCAAAGCGGTGCCTCTCGCCGCAGAGCTGGGCGTGCAGATCGTAATCGAGAACGTGTGGAATCAGTTCCTCTACGACCACGAAGGCGACTCGAACCAGACTGCGGACAAGTTCGTAAAATACGTCGATGAATTCCGATCCCCTTGGGTCGGGATGCAGTTCGATATCGGCAACCACTGGAAATACGGCAGCATGGGCGGCTGGATCAGACAGCTCGGACATCGCGTGCTGAAGCTGGACGTGAAGGGCTTCTCCCGTGCGCAGAACAAATTTACCCCCATCGGCCAGGGCGACATCGACTATGCCGACGTGCGCAAGGCTCTGCATGAGATCAACTTCCATGGCTGGCTCGCAGCCGAAGTCGCCGGAGGTGATCTGGCTTATCTCACCGGCGTAGCAAAGGAGATGGACGAGGCCTTTGGGCTTTGATGTCGATGTCTCGGCAGGGCACCTCAAGCTTCCTCCTTCGAGGTGCCCGCTGGTTCCGCCAGCAGGACTAGCGGCGTCATTCGAGCCAAGGATGAATGGGATATGTTTTAAGCAGGAATGAATCCGGCAGTGCGTGGCGTTTGCTCCGCCCATGAAAACCGTTTTTCTCGCCAGTCTTTTGTTTGCCGCCGCTAGTTTCGCCCAGGAGTTGAAGCGAAGCATCCCCTACGTGGAAAATGGTCATGCGAGACATGTGCTGGACATTTACACCCCGGAAGGTGCCAAGAACCTGCCGGTAGTCTTCTGGATTCACGGCGGCGGTTGGCAGACGGGAGACAAGGCAAACGTCCAGGAAAAGCCCGCTTGGTTTACAAAGAAGGGGTTTGTGTTTGTGGCGATCAACCATCGCCTGCTGCCAGAGGTGGAAATGGAGGTGCTGGTGCGCGACGTGGCAAAGGCTTTTGGCTGGATGCACAAGCACATCGCCGAACATGGCGGTGATCCAAATCGTGTTCTGGTGGGAGGTCACTCCTCAGGTGCACAGCTCGCGACGCTTATCTGCACGGATGACCGCTATTTGAAGGCGGAAGGCGTTTCGTACACCTCACTCATTGGCTGCGTGCCGGTGGATGGCGACACCTATGACATTCCAGCGATCATCGAAACAGCGGAGACGCGGCTGCGTGTGCATGGAATGCCGATGCCGAAATATGGGCATCGCCTGAAGTTCGGCAATGACCCTGCGAAGCACGTCGATTTCTCCGCCGTGACACATGTGGCAAAGGGAAAAGGCATCCCGCCTTTCCTGATCATCCATGTAGCGGATCACCCGGATAACTCCATCCAAGCCAAGCGTCTTGAGGCTGCGCTGAAAAGCGCGGAAATCCCCGTGACCGTGTTTGGCGGCAAGGAGACGAATCACTCGAAGATCAACGCCCTCATCGGCACAGAAGGCGATGCTACGACGAAGGCACTGGAGGAGTTCGTGGCCAAGGTGGTGAGCAAGAATCGCTGAATCAGCAGTTGCTCTCTTGAGCCAGCGCAGCTTCTCGCCATAAAGCAGCCATTCATTCCAACCACTTCCCATCATGCGACTCAAAGACCAGGTCATCCTCATCACCGGCAGCACCACCGGCATCGGCGAACACATGGCGCGACGCTTTGTCGCCGAAGGAGCCAAAGTCATCCTGCATGGTCGCGACGCGGTGCGTGGTGAGGCATTGAGAAAAGAACTCGGCGAAGACAAAGCCGCCTTTTGCCAGGGCAGTCTGGAAGATCCGGCTTACCCCGAAAAGCTCGCCACAGAAGCCATCGCTGCCTTTGGCCGAGTCGATGCACTGGTAAACAATGCCGCCATCACGACGCGTGGCCGCATCACCGAGACCGATGCCGCGTTTTTTGACCGAATGATGGCCGTGAACGCCCGTGCTCCCATGCTGCTGATCCGGGCTCTTTTTGCGGAGTTGAAAAAGAACCAGGGAGTCGTGCTCAATATCGGCTCCGTGCTCGCTCACTGCGGTCAGGCGAACATGCTGGCCTACTCCATGTCCAAGGGGGCGCTCATGACCATGACGCGAAATCTGGCCGACTCGCTCGGCATGGATCGCGTGCGGGTGAATCAACTCAACGTCGGCTGGACGCTTTCCGAGAACGAATACCAAGTGAAGCTTGGCGACGGTCTCGGCGAAGGCTGGCCGGAGCGCCTACCCGCGCAAGTCGTGCCGATGGGCCGCCTTTTGATGCCTGAAGACATTGCCGCAGCAGCAGTCTATTGGGTCGGCCGCGAAAGCTTCCCCGTGACTGGCACGGTGGCTGAGCTGGAGCAATATCCGATCATCGGCCGCTACGCGAACGCTGAGGGCGACGAGAAGAAATGATGACTTGAACGTTGTTCACGCTTCAGCGTGACGACAGATTTTATCACGCTTAAGCGTGAACAACCAACCCTAGAACCACACCATGAAATTGATCCGCTTTGGAAACCCTGGAGAAGAAAAAATCGGCCTTCAACTCGACGATGGCCGCCGAATCGACGCGAGCGCCTTTGGAGGCGACTACGATGAGAAATTCTTTGGAGGTGACGGCCTGGAGCGTCTGTCAGCCTGGGCAAAAGCCAACGCGGCAACAGCTCCCGCGGTTGACGCTTCCGTGCGTCTCGGGCCATGTATCGCTCGTCCGAGCAAGATCATCTGCATCGGCCTGAACTATGTCGATCACGCAAAAGAAAGCGGCATGCCGATCCCAGCAGAGCCGATCGTCTTCTTTAAGGCCACGAGCGCGATCGTGGGACCGAATGACGATGTGGTGATCCCGCGTTTGTCGAAGAAGACCGACTGGGAAGTCGAGCTGGCTTTCGTGATCGGCAAAAAGGCCAGCTACGTTTCCGAAGAAGACGCCATGAGCCATGTCGCCGGTTACTGCGTGCACAATGACTACAGCGAGCGCGAATGGCAACTCGAGCGCGGCGGCCAGTGGGTGAAGGGCAAAAGCTGCGATACCTTTGCCCCCATCGGTCCATTTTTGGCGACAAGCAATGAAGTGCCTGATCCACAGAACCTTTCGCTTTGGCTGAAGCTGAATGGCAAGACCATCCAGAACAGCAGCACGGCGCAGATGATTTTTGGCGTGAAGAAGCTCGTCAGCTACCTCTAACCATCAACGGGATCGAGATTCAGCTCGGTGGGCACGAGGTGGATGCCTTCGCTCTCACGACCCGACAGCCGCTCCAGCATTCGTTGGACAAGGCGATGCTGGATGCGCTTCCAGCCCCAGCGCGGGTATTTGTCTTGGTAGTTGGCGGTGAAGCCTGCCTGACGTGAGTTCGGCGGCGTGGTCAAACCTACGGCGAGCAGAGCTTTCGGCGCGGCTTTATGAAACTCGGCGAGCAGCTTGTCGGCTTGGTCGAGCACCTCGTTGATCTTCTTGTCGGGGCTGTTGGGATCAGCACCAAAGCAATCATTGATGCCGAGCAGGAAGGTGACGACATCCGGCGGCACGCCATCGCTGTGCTCTTTGAAATAGCGCGGCAGATCGAAGACACCTGTTTTGCCATCGGCGGATGGAAAGATGAAAGGGCTGGTGGCTTTGCGAGCCAGCGGACCTGCGGTGACGCCGGGTGTCGGCACGGTGTATTTCGTCAGGAAGTCGCTCCATTTCCAACCGCCGTAGCCTTCGTGATTCACCGTGGGCAGAGCGCTCGCGCGATGATGCGTGCCGAGCATCGTCCACTTGGGATTGCCGGGACGTGACAGAAGGTTGGCGATCTCGTTCGGGTAGATCGTGGCGTGCGTGAGGCTGTCGCCGACGATGAGCAGGCGCAGCGATTTGCCTTCGCCTGACTTGCGTGGTGACACTCGCAACGTGGTGCGTCCGCTTTCGAGCACGGTGCCACTGTCGTCTTTGACCTTCACCTCGATGGAATGATCGCCGACATTGGCATCGCTGGGTTTAACGGACCAGCGCAGAGCTTCGTTCTTGCCGACATCGCTGGTGATCTCGAAGCGATACTTCTCCGGTGTCTCGGTGAGCACGAGGTTGTCGTGATACAGACTCATCTGCACATCCGGCGTGGCATAGACGATGGGCGGCAGCGTGAGCTGAATATCGCCCGCTGTGGCGGTGATGGCGAGCAGGAGGGAAAGCAGTTGTTTCATAGCGGTAAATCAGATCGTCCAAGGGCCGCGCATCGGACGGGTGAGCATGGCGTTGGCGGTTTCGCTGCCTTCGAAACGCTCAGTCTTCGGATCAAACTTCAGCGGCTGGCCGATCTTCGCGGCGATGGAGCCCATGTGGCAGATGACGGCCGCGCGTTGAGCGATCTCCGCAGGTGCAGCCGTTTGTCCGCGAGACAGCACGGCGTCGATGAAATTGCGATGATGATGCTTCGAGACAAAGAGCCTCGTGTCGCTCTCCTTCATCTTGATGCGCAGGATGTCCATGGAGCTGGCTTTGAGCTGCTCGGCTTCCGTAAATACCCAGCCTTGGCTGCCGATGAAACGGGTGCCGTAGGTGGCCTTGTCCGTGGTGCTGAACATCGTCATCTTCACGCCATTCGAGTAGCGATACTCCAGCCGGAATTCCTCAGGTGCATCGTAGAGACCTTTGTCGCGGCGTTTGACCTGTGAGGCGCTGACTTCGACCGGCGTGGTGTCGTCCATAGCTGCGCCCCACTGAGCCACATCGACAAAATGCGCGCCCCAATCCGTGATGTAGCCGGGAGCGTAATCGTCGATCCAGCGGAAGTTAAAGTGGCAGCGTGCCGCCGTGTAGGGCTTCTCCGGCGAGCTGCCCATCCACATCGCGTAATCGAGGTGTGCAGGCACAGGCTCAGGGCCTTCCGTGCCGGTGAAGCCACCACGAATGGCAAAGGTGCCTGGCACGCCGACTTCGATCTCCTTCAGCTCGCCGATGTAGCCATTGCGCACGAGTTCGCAGGCCATGCGCACCTTCAGTCCTGAGCGTCTCCAAGTGCCGCATTGCAGCACGCGCTGATTTTGTTTCACCGCTTCACAGATCGCGCGGCCTTCGCCGATGCTCGCACCGAGCGGCTTTTCCGAATACAGATCCTTGCCCGCCTTCGCCGCAGCCACGGCGATGTGCGCGTGCCAGTGATCGGGTGTGGCATTCATGATGGCATCCACATCGCTGCGGGCCAGCACCTCGCGGAAGTCGTTGTAGCAGTCCGCCTTCGTCAGCTTCGCCAGTTCCATCGCACGGTCGCGATGCTGTCCATCGACATCGCAGATAGCCACGATCTGCACGCGTTCATCCGCGAGGAAGGCCCGCAGATTGCTCGTGCCCTGCCCACCGACTCCGATGCAGGCGAGGCGGATCTTCCCATTCGGCGAAACTGCGCCCGCTCTGCCCAAAACAGCGGCAGGAAGGATCAAAGGAGCAGCGGATTGGAGAAACTGGCGGCGTGAGGTCTTCATGGTTGGATTTTATCAACGCTGAAGAGGTCCCTTATTCATCAAGGCAGCCGAATCGGATCACTTCATGGGTGATGTGGACATTACAGGCTGAATGTGATGCTCGGAGACGAGGGTGACGAGGAGGTTGTTCACCATGGTGCTCTTCGTGGCAGTATCGAGCTGGATGATGCCATCTTTCTCCAGTTTGGTCAGCGCCATCTCGACCATGCCGATGGCACCATCGACGATGAGCTGACGAGCGGCGATGACGGCTTGGGCCTGCTGCCGCCGCAACATCGCTTGGGCGATCTCGGGGCTGTAGGCAAGATGGCTCAGCTGAGTTTGCAGGATCTCAATGCCAGCCAATGAGACTCGGGCTTGAAGCTCACTCTGGAGTTTGTCTGCGATTTCCTCGGGATGGCTTCGCAGTGCGACTTCTTCCACCTTGTGAGGCTCATAGGGAAAGTGGCTGGCTAGCTGCCGCAGTGCGGTCTCACATTGAAGATGGACGAAGTTCGTGCAGCTTTCGACTTCGAAGGTGGCCTTGGCAGAGTCCACGACACGCCAGACGATCACTGCTGCAATTTCAATCGGGTTACCGAGAGCGTCATTCACTTTGAGCTGCTCGCTCTGAAAATTGGCTACCTTGGTGGAGATCCGTTCCCTGCCAGCCAGCGGGTTCACCCACCAGATGCCATTATGGGTGATGCTTCCGCAATACTGGCCAAAAAACGTGAGAACCACGGCCTCGTTGGGCGAAACGATGACCACTCCTTTGAGGAAAATCATCGTCATGACCATGCACATGCCCAGAAGGACCGTGCCCAGCGAAGGCGACTGCATGAAACAGAGGAGGCCCATCAGAGCGGCTCCGATGATACCGGAGAACACCTTCATGCCTGCAATGCAGTGAGCTGGATATTCTTTCATGGGTCGTGCATTCTCACAGGATTTCCAAAGCAAGTCCACCTTGGACAGAATCTTTCTTGGTTCAGCCTTAGGATTTTAAGGAACTGGGACTTTGGTGATGCTCGGAGACGAGGACTGATTATTCAGCCATCCTCTCCGCCACACGTTTGGCGAAGTATGTCAAGATCATGTCCGCTCCAGCGCGCCGGATGCCGAGCAACGATTCGAGAGCAACCTTGTCCTCATCCAGCCAACCTGAGGCCGCACCCGCTTTGATCATTAGATATTCGCCGCTGACTTGATACGCGGCGATGGGCAATGTGGTAGCCGCACGGAGTTTGGCGATGATGTCCAAATACGGGCCGGCTGGCTTGACCATGAGAATATCAGCCCCCTCCGCCTCATCGAGGGCCGCTTCACGCAGGGCTTCCCGAGCGTTGGCTGGGTCCATCTGGTAGGTTTTTTTGTCACCTGCCTTGGGAGCCGAGTCCAGTGCTCCGCGGAATGGCCCATAGTAGGCACTGGCGTATTTGGCCGTGTAACTCATGATCGACACGCCAGAGAACCCGGCCGAATCAAGCGCGGCGCGTAAAGCACCCACGCGGCCATCCATCATATCACTCGGGGACACGATATCTGCCCCAGCGCGAGCGTGACAGAGAGCCTGCTGGCAGAGTACGGCCACCGTCTCATCATTCAGGATACGGCCATCATCAGAGACGAGACCGTCATGCCCGTCACTATTATAAGGGTCTAGGGCAACGTCTGTGATCACCGCCAGGGACGGGTGAGCTTTTTTCAAAGCGCGGACCGCACGCGGGACGAGGCCATCGTCATTATGGCATTCTTCGGCACCCCGGGTCTTCAGTTCATCAGGGATGCGAGGAAACAAAACCACGGCAGGAACTCCTAGAGCATGGGCAGCACCAGCTTCCTTCACCAGATCCGCCACACACCAGCGCTGGCAGCCGGGCATCGCCTCAATCGGCGTATTTTCATCCCCTTCCTGGAGAAACAAGGGATAAATCAGATGTCTCGGTGTTAACTCAGTCTCCCGGACGAGATCACGGATGACGGGCGACTTGCGGTTGCGGCGGGGACGGATAGGCAGGTTCATGGGGGCCTCAGGCTAGGCATTCTTTGAGATGAGGCAAGGTACCACCATCACCCATGCATCACATTCCGCCGGTCTTTGGGACCGCCGTTGGGCTCGGGACTGGTGCCGGGGCAGGAGCCACTGGCACAGGTGCTGCAGTAGCCGGACCACCAGCAGCAGGGGCCACGCCCGTTGGAGTCCCAGGTGTGGCTGACGGTGTCGTAGGGACTCCCACTGGCATCGTCACGACAGGCGTCGGCACCGGCTCGGGCTTCTTGAAGGGATCTTCCCAGCGATGCAGCTCGCGCCCAGGACCAGGGGCTCCGATCTCGGTGAGGTATTTGCTGCACATCTCATGCCAGCGGTCGAGATTCGGTGGCGCGTTTGGTTTCTCGGCGGTGCCAGGGAAGATAAGATACGTGACCTTTAAATCACTCTCAGGCCTGCGGTAGGGCGTGGCCTTGTCATTGATGGTCTTGGCCATGAAGAGAGATGCCTCGCCCATCTTTTGGGTAGGGCCGTAGTCGCCACAGATGGCAGGGTACATCTTATCACCATGAATCACGATGGCGTAATCCCCCATCTGCGGCGTGTACTTGTTTGAGTCTGCATAACCGCGAAACAGAAGCGAGAGGACGATGAAGGGATCTTTCTCCGCGATGAGGCTGCTGCGAGCCTTCATGTCTTTGATCTCGAGCCCGAGTTGGTCGATCAGGATCTTTAGTTCCCGATTCTTATCCGCAGGCAGCCCTTTGACATTGTATTGTTCCTTGGCCGCTTTCAGCCTCGCCTCCCACTTAGCAAGTAGAGGATTCGGCGTCTTGGTCTTCTTCGCCCACGCATAGCTGGTGAATGGCTGATAATAGTCCGACATGTAGATGTACTCATCCAGGGTCGCCATGCGGTCCCCGTCTGAACCATCACACACGACATCCATCTCGGACTGAATGAGCAGCGCCCTCCTCTTTGAAGTCGGGTGGGTCATCTCCAGGATCGTTTCGCAGTCGAAGAAATTATGTCGGTCGAGAATCTTGTTCAGTCGGGTGATGTCACGCTGGATGGCATTCGTCTTGTTCTCGTAGAGCTTGTGGTAAAAGCCGGAAACCTTCGCCGTAGGCAGCATCGCTTTAAGATCCGGCAGCAGCGATGTCAAAGCTGGATTGATGCGGGACAGCTCCTCCACCGTTTGATTTGCCTTTGGCACCCGCACACTGAGTTCGAATTCGGCCTTGTAGGCATCGGGATTCAGGCGCTCCAGACTCGCGTAGGTTCCCTGTTCGGTCTGCAGCTTGGTTTTGATGGTGATGCCATTGAAAAAGGTGGCCACGTCTGCGTCCTTTCGGGGAATGTAGTTCTCAGGCAATGGCGGTGGCGGAGCTGCCACCTCCTTGATCACCTCTTTGATGATCTCCTTCGGCACCTCGACACGTCTTTCCACCTCGACCTCACGGGTGATCACCTGCGTCTGACCGGCGCGTGCGGCGGCCACGATCTCCTTGAGCCCGCGCTTAATTCTGCCAGCGAAGGGCGTGAAAGGGATCACCAGTAGCAGCGCGATGATGACCAGCACCAGCAGCCGGATCAAAGAACTGAACATTCCACGTTTTGGCGGCCCAGCCCATGGCGATGGGCCTTGGTTTTCGCTTAAAGGAGTGGTCTCTGGAGGCGGAAGAGTCATTTGAAGTCAGACTTTGCTGCTGGCATGGCGTCGGCGCAAGAACCACCGCATCAGCGGGCGTGGCAGATGGCGAAAAAGTGGACCCGCGATGGAAACCCCCAGACCAGGGAAAACACAGGTCCGTCCGTCACCCAGGGCCGCAAGAGCCTCGGAGACGACCTGTTGCTTGGGGATGCGCAGTATCCCCTGCCCTTCCCGGTTTGTGTCCGTGCCGTCTGGGCGCTTCGCCATGTGGCTGAAGTTCGTCGGCGTCGGCCCGGGGCACACACAGGTCACCTGAATGCCTAGCGGCTCGAGCTCGATGGCGATGCCCTCGCTAAAGCTCGTCACAAAAGCCTTCGAAGCCGCATACACCGCCAGATCAGGCATCGGCAGTGTGCTGGCCAGAGAGCTTACATTTAGGATGCCTGCTGGCGCATTCCCCTTCAGCACAGGCAGCATCGCATGGCTCAAAAGGACCACGGAACTCACATTCACCTCCATCTGCATCCGCAGCTTTTCCGCCGAGGCATCCAACAACGGCCCATAGTCCCCGAGCCCCGCATTATTGATCAAAAGATTCACCTTCACCGGCGCCCGTTGCACCCATTCTATCAGGGCCGCCCTTCCCGACTCAGCCCCCAGATCCGCTGTCACCAGCAGCACCTCCAAACCCGGCCTTAGCGCCAGCAGTTCCTCTTTCACCTCCTCCAGCGCCTCCAGACGCCGTGCCACCAACACCAGACAACGCGCCTTCGGGGCTAACTGCCGTGCAAACTCCGCCCCGAGGCCGGAAGAAGCACCTGTAATGATGGCTGTGCAGTCGTGTGAATCGAATTTCATGCGTGGTGTTGCCTCTTGAAGAGAGGCTCTGATGCTGCCAGACAGCCCTATGACGATCAACCCGCTTTCCAAACAAACTCCCTTCACCACCAAGGACGGCAGCACCATCCGCAGCATCCTCGACCGCACGAACGCCCCCGTCCAGAACCAAAGTCTCGCCGAAGCCACCGTCCCTGTCGGCAAACCCACCGAGCGCCACTACCACAAGCTCAGCGAGGAATTCTACTTCATCCTCGAAGGCACCGGCACGATGGAGATCGACGGTGAGGAGCGCTCCGTCTCCCCCGGCGATGCCATCCTGATCCCGCCCGGCGCCTGGCATCAGATCACCGCCACCCAGACCCTCCGCTTCCTCTGCTGCTGTGCGCCACCGTATAGCCACGACGATACCTATTTTTGCCATTTTGTGATTTCTTGATAGCTGGGAAGCTGGACAAGGTTGAATTCGATCTCGCCGTCTCCAATGACGATGGTTCTGACCATCAGTTCGGCCACGCGGCGCTTTTCCTCCAAGGTCATTTCCGGCC
>JAGKWZ010000283.1 GCA_021151605.1 Verrucomicrobiaceae bacterium
CACCGCCCCGCCCAGCTCTTCCGCTTCGATCCCGTGAAGTATGAGAAGCTGAAGAAGAAGGGCTTCCTGTTTGAAATCTGAGCCCAAACCGAAGAAAAACTCATGAACGCATCTTCACACCCACACATCGTCATCCTCACCGGAGCGGGCGTCTCCGCCGAAAGCGGCATTCCCACCTTCCGCGGCGCAGGCGGCCTCTGGGAAGGACGTGACGTCATGGAACTCGCCACTCCAGCCTTTCAAAGGAATCGCGACCTTGTTCAACGCTTCTACAATGAACGTCGTCAGGATTTGCTCAAAAAGGAGCCCAATGCGGCTCACCATGCCATTGCGCGGCTTCAACGTGAGTATCCTGGACGAGTCACTCTCGTCACTCAGAACATCGACGACCTGCATGAGCGTGCTGGCTCGCCCGAGGTCTGGCACATCCACGGCGAATTGCTTCTAAGCCGCTGTGAGCGATGCTATGAGGTTCAACATTGTCGCGAGGACCTGCACTCTGCTTCACGCTGTGAACACTGTGGACAATCCGGGCGGCTACGGCCTCATGTCGTGTGGTTTGGCGAAGTTCCCTATCATCTCGGGGACCTCGACATTAAAACCCGCGACGCCCGAATCTTCGCCGCCATTGGCACCGGCGGACTCGTCTATCCTGCGGCCAATTTTGCCCACATCGCCCGCTCGCTCGGTGCCCGCTGCATCGAGTTCAATCTCGAACCCAGCGACGGCGTCTTCGACGAGTTCATCGAAGGCCCTGCCGGCCAAACCGTCACTGCCTGGGTGGATTCACTTCTCAAGCAGCCATCATGAAAACGGTCACGCTCTTCCGTCCCGTCGGTCCGAAAGAACTCGCCTTGATCGAGCAAAGCGGCTGGAAAGCCTTTCCACCGCGTCTGCCCGATCAGCCGATCTTTTATCCGGTGATGAACGAAGACTATGCCATCCAGATCGCCCGCGACTGGAATGTGCCCGCCTCTGGCTCTGGCTTCGTTACCCGCTTTGCAGTCGATGCCGACTACCTCGGCCGCTTTACCGAGCAAGTCGTGGGCGGAGCCATGCACCGCGAACTCTGGGTGCCTGCGGAAGAACTCGAAGAGTTCAATCAACACATCATCGGCCTCATCGAGGTCACCCAACGATTTCCATGAAAAGATCCACCCGGGCCGAATTGGCGGCCCAAACGCTCCAAATCATCAACCAAGGCTGGTATGACAGCCCACAAGGTCAACGCATCTCCATCGCGTCGGCAATCACCGCCGCCGTGGACAACACTGTGCTTTATGATGCAGTAAAAAAACCGCTCGAATGCGCGGCACAGCCACATGAACCAAAAGCGGCAGCGCTTGAAGTAACCTCCGAAAGCACCTTTGAAGCGCTGCGGAGGCTGAAGCTCGCAGGAGCCAAGCAGCTCGGCTGCCTGAATTTCGCATCCGCCAAAAACCCGGGCGGAGGCTTTCTGAATGGTGCCCTGGCACAAGAAGAAGCCTTGGCTCGATCAAGCGGCCTCTATCCATGCCTCCTCGCTGCCCCTGAATACTATGAGCGAAACCGCGCGAACTCTTCCTGCCTTTACCTGGACCTCCTGATCGCTTCTCCCGACGTGCCGTTCTTCCGCGATGACAGCGGGCAACTGCTGGAGGAACCCGTTTTGGCGACGGTCATTACCGCCCCTGCCCCCAACGCAGGTGCCGTAACGAGAAATGAACCGGAAAGACTCGCCGAAGTGGAGCCAACCCTTCGCAGGCGTGCCGAGCTTGTGCTGCGAGTCGCATTGCAGCAAGGCATCACCGATCTCGTGCTCGGAGCCTGGGGCTGCGGTGTGTTCGGCAACAATCCAGCTCAAGTCGCGGCTACTTTCAGCGCCCTGCTCCGGTCCGACGGCCCGTATTCGAGGCACTTTGAACGCATCGTTTTCGCCATCTTTGATCACTCCGAGACCGGGCCAAACCTAGCTGCCTTTAGAAACGAGTTCCCATGAATCCCTCCTCCCGCATTCTCGGCAGCCTTTATGGCTCTCTCATCGGCGATGCACTCGGCGTGCCCGTCGAGTTCAAGCCACGTGTGGACCGCATTCACGATCCGGTCACCGATATGCGTGACTACGGCACACACGGCCAACCCATAGGCACATGGTCGGATGATGGATCGCAGTTGTTGTGTGCGGCCGAGAGTCTCGCTCACAAAGGATTCGACACGCAGGACATGGGCGAGCGTTTCGTGCGCTGGTTCACACACGGGCTTTGGACAGCTCACGGCACACTCTTCGACATCGGCTTTGCCACTCGCAAAGCTCTGCGACTGATCGAACAAGGATGCCCCGCCGAAATCGCAGGCGGTGACGGAGAACATGACAACGGCAATGGCTCCCTGATGCGCATCCTGCCCGTGCCTCTGGCTTCGCTGAAATGTGATCTGGACATTTTCTGCGACCGCATCTCTCGCGCCTCGGCCATCACGCATGCCCATGACCGCTCGCGGCTCGCCTGCGTGCTTCACGGCCTGCTGGTGCGTGCCCTCATGCGCGGCGAAAACCCCGCTGTGGCTCACGCCAGCGCCGCCGCTGAATTCCGAGCCCGTTACTCGACACATGCAGAGTATTCCCACTTCTCGCCGCTGCTCTATCCTGATCTCGCCAACGCTTCTGAATCCACCATCGAGTCCAGCGGCTATGTGCTGCACACGCTCGAAGCCAGCCTGTGGTGCCTGCTCACCACCCGCAGCTTTTCCGAGTGCGTCCTCAAAGCTGTGAACCTCGGCGATGACACCGACACCACCGGCTGCGTCGCCGGAGGTCTCGCTGGCATTCATTACGGACTCGACGCGATCCCCACGGAATGGCTCCGAGCCCTTCCCCGCCAAACCGACCTGCACGAACTCTTCACCCGCTTCCTCACGGCAGTACCCAAATCATAACTCACTCATGCATCACCAGCTCATGTCTCCCGAACAAACCACCCGCGCCAGCAAGTTCCTCAGCCTCGTGCTGCGGCATAAACCCGAGATGGCGCATGTCATCCTTGATTCCGCCGGATGGACCGAAGTCGCCGCGCTACTGGAAGGCTGCGCCAAGGCAGGTCGCAGCCTCACACGCGCGGAACTCGACCATGTGGTGACAACGAACGCGAAGAAGCGCTTCGAGTTCAGCCTGGATGGTCTCCGCATCCGAGCCAGCCAGAGCCACTCGGTCGAAGTGGAGCTCGAATACACAGCTCAAACACCTCCTGAACGGCTCTACCACGGCACCGCGACGCGATTTCTCGGCTCCATTCGCAAACAGGGGCTGCTCAAGATGCAGCGCCATCACGTTCATCTCTCCGCCGAAACCAAGGTGACTCTCGAAGTCGGCGCAAGGCATGGAAAGCCAGTGCTGCTGACCATTCTCGCAGGCGAAATGCATGCTGCAGGCCATGTCTTCTACCGCAGCACGAACGGCGTGTGGCTCGTGGACCATGTGCCGCCGCAGTGCCTCCTTTTCCCGGAACTGCTGGTAAAAGATTTCGGGTAAAAAATAAAACCACCTTCTGAATCTTTTACCCCAAATCTTTTACCAGCCCATCCCTATGCTCCAAGTCCTCCAAGCCGACATCACCAAGCTCGATGTCGATGCCATTGTGAACGCCGCCAATTCCTCGCTGCTCGGTGGCGGGGGTGTGGATGGAGCGATTCACCGCGCCGCCGGGCCGGAACTGCTGGCCGAATGCCGCATGCTGAACGGCTGCCGCACCGGCGAGGCGAAAATCACGAAGGGCTACCGGCTCAAAGCCCGCCATGTCATCCACACCGTCGGCCCTGTCTGGAACGGCGGCAAAAGTGGCGAGCGCGAAAAGCTCCGCGCCTGCTACACAAACTCCCTGCGTCTCGCCGCGGAGAACGGCCTGCAAAGCATCGCCTTCCCCTGCATCTCGACCGGCGTCTATCGCTTCCCAGCCGATGAAGCGGCAAAGATCGCCGTGGAAAGCGTGCGGGCTTTTTGGGAGACGCCGTGTTCCATCGAGAGAGTTCTCTTCTGTTGCTTCAGCGAGGCAGACCGAGTGCGATATGAACGTCTTTTGGAGGCATGAAATCATGAACGAAACTCACCCACCTCGAAGGCATGGTTTTCGCCTCTCTGCGATAGACGGAATCATATTGCTACTTGGTAGTGTCTTGACCATCTGGCTGCGAAACGAGTCGTTTCCGCTATGGTGGGTCGTTCCGATGGCGCTTGGGCATTTCTTCCTCTTTTGCAATGTCTTCCTTGTCTGGCGGCGCTGGGAGCTGCTTTGGGCAGCGTTCTTTGTGATGAACGCAGCATTGCATTTGGTTTTTGGAATGATCGACGGTATCTCGGTATTGCTTTGGCAGCTTCCACTCACCCTGTTGGTGATAGTTTGGCAGGTTCGCTCGCCTTGGTATCACGGCATCTTTGCTGAGAAGTTGAATCCACAGCTCACGAACTATCTCAGCGGTGATCTTACCTGCCCCAAAGCAGCAGCAGACGAAAAGAGGATCGGACAAAAAGCATCCAAAGCCTCTGAGTAGACCCGTCCTGCCTGATTTTTCTGCCTTCCATCTATTTGTTAGCCTTCCCATTCCATGAATACCAACACACCTCTTTTAACCGACCTCTACCAGCTCACGATGGCGGCGGGGTATTGGAAGTGCGGGAAGGCGGAGCAGGAGGCGGTGTTTCATCTGTTCTTCCGCAAGCTGCCGTTCAGCGGCGGGTATGCCATCGCGGCGGGGCTCGGGAGTGTGGTGGAGTGGTTGCAGGGCTTTCGCTTTGCGAAGGAGGAACTGGAGTATCTGGCCACGCTTCCTGGACGTGACGGGAAGGCGTTGTTCGAGCGGGGATTCATCGACTACCTCGGTGAGATGCGCTGGCAGTGTGATGTGGACGCGATCCCGGAGGGCACGGTGGTCTTTCCGCATGAACCGCTCATCCGCGTGCGCGGACCGCTGGTGCAGGCGCAATTGGTTGAGACGGCTCTTTTAAACCTCGTGAACTTCCAAACTCTCATCGCGACGAAGGCCGCGCGTGTGTGCGAGGCGGCGCAGGGCGAACCGGTGCTGGAATTCGGCCTGCGTCGTGCGCAGGGGCCGGATGGCGCGGTGATGGCGAGCCGCGCGGCCTTCATCGGCGGAGCGGCAGCGACCTCCAACGTGCTCGCGGGCATGCGGCACGGCATTCCCGTGCGTGGCACGCATGCGCACTCGTGGGTGATGTCCTTTGAGAGCGAAATGGAGGCCTTCGAGGCCTATGCGGATGCTTTGCCGAACAACTGCGTCTTCCTCGTCGATACCTACGACACGCTGGACGGCGTGCGTCACGCGGTGGAGGTGGGAAAACGTCTGCGGCAGCGCGGGCATGAGCTCGCAGGCGTGCGGCTCGACAGCGGCGATCTGGCGTGGCTGAGCATCGAGGCACGGCGCATCCTCGATGAGGGCGGTTTTCCGAAAGCGTCCATCGTGGCGAGCAATGACCTGGACGAGCACCTCATCGAAAGCCTGAAACATCAGGGCGCGAAAATCAGCGTGTGGGGCGTGGGCACTCAGATGATTACTGGCGGCTCGCAACCGGCGCTCGGGGGCGTTTACAAGCTGGGGGCCATCCGCAATGCGGCGGGCGAATGGGAGCCACGCATCAAGCTGAGCGAACAAGCGATGAAAGTGAGCAATCCCGGCATCCAACAGGTGCGGCGTTTCACACTCGTTGGCGAATTCCGCGGCGATGCGATTTTTGACGAGGAACACGGTCTCACACAGCCAGTGACGATCGTGCATCCATCGGATGCGACCCGCACTAAAACGATGCCAGACGGCGCGAGCACCGAGGATCTGCTCCAGCCCGTTTATCGAGCAGGAAAACTCGTCACCGAGCTGCCATCGCTGTCCCTGATCCAGCAACGGGCGCGCGAGCAGCTCACGAAGCTCCACGCGACGGTGAAACGCCTCCAGCACCCGCATGCGTATCCGGCCGGTGTGGAGCGCACGCTGCATGAGAGGAAACTGGAGCTGATAAGGAGGTCGAAGGCATGAATGCGAACCCGACACAATCCAAGCCTTCGAGAAACTGCCTCGCGTGCTTGTTATGGCTCTGCGGTGTTGGCGCCATCGTGAGTGCTGTGCTTGGGTTGGCAGGCTGGTATTTGATGTCGCCGAACAGCCCCAAGAATCGCTCCAGCGCGATTCAGGCAACCTGCGAGTGGGCGAGGCTCAATCCGCTGCCAGTGCAGGATGAAGAAGTGAATGTGACGACAAAGGGCAGCATGTTCACACGCGAGTTCATTATTGAATTCGAAGCCCCGGCAGATCGCGTCCTACAATGGCTCAAAGAGTCACCGGGAACAGCTGCGGCGTTCTCTTCCAGCAAAGGCCACGCTCAGGACACGCATCTCGAAATCACTCCAGGCGGCGGCGCTGTCTTTGCGGAGATCACCGTGAGCCAAAATGGGCAGCACATACGCGTGCGAGCCTACTGGAGCTAAATCCAAACCTCCTTTCATGAAAACCCTGCTCCTCATCGACATCCAGAACGACTTCATGCCCGGCGGTGCTCTCGCGGTGCCTGATGGAGATGAAATCATCCCGGTGGTGAATGCACTCATGGTGGACTTTGATCTGATCGTGGCGACACAGGACTGGCATCCGCCGGATCATGGCAGCTTTGCAGCGAATCATCCCGGAGCGAAGTTCTTTGATCAGATAGAGCTGGATGGCCTACCACAGACGCTTTGGCCGGTGCATTGCGTGCAAAACACGGGCGGAGCGCTCTTTGCGCCGTCGCTGGAGACGCGGCGGATCGAC
Organism: Verrucomicrobiaceae bacterium; assembly: GCA_021151605.1. Lineage (GTDB taxonomy): Bacteria > Verrucomicrobiota > Verrucomicrobiia > Verrucomicrobiales > Verrucomicrobiaceae > Prosthecobacter. The sequence continues at coordinate 6,787 of JAGKWZ010000283.1, forward strand.
CGTTTGTTCACGAAGGGCATTAACCCGCGCATCGACAGCTACAGCGGCTTTTTTGACAATGGCCACCGCGCCAGCACCGGCATGGGCGAGTGGCTGAAAGCCCGCGGCGTGCGCCAACTGAGCGTGGCGGGTGTGGCGACGGATTACTGCGTGAAGTACACCGTGCTCGATGCGCTGGCGGAGGGCTTTGAAGTGGAGGTGATTGCCGAAGCCTGCCGTGGAGTGAATTTGGGCGCGGGAGACGTGGAATGTGCGCTGGAGGAGATGCGACAAGCCGGGGCGCGCATTGTTTGACTTACTCCACCGCGCTGACATCCAGCTTCACGAAGTCGAGGAGTTCCTCGCTGCTCATGTCGGTGAGGAGTTTTTCGGCACCGGAGCCATCGCCGATGAGGTCTTGGGCGAGGGCGAGTTTGTCTTCGATGAGGGAATCGATGCGCTGCTCGATGGTGCCTTGGCAGACGAATTTGTGGACGATGACGTTCTTCTGCTGGCCGATGCGGAAGGCGCGGTCGGTGGCCTGGTTTTCGACGGCGGGATTCCACCAGCGGTCGAAGTGGATGACGTGGCTGGCGGCGGTGAGATTGAGGCCGGTGCCGCCGGCTTTGACGCTGATGACCATGAAGGGCGGGCCGCCGGGCTGTTGGAAGGCTTCGACGAGCTGGGGGCGCTTCTTCACGCTGGTGCCGCCATGCAGGATGAGGCCTTCGCGACCGAAAACGGTGCTCAGGTAACGAGCGAGTGGATCGCAGGTCTCGGCGAACTGGGTGAAGATGAGGGCGCGTTCGCGTTTCTCGGCCAGCTCGGTACAGATCTCGGCGA
>JAGKWZ010000284.1 GCA_021151605.1 Verrucomicrobiaceae bacterium
CTCCACATGCGAGCCGGAGGTCTCGGTGGCATGCGGTGTGTAGATCACATCACCCGGCTGCGCCGCGTCTGCAGACTGCGGCTCGACCAACCGGATGCCGTCGCTGATTTGCGGACCATAACGACGACTCACCTCCCAGATCCCACAGCCCAGCGCGTAGCTGGTGTAGGCGGAGCAAACGCTGCCGTAGTAGGCAGCGGCGTTCGAGACCTTGCCTGTGAGGTTCTCTGTGTAGAGCACGCTCTGCGGATTCTCCACCGCTGCCAGGAACGTGCGCAATCCGATGTCAAAACCAATGTAACGCCCCTCTGACCGCACGCTGGAGTAAGGCACGCCGATGTTCTCCTTCCCCGCCTCAAAGAATCCGCCTTTCCGGTTCGGCATCGTCCCAGCGACAGGTGTCCATCTCACCTGCGAGAGAATGCGTGCGCGATCCACCGTGCTTTGGAGCACTGTCTTTGAAGCGGACGATTCCATCTTATCCGCCGCCCACAATTCACACGGCAAAACGGCGAGGGCGATTGAGGCCACGAACAATCGATGACGCATGAAGGAGGTCGCCGCAAAAGTCAGGAGCGCGAAGCAGAGGGAAGTGGGGTGTAAATTCATGATGCAGGCAAAACAGTCAGTCTTTCGCCACGGCGTCACGATCAGTCTTGGAAAGCTCATCCATGCGTGCGCGCAGCGTGGCGACCTTGTTCGGCAGCTTCGCGGCGAGGTCAGTGGTTTCGTTGGGATCGGTGGCGAGGTCGTAGAGTTCGGTGGCTTCGCTCTTGGCTCCTTTGGCGGTGACGATGAGCTTCCAGTCGCCGTCGCGCACAGCACGGGCGTTGAAGCTGGGGCCGACGGTGTAAATCGCACGGGGCTTCACTGGCTCGGTGCCGTTGAGCTGCGGCCAGAGATTGATGCCGTCCCATTTTGCATCCTTGGCCGGAGTCGCTCCGGCGAGGGCACAGAGAGTGGGCATCCAGTCGATGATTTGATCCACGCCGCTGTACGTGCCTGGCTTCAGCTTCGCAGGCCACGAGAGCAGTGTGGGAACGCGGGTGCCGCCTTCATAGACGGTGCCTTTTTGTCCGCGCAGCGGCAGGTTGTTGCCGGTGAGTTTGCCGTTCGGGCATTGATCATCGGGGTAGTGAAGGTCGTTGTTCTCCGAGGTGCTGCCGCCGTTGTCGCTGGTGAAAACGAGGAGCGTGTTCTCTCGGCGGCCTTTCTTCTCCAAAGCGGTGATGATGCGGCCGATGGCATCGTCGAGATGCATCACCGAGGCGGCATAGTGGCGTGCCACATCACCAGTGATTCCGGTGGGCACGCGAGCGACCCACTCCGCAGGTTCCTTCACGGGTAAATGCACGGCGGTGAAGGGTGCGTAGAGGAAAAAGGGCGCATCGCCGCGCGACTCGATCCACTTCGTGGCCTCCGCCGCGATGAGGTCAGTGACGTGGCCTTCTTCCTCAATGAGCTTCTCATCCCGATGCCAAGTGACGGAAAACGGCCCCTCTTTGTAGCGATGATTCCACGGGCTCACACCGCCTGCGAGTGAACCATAAGAGTGATCAAAGCCGAAGTGATTCGGCCCTTCCTCTGGCCGCGAACCGAGGTGCCATTTGCCCGTGAGGCAGGTTTCGTAACCAGCCGCCTTCAGCGCACGTGGGAGTGTGACCGTGTCCCACGGCAGTGCACGATTGTTTTGCGGTGTCGTCACACCAAAGCGGCTCCAACAGCGGCCCGTTATCAATCCCGTGCGTGTGGGGCTGCATACCGGCGCGACGTAATGCTGCGTGAGTTCCACGCCTTCACGTTTGAGCCTGTCGAGATTCGGCGTCGGCGCATTGCCGCCGTGAAAAGCCACGTCCGCCCAGCCGAGGTCATCAGCGATGATGAAGACAATGTCGGGCTTCGTTCCATCGGCGTGGAGCACGGCTAGTGAAGACGCTAGAAGGGTGATGAGCAGCGGCAGTGTGTGTTTCATGTGAAATGGCGGGTGCATGAACGCGGACTGCCGTCATCTTGTTGCCCGCACCTTCATGCGCTTACTCCGCCATTTCATCGCTGCCGTGCTCATGTTCCCGCCTGTCGTTTCGGCGCAGGACATGCATTTCATGCCTCGCGATCATGCGCTCGGCGATGTGCATCCGTTCTTCCATGAAGGCGAATGCTTCCTCTACTACCTGAAGCCTGGAAAGTATGACTCCATGCTCGTCCGCTCACGCGATTGGCTGCACTGGACAGCGTCAGCGATCACGCATGCTCCGGCGGGCCCGGCGGACTGGATGTCGCCCTACTTTGTGCTCGGCGTGTTTCATGATCCATCTGCAAAAATGTTCCGCAGCTTCTACGGTCACGCGCAGGGGCGCATGGCGAGTTCCGTGAGCCAGGATCTTCAGCACTGGTCCTGCGCGCCGAAGGAGTTCCACGTTCCTGCTGCCGACTACTACCAGCGCCGTCGTGATCCCTTCGTCTTCTGGATTCCAGAGATGAAGCAATACGGCTGTGTCATGACGACCTGGATGAAAGGCCGCCCGAAGGAAACTTGCGGAGCCGTGAGTCTCGCCACCTCGCCAGATCTGAAGCAGTGGAAAGATCACGGCCCCATCCTCGATCCTGGCACCATCGGCGAGCCCGAGTGCCCGCAGATGTTCCTGCTCGGCGGACGCTGGCATCTGCTCGCCAGCATCTATGATCGTGCCGTGGGACGTCCCTTGTATTGGACCAGCGCCTCGCCACTTGGCCCGTGGAAAAACGAGCCCGCAGGCATGCTCGATGGCAAAGATCTCTGCGCTGCGCAAATCGCCTTCGATGGCCAAACACCCGTCCTCTTTGGCTGGATTCCGCTCGCTCCTGCCAAGCCCGGCAAACAAACCTGGGGCGGCCACCTTGCACTTCCTCGTGAAGTGCATGCCTTGCCAGATGGCAAACTCGGCACCCGATTGCCAGCGAAGCTCGCGAAGACCTTGGAGACGCTGCCATGGCAGTCTGAACCTGGCGCATGGAAAAGCTTGGTGGCTGAATTCACCCTCACGATGCCTGCCGATACGCACGAAGTCCGTGTGAGCATCGCCCCGCTCGGCGAGATCGTCTTCCATCGTGACCGACTCCGCATCCTCGATCCCAGCGGCGAATGCTGGAGCGAAATCCCCGTCGATTTGCCAGTGGCGCAGCCCATCAGTGCGCGTGTCTTCATCGACGGCGACATCGTCGAAGTCTTCGTTCAGGATCGCTACTCGCTCGCGGCTCGTCTGCCCGCCTGCACCGCTCCGGTTCGGCTTTCCCTGCCAGCTCGAGCAGCCTCTTCTGAGCGCTTCAGCCAGTGGCGATTGGCACCTTGATCAGGATTCCTGCTGGCAATTCGCTCCAACGTGAGGAATGGCAGGAGCATGTTGCACCCCTTTAAAGAACTCGGCGTCCCCGAGGACATGATTCGCGGATTGGAAGAACTGGCCATCGTCCAGCCCACCGAGGTTCAGGTCAAAGTCATCCCGTATTTGCTCACCAATGGAGGCGACCTCATCGCTCAGGCTCAGACCGGCACTGGCAAGACAGCCGCTTTTGGTCTGCCCCTGCTGACCAAGGTGAATCCCAAGCACCGCGAGATCCAGGGACTGGTGCTGGCTCCGACGCGCGAGCTGGCCAAGCAGATCGGCAAGCAGCTCTTTCGCTTCACGAAATACACCGAGAAGATCTTCACCGAAGTGCTGACGGGCGGTGATGACATGGACCGCCAGATTGATGCTCTTCGTCGGCCCACACAAATCGTCGTCGCCACACCGGGACGACTTCTCGATCTCATCGAGAAGGACGCACTCACGCTCGAGTTCGTCCGCTACGTCGTGCTGGATGAAGCGGATGAGATGCTGAGCATGGGTTTTAAAAAGGAACTCACCGCCATCCTGAAGCTCGCCGCCATGCGCCGCAGCACCTGGCTCTTTTCCGCCACCTTCCCGGATGCCATCCAGCAACTGATCAAAGGCTGCATGTCCGCGAATGCTCACTCGATCCAGGTCGATCAGGCGCATGTGGTGAATCCTGACATCGATCACCGCTTTGCCCTCTGCAAACGCGAGGACAAGACCGCCTTCATCGCCTCCTTCCTCAAGCGCCAGAAGGAGGGCAGGGGACTCATCTTTTGCCGCACCAAAGCTGGGGCCAATACGCTCTGCCAGGAATTGATCGCCATGGGCATGGCTGTGGATGTGCTTCAGGGTGACCTCATGCAAAAGGAGCGCGACAAGGTGATGCGTGCCTTTAAAAAGCAGCGCGTTCAGTTCGTCGTCGCCACCGATGTCGCTGCGCGCGGCATTGATGTGGAAGGCCTGTCCTTCGTCATTCATCACCAGCTTCCTGACCAGCTCGAATACTACACGCACCGCAGCGGACGCACGGCACGAGCAGGAAAGAAAGGCATGTCACTCGCCCTCATCCATCCCAAGGAGCGCTGGCAGCTCACCCAGATCGAGCGGCAGCTCAATGTCACCTTCCGCGAGTTCCGGGGATGATGGAGGCCGGGTAGCCTAAAGGCTGGTTTCAAGTTTCAAGTTGAGCCAGAGCTCTTGGAACCAGGAACTAGGAACTAAAAAACTAGCCCCTCACGGCTTCATCTCCTGATTGCACACACCCTGCGTGCCCGCCGGCAGCAGGTTGTTTGAGAAATGCATGCCGCGTGGCGCATTGGGCCCGCCACCGGTGATCACGGCGTATTTATAACGCGGCTTGCCGATGCTGTTGACGACGTTACCCGTGATGATCACATCCGTGAGCGGCGGATCGTCAGGCTGCTGGCCGGTGTCGAACTTGAAGGGCGATCTCTCATCCCCCCAGATCCAATGTGCAGCGCCATGGCCGAAGTCGGAGATGATGTTGTTCGCGATGATTGATCCACCATCGGTGTTTTCCGGCTTGTCATCGCTGGCGGGATGCGCAGCGGCTCCAGGCATCAGGCCGATGGCCCAGAGGCAATTTTTCACGAACTGATTGCCCGTGATGCTCACGTTGCGGCTGCCATGCATGGCCTTCATGCCCATGAAGGAGTTCACCACGATGTTGTTGCTCACGATCACGTGATCCGTGTGCAGGTCGATGCCCTGCGCGGCGTTTTCGATGTGATTGCCCAGGATGCGAGTGAGGTCACTCACCTCCGGTGCCGTGACGACGAGGCCGCTGCCTTGCTGCCAATTGTTCGTGTAGCCCGAGTCCCAGGCCTGCTGACTCATCAGGGCACCTTTCACGGCATTCTTCTTCACGTAATCACCCAGCTTGTGCTTCGCTTTGATCTCCGGCGTCGGAACGAGATTTTCTTCAATGACCCGATTGGCCTCGATCAAGGTGCCCGTGCTGTAACTCACGCTGATGCCCGTGCCATCGGTGCAGTTGAAGGCGTAGCCCCAGTCCTTGCTCGCCGTGCGGTCATCCACGCTTACGCGCATGTAATTCCGCACCAAGCAGCGGCTGATGCGGCAGTTTTGGCTCTCACGCAGCGTGATCGCGCCTGCGGGGCTGCGATTGTCGATCACACGCACGTTTTCGATGACGAGGTCACGGCACTTGATCGCCAAGACACCCTCGTTCCGCGTCTCCATCTTCCCCTCCGGCCGTGTCAGCGTCAGATCACGAACTTCACTCATCACAGCATTTTCGATCTCGATGATCGGCTGATTGTCACTCTGCTGAATGATGCGCCCGGGCCCAAACAGTCCACTGCGTTCGCCTCGGATGCGGATCTTCTCCGTGATCGGATAATCACCTGCCGGGACAAACAGCATCCGGTTCGGATTCGCATCCAAAGCCGCCTGGATGGATGGATAAGCAGTCACAGAAAGCTCGGCTGCCGAGGCTTGAACGACGAAGAAAAGGGCGAGGAGATAGCGCATGAGCTTGGATGGATTCGATGGGCAATCGAATCGGTTGGCGGAACGTTTGGCTTCGAGTGCCACCCGAATCCACTACTTCTTCGGCGCGCCTTCCTTATACTTCGCCATCAGTTCCTGGAATTTTTGGTTCAGCGCCTGATACTCCGGGCTCTTTCGGTCGTGTTTAGCTCGTTCGGCAGCGATGGCACGGATTTGCGCTCCCATGGTGCGGCGCTCTTCGGCCGCTTTTTGAGCGCCGGTATCCACCTTGATCTCCACATCGTCCCAATCGTCCGTGCGGAAGACGGAGGCGGGAAGGCCGTCGCTATTGATGAGGTTCGCTCCTTCGGGATTCGCGGCCCAGGCGTAGCGCACGGCCACGGGAGCCTTCACCTCGGCGCTGCTCACGAGCACGCTGTCCGTGCCATCCACCTTCGCATCGGCCCACTTCCACACTTTGTCGGCTCCAGCGATCTCAAAGCGCTTCAAAGCGCCACCATCGCGGGGTTTCAGGCCCGTGCCGCTTTGATCAAAGGTCACGCGGATCGCGCCGTCCTTCACCTCGCTCGATTTGAACAGCGGACCGCTGTAAATGAGCTGCTTGCCGTAATCCTTGGCCAAAGCCCAGCGTGCGAGACGTTCGCCGGGGTCTTTTTTGTTCTTCGGATGGATGTCATTTGCCTCGCCGACATCATTGATGATCGCCATGCCGGTCTTTGGCGTCGTCGCGAGCACGAGGCGCATGCGATCCTGAGTCAGCGCCCACGAATCCGGCGTTCCGGGCTCCGTTGAGGGTGCGTGGTAGCTGGCGAGCTGCACATAGTAAAAGCTGAACTCATCTGCCCACCGCTTGCGCCAGTCGTTGATCATGAGCGGCAGCGTTTGGTCATACGGCACCGCGCCGGGCCTCGCATTGCCTTCGCCCTGATACCAGATGGCCCCGCGCATCGTGTAGCCGACGAATGGATGAATCATCGCCGCGTAAAGCACGCCCGGCTTGCCCTCGGTGAGCAGCGGACGCTTCGGCGCATCCGGCTTCTTCGGCAGGCGCTTGCGCTCCTCGGCGCTTTTGCCCTTCGCCGCGGCCATTGTGGCCTTCCACTGCTCCAGCTTCGTCGCGTAAGCCGCATCCGCCTTTGCCTGATCGTAGCCCGCTTCATCCTTCAGCATCGCCTCGACGAGTGCCTTCGTGCCCGGCAGCGTGTTCAGCGCCTCGCGACTCGTAAACGTCTCCACCGGCTTGCCACCCCAGGCGGATTTGATCACGCCCACCGGCACGCCGAGCTCCAGATGCAGCTTCCGCGCAAAGAAGAACGCCACCGCCGAATAATCCGCCACCGTCTCCGGCGTCGCCGCCTTCCACGAGCCTTCGATGTCCTCCTGGTTTGCCTCGGCCGTCACCAGCGGCGCATTGAACATGCGCAGCGCCGGATGATTCGACTCCGCGATCAGTCCCGCATACTCCGGCGAGCGGTTCATCGTGTAAAACATGTTCGACTGCCCCGACGCGAACCACACCTCGCCCACCAGCACGTCTTGAATCTCGACCTTGTCCGCACCTGCCGAAATGGTGAGCACCGCACCCTTTGCATCCGCAGTCCCCGTTTCGATCTGCGCCCGCCATTTGCCATCCGCACCCGCTTTGGCCGCTGCCGACTTGCCTTTGAAGCTCACACTCACCTCCGCCCCCGCGTCCGCCTTCCCCCAAATCGCCGCCGCACGTTCCCGCTGGAGAATCATGTGA
>JAGKWZ010000285.1 GCA_021151605.1 Verrucomicrobiaceae bacterium
CATCGAGATCCACGGCACTTGCGACTTTTCACAGGTGCCTTCCATCAAGGTCCCCGGCACTTGCGACTTTTCGCAGGTGCCTGGCCTCTACTTCCTGACCGCCTGATAGCCGTCTTTGTTGTCTTTGATGATCCAGCCGAGGGCGTCGAGCTCCTTGCGGTAGGCATCGGCGGCGGGCCAGTCTTTGGATTGTTTGGCCTGCCAGCGCTTTTCGGCGAGTTCGGCGATGTCGGCGGGGACTTCGACGGCGGCTTCGTCGATCACGGGCGGTAGTTTCACGCCGATGGCTTCTAGGATGAAATGCAGGCCCATCCAGACTGAGCGAGCTTCGTCGGCAGTCAGCCCGGCGGGTTTGGTTTTGTTTACCGCGCCAAAGACAGCTCCGAGAGCGCCGGGCACATTGAGGTCGTGATTCAGGCACTTCCAGGCATCTGCAAAGAGGGCGCCGGGGCCATGGGCGATGAGTTTGTCCCTCGTCACTGAGGGCGCGGAGCCGAGGATGGCGGTGAGGGCTTTCTCAAACTTGGCCAGCTTCTGCGTGCCCTGCCGTGCGGACTCCAGGGAGTGGAAGGTGAAGTTCAGCGGCGTGAGGTAGTGGCCGCTGATCAGGACGTAGCGGACCTCGGCGGCATGGAAGCCGCGTTTTTGCAGATCTTCGAGCGTGTAGAGATTGCCCAGGCTTTTGCTCATCTTGCCGCCATCGACCATGAGATGGGCGGCGTGGAACCAATGGTGGGCAAATTTGCCATGCGTGGAGCAGCAGCTCTGCGCGATCTCGTTTTCATGATGGGGGAAGATGAGGTCAATGCCGCCACTGTGGACATCGAAGTCTTCGCCGAGGTATTCGAGCGACATGGCGCTGCACTCGAGATGCCAGCCGGGCCGTCCATCGCCCCAGGGGCTGGGCCAGAAGTTCGGGCCGTCCTCTGGCTTGCGTGCCTTCCAGAGGGCGAAGTCGGCCAGCGAGTCCTTGGTATATTCGTCGTTGTCCATCGCTCCGGCGGCATCGGAGGCACCGAGCTTCAGTTCGCGGTCTTCGAGGTGAGAAAGGCGGCCGTAGTCTTTATAAGAGGAGACTTTGAAATAAACGCTGCCATCGGCGGCGGCGTAGGCGTGACCGCGCTGGATCAGCACCTCGATCATGCGGATCTGATGCGGGATGTGGGCGATGGCGCTGGGCTCGACGTGAGGCGGCAGGAGATTCAGCGCGGCGCAGTCGGCGTGGAATTTCTCCGTCCAGAAGTGGGTAAAGTCGGTGAGGGATTGCCCGGCTTTCTGGGAGTCGCGGATCGTCTTGTCGTCCACGTCGGTGAGATTTCTCACATGCAGCGTGGGGATGCCGCCCATCTCCACCACGCGGCGGAAGACATCCTGCGCCACGAAGGTGCGGAAGTTCCCGATGTGCGCGGGTCCATACACGGTGGGGCCGCAGCAGTAGAAGCGCAGCGTCTTGCCATCGAGAGGCGTGAGGGTGCGGGACCCGCGGGTCAGAGTGTCGTGGAGCTGGAGTGGCATGAGGGCGCGCATTCTGCCGGGGGATAATCCGGGGGCAAGTGGCAGGATGCGTCTTTCCCCTTGCCATCTCGGCGGCACCGTCGTTCATCGGGGCCGGCTGCTGATGCGCTTCCTCACTCCCCAACTCCTGCACTTGGCCTGGCTGGCACTCATCCCGCTGGCGCTTTACCTGTTCAGGAAAAGAGCGCGCCGTGTGCCGGTATCGACGCTGCTTTTCTTCCGCTCGCTGTCACGCGAGCACCAGGAGTCGGCCTGGCTGCGGAAGCTGAAGAAGTGGCTGTCGCTTCTGCTCACGCTGCTCGTCATCATCGCCGCCGTCATCGCTCTGGCACGCCCGACGAGCGAAGTCGGCACTGACTCACCCGGCGCGGTGGTGGTGGTCGTGGACCGCTCCGCCTCCATGAGCGCGCGAGATGCGCAGGGCCGCACGCGGCTGGATGAAGCGAAGAAGCGCCTCAAAGACAAACTCAACACGCTGCCCGATCAGGTCGTCGTCTCGCTCATCGCCTACGATGCGAAGCCTCGCGTGCTGCTTTCCCGCAGTCGCAACCGCCGCGAGTGCCTGCGCCTTCTTCAAGAAGTGCAGCCCACGCCCATCGAGGGCCATCCAGATGCCGCACTCACGGTGATTCGCCGTCTTGCCGAACTGGAAGCACGCTCGCAGGTTTGGCACGCAGGCGATCAGGCCCTGCCGGGCACGGACGGCCTGCCGTATGCCTTTCTCGATGTCGCGCTCGCCAGCCCGATCAATGTCGGCATCACGGGCTTCCAAATCCGCCGGGCCTTGCTGGCACGGGATCGCTTTGAAGCCTTTGTCAAAGTCAGCGCCGCCAAGGCAAACCCAAGCAAAGTCACCGCCACCCTGGAGATCACACTCGCCGGGCGGTTGGCCCAGCTTCGGGAGATCGACCTCGAACCCGGAGCTTCGTCTTCCCTCATTGTGCCGCTGGAAGGCGTGCGCGGGCAGCGGATGGAGATGCATTTGAAAGCGGACGGCGACTGCCTCGGCTGGGATGACGCCGTCGCCGCGCCATTGCCGGAGACGCGCCCACTCATCGTCGCGATGGTGGCGGAGAAGCCCGATCCCTTCACCGAACTTGCGCTCGCCTCCATGATCGAAGCTGGCCGTCTCGAAGTGCTGAAAGGCAAACCTGATGCCTGGCCGATGAAGGACAAGCCGGACGTGTATGTCTTTGAAAACTGGCTGCCCGAGGCACTGCCCACCGACCGACCGATCATCGCTCTGAACCCACCGAAAAGCAGCGGAGCCGTGCAGGTGCGCCGACTCCAGGAGCCCGGCCTGCCGCACGATAGCGTCCGCAGTGTCGCGCCGGATCATCCGCTGCTCTTCCGAATCGCCACAGCCAGGCTCGCCATCACCCAGACGGGCGTTTTGGACCTGAAGGGCTCGCTCGAACCGCTCTGGATGGCGGGCAATGAACCCGTGCTCGCCGCCGGTGACGTGAACGGGCAGCGGCTCGTCGTCACCACCTTCTCCCCAGCGCGCTCCGAGCAACTCGCCCTGCTTCCGGCCTTCCCGTTGCTGCTAGGCAATGCCCTCTACTGGTGCGCCGAAAACAGCGACGCCGTCTCCGACATGCGCGCCCTGCATCCTGGCGATCTCCTGACCGAGCCGGGCATCGTCGAATGGACTGAATGGGACGGTAGCCAGTTCCTCGAAAGCAGCGATCAGGCGGGCAACGGCCTGCTCGCCATCCAGCGCCTCGGTGCCTGGAAAACGACTGAACGCAGCGGCACCAGCGTGCTCGCCTCGCTCGCTGAAACGGATCTCCCCGCGCTAACCAACGAAGCCAGCACGACCGCCCAGCCCAACCTTCCGAAGATCACCGCCAACGCCGGCATCAGCGACTGGCCACGACTCCTGATCTGGTTCGCCCTGGCGATCCTGCTGCTGGAAAGCTTCCTGTTTCACCGGAAGGCGGTGTTCTAAAATCTGCCGTATGACGCGACTCCCGAAACATCTCCTCAGCATCCTTTTGGCCTCATGGATGCTGACGGGCTGCGCTGCGACACGAGAATCCATGGATTCCACCTGGCGAACGATTGATCCAGCGGGGCATCGTCGCTACCACAGGGACAAATACTACCCGAATGAGCGCAGGATCGGGATTCGTCTGCCCGGCGATGCCGGAGGATGATGCCGCTGCTGGTATCGTTTTCTGTTGCTGAAGTCGCCCTGCGTTAAGCGGAAGGAGCTTCCGCCGCTGGTGCGTCTTCCTTCTTCTTTTCCTTCCAGGTGCTCTGGACGTAAAGCTCGCGGAGCTGCTTGAAGTCCACATTCGTCGGGCTGTCGGTCATGAGATCGCAGGCCTTGTTATTTTTCGGGAAGGCAATGACCTCGCGGATGCTGTGCTCACCGGCCACGAGCATGGCGATGCGGTCCAGACCGAGGGCGAGACCGCCGTGCGGAGGGGCACCGAATTTGAAGGCTTCGAGGATGTGGCGGAACTTGATCTGCTGCTCCTCCGGCGTGACGCCGAGGACGCTGAACATCTTCGCCTGGAGGTCGCTTTCGTGGATTCGGATGGAGCCGCCGCCGAGTTCGTAGCCGTTGAGGACCACGTCGTAGGCTTCGGCGCGGACCTTGCCGTATTCACCCGCGTCAAGGAGCGGCACGTCTTCGGCTTTCGGGCGGGTGAAGGGATGATGCACGGCCACCCAGCTCTGATCTTCCGGGCTGTAGGCGAGCAGCGGGAAGTCCACGACCCAGAGGAAATTCAGCGCGGTGCTGTCCTTCACCAGGCCGGTCATGTCGGCGATCTCGGTGCGGACCTTGCCGAGGATGTTGCAGGCGTCATCCCAGCTTCCGGCATAGAAGAAGACGATGTCGTTTTCTTCGACGTTGAGCTTGGCGATGAGGGCTTTTTGTTCGTCTTCGCCGAAGAATTTCCAAAGGGGGCTCTTGTATTCGAGCACGCCAGCTTCATTGCGCTCCACCTTGATGAAGGCGAGCTGCTTCACCTTCATGCCGGCCTGGATGGCGAGCTCGTTCAGGCGGATCATCTGACCGGTGGTGATACCTGCGAAACCTTTGGCATTGATGGCGCGGACGACGCCGCCGGTCTCCAGCGTGGTGCGGAAGATCTTGAAGCCGCTGTTGGCGAAGACATCCGCCATATCGACAATCTCATTGCCATAGCGCGTGTCCGGCTTGTCCACGCCGTAGCGGTCCATCGCCTCCTGATAAGTCATGCGCTGGAAGGGCAGCGGGATGTCCACGCCTTGTCCGGCTTTGAACATGCTGGCGAGGAGACCTTCCACCAGATTGATGATGTCGTTTTGCTGGATGAAGCTGGCCTCGATATCAATCTGTGTGAACTCAGGCTGGCGGTCAGCGCGCAGGTCTTCGTCACGGAAGCAGCGGGCGATTTGGAAGTAGCGCTCCAGTCCGGCGACCATGAGGAGCTGCTTGTACTGCTGCGGAGCCTGCGGGAGTGCGAAGAACTTGCTCGGACTGAGGCGGGCTGGCACGAGGAAGTCGCGAGCACCTTCGGGCGTCGGGTTGGAGAGGATCGGGGTCTCGACTTCGATGAAGCCGTTGCCATCGAGGTAATTGCGGGCCGCCGTGGTGATCTTGTGGCGCTGGCGGATGTTCTTGTTCATGCGCTCGCGGCGCAGGTCGAGGTAGCGGTATTTCATCCGCATGTCCTCATTGGAAAGCTCACGATCCAGATGGAAAGGCAGCACGTCGGACTTGTTTAGCACTTTGAGCACGGTGCAGACGACTTCGACCTCGCCGGTGCCGAGCTTGGTGTTTTCGGTGCCTGCGAGGCGCTTTTCCACACGGCCGGTGACCTGGATCACGTCTTCATCGCGCAGCTCGTGGCTTTGCGCAGCGAGGTCGGCGTTTTCTTCCGGGCGGATAGCCGGAGTGCAAGCGTGGAAGGCCACTTCTGCGTGTCGCCCACGCCAGCCCACTGGATGCGCCCCATTCGGTAGGCGCGATGCGTTTTAACCCACGGCAACTGGCAAGGCTTTGTCTGGATACTTACTTTAGCTCGCTAAGGACACGCTTGATATCTGCAGCCTGCTCAGCAGTGGATGCCTTTTTATCCTGCCAGACGACTTTTCCGTTTTTGATCAGGAAACACTGACGTGTGGCCAGATTCAGCAGTCCCTTGACCATGCGTTCGACTTTGAAGGCTTCGACAATTTTTCCTTCAGGATCAGCGATCAGGTCATAGGGAAGGGTGAAGTCTGCTTTAAACTTCTTTTGCGCATCCGGTGTGTCGAATGAAACACCCAGCACCTGGACGCCATCCTTGCTCAAATCCGCAAAAGCATCGCGAAGTGAACATGCCTGCTTGGTGCACCCTGGGGTATTGGCCTTCGGGTAGAAAAAGACAACGACGGGGCCTTTTTTATATAGTTCTGAAAAGTCCACCTTGGCGCCGTCTTGGTTAATGCCTGAGACTGCTGGTGCGGGATAATCGACTTTTTCACCCTGGCTTGCCTGGGTCTGGCTGAAGATTCCGGTGAATAAGGCGGTGAGGATGCGCATGGTCATTTTCATGTGGAATTAAATGCTGAGGTTTGGATTGGCCGTGGATGGCCATGTTACCCAACGCCAAACGTGGCACAGGTGTTCGTTCTGGCATTCGAAACGGATGCGATATTCCCGATTAATGCTCTGAAGGTGCCCTTTGCTGATTCGATTCCTTGTATCGATGTCACTGATGTGCTCCATAAAGCAAATCTTGAAATGGCTGTCGATCTAACCTCCATCGGACTCATCGCCGGAAACGGTCTCTACCCGGAAACCTTTGTCGCTGCGGCGCGCCGTGCCGGCGTGAAGCGCCTGGTGGCAGTCGCATTCGAAAACGAGACAAAACCTGAGCTGGCCGGCCTGGTGGATGAGATTTGCTGGGTTAGGGTTGGGCAACTCCATCGAATGATCGCTTTTTTCAAAAAGGAAAAGGTGACTCAGACCGTGATGGTGGGACAGATCGCTCCCAAAAATCTTTTTGATCTCCGGCCCGATTTCCGAACCCTTTTAATGCTGGCGCGTTTGAAGAGGCGTAACGCCGAAACGTTATTTGGTGCCATAGGCGATGAGTTGAGCAAAGACGGCATTACACTGCTGCCCGCCACCACATTCCTCGAAAACCTGATGCCGGACGTCGGGCATGTAGCGGGTCCGCAGATCAAACAAAGGCGGCAGGAAGATGCTGAGTATGGGTTTAAAATTGCGAAAGAGTCCAGTCGCCTTGACATTGGTCAGACCGTAGTGGTCAAAAACGGCACTGTACTGGCCGTGGAGGCATTTGAGGGAACGAACGAAGCAGTGAAACGTGGTGGAGTTCTCGGAAGAGGTGGTGCCACCATGGCAAAGGTTTCCAAGCCGGGCCAGGATATGAGATTCGATGTTCCAGTCATCGGGCCTGACACAATTCGAAATGCGGCTGCGGCTGGTGTGAACGTGATTGCGATTGAGGCTGGAAAGACGCTAATGCTCGGTTACGAAGAACTCCGGGAGGAGTGCCTTAGACAAAAGGTTTCCCTTATTGCCCTCGCATAAGCGATAAGACTTTTTTTCTAAAACTGCGGTTAAGTCTTGATTTAGCTTAGCAAATTCAGAAAAAATGAACACTTCCCGCAATTGCGGGTCTTTCGTTTCCCACTTCACCAACCCCCATATGTTACTGACCGTACTCAAAGTAAAGCTCGCAGCCCTCGTCGCCGTCGCCGGCATCGACACTGCTGAGTTGCAGTCCCCCAGCACCGAACTCGTTTCCACACTGCAAAAACTGGCCGATGACCAGTCAGCTGCTCAGAAGGCCGTGCAGGAAAAGACCACAGGACCGGATGTCAACAAATCCTTCAACGACGCCCTTGCCAAGATCAAGGAACTGGCGAGCAAGAATGACAAAGATGCCCAATACACGCTGGCTCACTGGGGTGTTCTCAGCAATAGCAACGTCAACGAAATCATCGACCTCTATCGGAAAGCTTCCTCTCAGGGACAGGTGCTTGCCAAAGTTGAACTAGCACAAGTTTTGCTCCAGGCCTTTCCCCAGGACCAGGAGCGCGCCAAGGAAGCCGTTACATTGATTCAGGAAGGTGAGGCAGGAGACAACAAACTCGCTCGCCGTCTTCTCGCCAACCTCTACCTAGCAGGTGCTCCCACCGTTGGAATTCAGCAGGATGTCCAGAAAGCGAATGCACTGCTTGAAAAAGGCAGCGCCGCTGGTGATGGCGAAGCCACTTTGGGACTTAGCCAGCTTTATGCATCTGGTGTTCCCGGGATTGTTAAGGACGACCAAAAGTCGCTCGACTTCCTCATCAAGGCTGCTGATCAGAAAAACGCCATCGCACTCAGCACCTACGCTGCCCGTCTGTTCGACGGCGATCCTACAACAGGTACCTCCAAGCCACTTGTTCAGAAGGACCCGGCCAAGGCCATGAAACTTTTTGAAGATGCTGCTAATGGCGGTTTCGCTGCCGCGAATCGCCTTCTGGGTGCAATCTATGAAAATGGTCTCGGTGGCAACAACAAGGACCTCAAAAAGGCGGTAGAATATTACAGCAAGGCTGGCAACGGCAACGATGCCCAGGCTTTGTTCCGTCTCGGCAATTTCTTTGAGGCTGGACTTCGCAACGGCACCGATGATAAAGCAGAAGTGATCATTCAGCAAAACGCCAAGAGTGCCTTGGACTTGTATCGCCTGGCTGCGCAGAACGGCTCTGCAGAAGCCTTTTATAACGTTGGCGTGTATTATGAAACCGGTACCGTGGTGGATAAGGAGTTGACCAAAGCGTTTACGTTCCTGCTAAAGGCCGCCACTTCGGGCATTCCTCAGGCCCAGTTCCGTCTCGCGGGTCTTTATCAGCAGGGTGGTGGAGTTGCACAGGATCCGATTGCCGCACTCGCTTGGTTCCAGCGCGCTGCCGCAGGAAACTTCGCTCCTGCTCAGATTGCCCTTGGCCAGCTTCTTGAAACTGGTGGCGGTATTGGCTCACCTGAATTCGCCGCCGCCGCTCTTCAATATGAAGCCGCAGCAGAGCAGGGAGTGCCTCTCGCCATGCTTCGTCTGGCCAGCCTTAATGAGCGCGGCTTGACCAACATTAAAGAAAACAAGGCCAACCCGAACCTTGCCCGTGCTCTTGCTTATGCTGACCTCGCCGTAGATGCTTCCAACAGCGCCGAGATCGCTGTTAAGTATCGTGATGAGCTCAAGAAGAACATGAAGGCTGACGAAATCGCCGAAGCCAAGAAGATCTACGACAGCAAGAAGAAGCCTGCAGCAGGCGCTGCTGCACCGGCTGCCGAAGCTCCTGCCAGCAAAAGCACCCCCAAAGGTTCCACCAAAAAATCTGGTGGAAATTAATCCCTCAAAATGGTGTAAAAACGGCTTGTCAAAACATTGAAGGCCGCTAGTCTCCGGCTCCCCAAACCAGGGGAGCCGGTTTTTTATTTTCCGGGGCATTAGCTCAGTTGGTAGAGCGCCTGCATGGCATGCAGGAGGTCAGCGGTTCGAACCCGCTATGCTCCACCAAACGGCATTCAACTAAGCCGTCTGGAAGTCTGGCAGGCACTGCGTTCATCTGCCTTTAAGGCTCTTGTTTGCATTCACACCTTTCGTGGCCGATAGACGTGCTTATCCATCAAACACCTGTATCATCGTGAGCGCCTCCCGCCTTCAAGAGCCGAAGAAAACCAAATCCCTCATCAGCCGTCTCAAGGATCGCCTGAAGAAAGTCATCGGCATTGGTAAAAAACCGCTCAAAGAGGAAGCTGCCAAGGTCACCGAGCAGCCTACTCCGCATGCAAGGGTTCTTCCTCATTCAGATCAGGAGCGTGGCGGGCGTCCACCGCGTCAAAACCGCCCACGTGAACAGGCTCCACGAGATGGAGCCCGCCCGCCACGTCGCGAGGGGGAACGAGGTCCTCGTCGTGAACGTGGTCCTAGCCGTGGCCATTCAGAGGAGAAGCGTCCGCCTATTCAGAATTACCAGCCGCAGCCACCGCCACCTGCGCCGCCAGTCCCAGAAGGGCCTTTCCCTGCTGCGTTTGAAGTTCTTGGACTCTCACCTGCCGTTCTCGCCGCCATTCGTGAATCAGGTTATGAGAATCCTACTGAAATCCAGCAGCGTGCCATCCCGATCATCATTGATACAAAAGATGTCATCGGGGCCTCTCAAACAGGCACAGGCAAGACCGCCGCGTTTGCCTTGCCTACGCTTAGCCGCCTCGGCGCCCCTGGAAAATTCCGCTGTCTGGTGCTTGAACCTACTCGCGAGCTTGCGCTTCAGGTTGTGGAGCAGTTTGAAAAATACGGCAAACACACCGGCCTGCGCGTGATCGCTGTTTATGGCGGTGTTGGTTATGACAAACAGCGCAGGGCGCTTCAAGAAGGCGTCGATGTTGTGGTCGCCACTCCAGGTCGTTTGCTTGACTTTATGCAGGATGGCACTGCAGATATGAGCAACCTCGAAGTTCTAGTCCTCGACGAGGTGGATCGCATGCTTGACATGGGCTTCCTTCCCGACGTGCGGCGCATCATTGATCGCACACCGAAGAGCCGCCAGACGCTCTTCTTCTCCGCTACCATGCCTCAGCAGATCAAAAGCCTTGCTGACTTTGCACTCAAAGATCCCGTTAGCGTCGAAGTCGGCATACGCTTCTCTCCTGCGGAAACCGTCAGCCACTACATGTATCCTGTAGCAGGTGATCAACGTGAGGAACTACTCCTCGCCATCCTCAAGCAGACGCATTTCAGCAGCCTCATGATCTTCACCCGCACCAAGGCGCAGGCAGATCAGATCTACTCCTCCCTCAAGCAAACTGGCGAATATAAGGTCGCTGTCATGCACTCGGATGTCAGCCAAAAGGAACGCGAGAAAGCTCTCTCAGGCTTCCGGGATGGCGAATTTGAGATCATCGTCGCTACTGATCTTGCCGCTCGTGGTCTCGATGTCAGTGGTGTTACCCACGTTATCAATGTCATGGTCCCAGAGAACTCTGAGGACTACGTTCATCGTATTGGGCGCACTGGACGCGCCAAGAAAGAAGGTGATGCTTACACGCTATTCTCTGCCGAAGAGTTGCCTTACGTCGCCAGCATTGAGCGCCTCATCAATCAGAAGATTGAGCGCAGAAAGCTCGAAGGCTTCAGCTACAAATACACCACTGTTCTTGATGAGGAAGATAAAGCCCGTGCCATCCTGCATGGCAGGAAAAAGAAACGCAGGTAAATAAAGCCGCCGAGAGCTTTTCTCCAGCTCCCTGATTCTTATCGTCCTAGCTATTGGATCTCCGGGATCTGGATCTGCGTCTTTCCGAGCACCGTGTGGCAGTTCGCACATTGTTGGCGTAGAGATACTAGGGCTGCGGTCGCGCGGGGCTTGTCGTGCTTCTTCAGCGCTACCTGTAGATCGGCATAAGGGCCATTTTCCCAGGCGGCGAGCAGCAGCCTGAGGTCGACCGTTGTCCCGGCGGCACCGCGCTGCATGGGCCGAGATTCGATGGATTTGGAGACGGAGCTATCAAGACGAACGGACATGGCCTGTGCTTCATCCCACTGGCCCGCCTGCTGGAGGCGGTGGGTTTCGAGCAACTTGCGCTGAGCTGCCTTCATCCGGTGGCTGATGAGGGTGCTCGTGCAGGAGGTCAGGGCAAAGGCGAGGGTGACGAGGAGGAGCGGTTTCATGGGAAAGAGGGGGAAACATTCAGGCCTGCCTATTCGCGGCGAATCGAGTCTAGCAGCTTGCCGCGGACCGCGCTGGCTACGGCAATCCAGCAGGTCAGGAGGCCAAAACCGAGCACGCCCACCAGCAATGCCCCGAGGAAGCCGACGGGAAGATCTCCGCCGCCCTGGGTGACGCTGGGCCAGACGGAGATCAGGGCACTGATGACGCCAAGCAGCAGGCCGGTGACGAGCAGGGCTACATGCTCGCCGAGCACGAGCTTTCTCAAAGCTCCAGGTAGGAAGCCCAGGGCCTGCATCAGGCCGAGTTCACCACGCCGCTCCAGCACATGCCGGGCTACGAGGACGCCGAGTCCGGCCGTGCCGAGCAGGACGCCGAGTCCGCCGAGTACGGTGAAGATGCCGATGTAGGTGTTTTGCACGGAAAGGAAGGTCTCCAGCCGCTGCTTTGCGGGTTCCAGCGCCAGCCCGCGCTGCTCAAGCTGGCGGGTAAGGTGGGCGCTGACTTCGTCCACCTTCTCGGCAGGGGCGTCGATGAGGAAGAAGCGATAGCCAGCGGCATCGGGGTAGGCTTTCAAAAAGGCGGTCTCGCTGGTGATCATCTTCCCCTGGAGCACAGAGCCTCCGAGGAGGTCACCAAGCGTGACTTGGATGGTCTCTCCGGCTGCGTTTGCATACTCGACCGAGTCGCCCACACCCTTGCCGAGGCCCCACATCGCGGTGGCTTGGTCGGCCACGGCAAAGTTTGGCTCTTCAGGACGCAGGACCTTGTCTGCATCAGCGGGCTTGGATTCCTGGTCAAAAACGGGTGTCTGGAGGACTCCCCACCCAGCTTTGCCGGTGAAGCGGAAGCGCCCGGCCAGCAGTGCGGGATTCACGCCGACGAGCACGGGCTTCTGAGCGCGGTTGAGATTAAGGCAGCTCGCGTCATCGCCTTCGCGGACGCGGAAGGGCACGATCTTCACGCCTTTCATGATCTCTTCGTCCAAGCCAAAAGCTTCAATGCCGGCCTTCGTGTTCAGGTCTTCGTAGATGGGCAAAGAAGACTCTCCAATGAGGGCAAAGCCGCCCGTGCCGGAGGTCGGCTGCGTGACATCGCCCGCACTCATGCGGAAGGCATTCACCGCCGTGACCAGGAAGATGCCGCCCGCCATCATGCCGATCACCGCGAGACTGCGGGAGGGACGGCGCGAGATGTTTCGCAGGCCGATCTGCCCCAGCGTCTGCGCCAGTACGCCGCGATCCCGGCGCATCCACGCGCCTGCCAGCAAGAGTCCGGCGATCATGAGCATCATGCCGCTGCCAAAGAACATGCCCGCTACGGCTTCCGGTGCCTTCGCCGACTTCGCCCCAAAGAGCAGCCCGAAGGCGATAGCGATCATCAGCCATGGCATAGCCGCGCGGAGTTTGCCGGGACGGCTGGCGTCCTTGCCAGTCGTGGATTCGTCGCCGCTCCAGAGTTCGTGTGGCGTCTTGCGGAACATCGCCCGGCTGGCCCACCAGAGCGTGCCGAGCACGATGAGGATGGAGCCTATGGCCGCGCCGATCTGTGTGCCGAGGCTGGCGGAGTAAATGAG
>JAGKWZ010000286.1 GCA_021151605.1 Verrucomicrobiaceae bacterium
ACTACGAGCAGGAAGCGCTTCTGCGCGGCCTCGATCTCACCGTCCCGCTGTACATCGGCCTGACGCCCAGCGACATCGCCCCGCAGAACAAACCGCTCGTGGCCCTGTCGATCCCGCTGTTCCTCTGCCCCTCCGATCGGAACGCACCGGTATCGCCGCTGTTCGGCCCGACCAACTACGCGGCATGCACCGGGACGGGGATCGAAGGGGGCACGCCGTTCGACACCGACGGGATGTACCACGTCAACTCGCGCACCCGTCCGGCCGACGTCGCCGACGGGCTGGGCGGCCTGGCTCATCATCAGGATCGCGCCCTTGGCCTGCACGGTCAGCTCTTCGGGCATGTCCAGCGAGGTGGTGAAGATATTGGTGTTGATGAAGCCGGGCTGCACCGCGTTCACGCGGATCTGGTGGCGGGCAAGATCGGCGGCGCTGGTCTTGGTGAGGTGGAGCACGCCCGCCTTGGCCACGGCATAGGCGTTGGGCGAGTAGCCCGGGCCGACCGCGGCGACGCTGGAGGTGTTGACGATGGCTGCGCCCCCTGTTCGTGTAGATGGGCGGCCGATCATGTGCGGCACGGCATAGCGGATGCCGAAGGCGACCGAGCGCAGCAGGAGGTGCATCGTGCGGTCCCAGCCGTCGGGCTCGATCTCGTCGATCTTGGCCATGTCGCCGCCCGCGCCCGCATTGTTGAACACGGCGTCGATCCCGCCGGTTTCGGCAGCGGCGCGGTCCATCAGCGCCTTGATGTCCTCGCAGTTGCAGACGTCGCAGCGCACGGTGTGCACCTCGCCGTTGGACTCGGCAGCGGTCTGCGCGAGGCCGGCTTCGTCGATATCGGCGGCATAGACCTTCGCGCCCTCGGCGGCGAACAGCAACGCGGTGGCGCGGCCGATGCCCGATGCGGCGCCGGTGACGACGACGGTCTTGTTGTGGAATCGCATGAGAACCTCTCCGTTGTTCTGATTTTGCCGCGAGCTTAGGCTCAAGCGGCTCCTCGTCAATGCCGAACGGCTTTACGCTACGGCATGCGGGGGCTGCGCGATTGGCGGAAAACCTTGGCAAAATCGGCGCTTGCCAGCGCGCGGCGAGTCGCCTTAACCTCTCGATTAAGAGAGGAGCAAAAGCCATGTCGGAGCTGGAAGCTTTCCGCGCGGAAATCCGCGCGTGGATCGAGGCGAACTGCCCGGAAGAGATGCGCAAGCCCGTGCAGGGCGAGGACGACATCTGCTGGGGCGGGCGCAATTTCGTGTTCAAGAGCGCGGCGCAGAAAGCCTGGATGGAGGTCTGCGCGGCCAAGGGCTATACCGTGCCCGATTGGCCCAAGCCCTATGGCGGCGCCGGGATGAGCCCGCCGGAAGCCAAGATCTGGCGCGAGGAGCTGGCACGCGCAGGGGCGCGGCCGCCGCTTTCAAGCTTCGGCATCTGGATGCTCGGGCCGGCGCTGCTGAAGTTCGGCACCGAAGAGCAGAAGGTACTCTACCTCAATCAGATTGCGCGGGGCGAGATTCGCTGGTGCCAGGGCTATTCGGAGCCGGGTTCGGGTTCGGACCTCGTCTCGCTCCAGACTTACGGCGAGGATAAGGGCGACCACTGGGTGGTCAACGGCCATAAGATCTGGACGAGCTATGCCGACAAGGCTGACTGGATTTTCTGCCTCGTCCGCACCGACAAGACCAATGTCTATCAGGGGATTTCGTTCCTGCTGTTCGACATGACGACGCCGGGCGTGACGACCAAGCCGATCAAGCTGATCAGCGGCAATTCGCCGTTCTGCGAGACGTTCTTCGACAACGTGGTGGTGCCCAAGCACCAGATCGTCGGTCAGCTCAACCGGGGCTGGGACGTGGCGAAGTACCTCCTCGGCCACGAGCGCGAGATGATCTCTGGCGCGGGCGGCGGCGAGCAGACTTCGACGATCGGCAAGGTGCTGACGCGCAATGGTCTCGACGATCCGATGCTGCGCGCGGAGCTTGCCCAGTTCGATATCGATGCGCTGGCCTTTGCGGCCTGCGGGGAGAAGTTCCTCGACGAGATCAAGGTAGGCAAAGCGCACCCCGCCAAGCCCAACAT
Source organism: Verrucomicrobiaceae bacterium (assembly GCA_021151605.1). Classification (GTDB taxonomy): domain Bacteria; phylum Verrucomicrobiota; class Verrucomicrobiia; order Verrucomicrobiales; family Verrucomicrobiaceae; genus Prosthecobacter. The sequence goes on from JAGKWZ010000286.1 coordinate 2,074, forward strand.
GATGAAGTACGCCGGGACCGAGCTCAACAAGCGGCGGCACGAGCTGCTGATGGCGGCGGGCGGCAGCACGGCGCTGGAGTGGGAAAGCGAGGAAACACGCGGCGGCGCACCGGCGCGTTCATGGCTGCGCACCAAGGCCAACTCGATCGAGGGCGGCACGAGCGAGGTCATGCTCAACGTCGTCGCCAAGCGCATTCTCGAACTGCCGGGGGCGTAAGGCTCGCACACCCCCACACCCCGCTCACCCTGAGCTCATCCTGAGCTTGTCGAAGGACGAAGGGTGCTGGCGCAACCGTCGGGCATGATGCTTCGACAAGCTCAGCATGAGCGGGATTGGGTTTTTTGATGTTATTCAAGGCTTAGGAGTGCATCCATGCCGCTGTACCATACCGAAGATCAAGCCATGCTGGCCGAGAGCGTCACCGGCTTCATGGCCGATGAAGGCGGGATCAAGAAGCAGCTGCGCCACTGGCGCGACATCAATTGCAAGGACGGCTTCGGCCACGGCTTGTGGAAGCAGTTTGCCGAGATGGGCCTCACCGGCATGCTCGCGGCGGAAGCCGATGGCATCACCAAGAAGGCTCAGGCCATGAAACTCCTCGAAGACGCCGGTCGTCAGCACGAGGAATTCAAGCTCACGCTCGACAAAGACAAGGCCGTCGCCCTTGCCGAGATTCACATCCAGAAAGACATCGCTGCCGCCCAGGCCGGCGTGCTTGGCGAAGCCATGAAGTCCGCCAAGATCGAGATCGTCGGCGGCGAAACACAGTTCTTCGACAAGATCACCAACGCCATTGGAAACGCTCGCGCCATCGACCGCATGGTCGAAGGCAGCCGCACTCTTACCGATGTAAAGGAGACCTTCTTCAACGGCGACCCCGACTACTTCAAAGCACAGCTCAAAACCGTCGTCGATCAATTCGGCCTTACCGCCGAGGACACGAAGAACCTCACATTGTCGGCCCTGTTCGCGAAGCTCATCGGCCTCAATCCCGATGCTACGACGCTGAACAAGCTTACGGGTATGATTGGTGCTGCTAGTCGCTTCGGTCTCACGGAGCAAACCGTCGCGGGCCTCCTCACGGCTAAGAAATGATCGACACTTCTGATGAAACAGTGCGATTCATCCATTCAAAACACCGGTTCCAGCGTGAGTAAGATCATTTGGACCTTGCTGGCGGTATGTCTGCATTTGATTGCAGTATCGTCGGCACCAGGATGGATCGCACTGCTAGTCATTCTCCATGTGGTATGGAGCATAACTTTGATCTGGTGTGATTAAATTGGCTGTTTCCGCTCTATCTCCACATCCCCAATCTAGGGTCGAAGTTGGGGCCTGTGAAAATACCCATCAGCGCCTCGCGAGGTGTGGTGGGTAATGGTGCCTAAAAACGTTTAAACAACTGCTTCGGAGCCCTTATGGCCGAGTTGCTTAACGGCCTTGTTGAGCTGTTCGTATTCGAGTGGTTTTTTGATGACTGTCACTGGGCCATGGCTGAGGATTCTACTAAGAACCTCGCTGTCTGGGTAGCCAGTGATGATCACGATTGGGAGATCCGGATAAAGGGCCTTGAGTTGTGAATAGACCTCATCTCCTGGAACATCAGGCAACTTTAGGTCGAGGAAGACAAAGTCGAATTTCTGCTTTTTGGCGAGTGCGATTGCTTCAGCTCCGGTGCCGACAACAAGTCGTCCAAATCCGGCTTTTTTGAGAAATTGCTTAAAGAGAGCCTGGAGGGCAAGGTCGTCATCGACTACCATGACTGTAGGTTGTCCGGTTTCTTCTTCCTTACGCAGGACATCCCGATCTAGGAGACTGCGCTTGATGCGCCAGCGTCCTCCGATCTGCACAGCAGGAAGCTGACCTCTCTGGACGAGATAATAGACTGTCGGCAGAGGAATACGGAGATACTCCGAGGTTTCCTTGACTGTCATAAGTTCGGGTTGTGTTAGATCTGCCATAAAATTTGGTGGGAAGCGTGTTGTTGGTGGCTCTGGAGGTTATCTCACAACCTCAGGATTCAGAATTGAACCGAATTTGTTATATAATTACCAAAACAGCAAGGCTTTTTCTGTCATTTATCGCTTTTGCAATGAAGAGCAAAAAGCAAACCTGCGAAACGTGTCACAAATAAGATGGCTAACTGCTATAGCTCCACCTTTCAGGGGGCATGGCAAGATGATGCCGATGCTGCTAGCCTTTCCATTCTTGCCGATGAGATGGAGGTATTTTCGCTACTCCTGCAAGGCTGCGGGCCGGTGCGAAGGGATCTGAGCTTTAAAGTCCCCTAGGCTGTTCCAGTGAGCATGGTCGTTCAGATCCACCTCGGCGATGGCGATAGTGCCAAACTCATCCGCCTTCGCCAGCACATCGCCATAGTGATCAAAGATGCCAGAGATCATCCACTGGTGCTGCTTCTCATCCGTGTAAGTGCTGCTGACGACATAGACATGGTTCTCACAGGCACGAGAACGGGCCAGCATGGGATTGCAGCCCCAGACGGGCCAGGCGATGACCTCGGCCCCCTTCACGGTCAGGGCACGGGCGACTTCGGGAAAGAAGCCGTCGTAGCAAATCATCATGCCGACCTTGCCAAAGCGCGTGTCGAAGACTGGATAGTCCCGCCCTGGGGTGATGCCTGCCTCTACTTCGCCACGCGGCAGGGTGACTTTTCGGTATTTGCCGACCATCTGGCCGTCGGGGCCGATCAGCGCAGCGGTATTATAGAGCGTCTTACCATCGCGCTCGACGAGCCCGACCACGAGATAGAGGTCGTGCTGCTTGGCGAGTTTGCCGAAATACGCCGTGCTGGGGCCGGGCACTGTCTCGGCGCTGGCTTCCATGGGCTTGCCAGTACCGTAATAGGTGAGCGTCTCTGGCAGCACCACGAGGTCAGCCTTCTGCTTCGCGGCTTCGGCGATCAGTGGAGCAAACTGCGGGGGCTTGTCCTCCGGGTTTTTGCCCTCCTTGGGCTGGAGGTGGATCGTCGCCAGCCGGACCTTACGCGGGGCGGGTGAAGGTATCTGCTTGAGCGTGACATCACACCACTCCACGCGGGCATTCGCCGCCCATTGGAGGTAAAGCTCCACCTTTGCCTGCCTCGCCGCCGTCGGGGCTCGGAGAGTCGCGGAAAAGTGACCCCAGTCGCCCTTCTCGCCTCCCAGGTCCGCCGGATACTCGGGCTCGGCTTGCGGAATCATGCCTTTCGCGTAACCCGCAGTGGCGGGCTCCTCCCACTTCACGCGGCCCCCGTTTTCATCCAGCCAAATGACCCGCGTCACCACGCTGCGGCGCGGTTCCGGCACATTGCGGAATTTCCTCCAAGCCTCGAACTGGTAGTACTTCCCGCCCTCGACAGGCAGCGTCTTTTCCCAGCAGCCGATCCATTGCTCCCCAGGCCCGGTTTCGATCACCAGCCCGCCCTTGCCATCGCGGCCTGCCTTTGGATTCACGACATGCTCCGGCGTCGCCTCGGCGCGGGGCGACCAGAATTTCCACCCCTCCAGGTCCGTAGCATGGGATGAAAAAGCCGCCAGCAGGGTGCTGGCAGTCAGGATGCGACGGAGGGCGGTCTTCATGGCTCAATCAAAGAATGGGAAGAGCTTCCGAATTTCCGCGGCACTTGGTCGGCGGCCGTATTCGCAGATCTCATAGGTCTCGGCATACTTCACCGCCTTCCCACGCTCCTCGCCGTAGAGCTGGATCAGCAGTTCGCGATACTTCTCCGCCTCATTGCTCTGCCGAGCGCCCCAGCGGCGCTTCAGCCAGGCACGCCGGGCGACCTCATCGCTCGCGGGTGGCACCTGCTTTTCCACAAACTCGGCCGAGCCACTCGCCCCGCCCTCATAGGCCTGCGACGTCAGTTCGTGGATGCCGTCCAGCTTCTGCTCAAAGGAGTCGTCCACCGACACCGCGATGTCCGGCTTGAACTGGTAAGGCTTCTGAAACCCATCGCTGGAGTAGAGGAAGACCGGGTTCGTCTTCAGCGGCGGCACATCGGGGCAAAAGAACGGCACCGTCACCATGAACGACGCGTCCTGCACCAGCACGCCGACATAGCGATGATCCGGGTGATAATCCCAGGGCCGATGAGCAATCACGATGTCCGCCTGCCATTCCCGGATCACCTTCGTGATCAGCTTCCGGTTCTCCAGGGTCGGCAAAAGCTCCCCGTCGTGGATGTCCAGCACCTGCGAGGTAATGCCCAGCTTCTTTGCACAGGCCGCTGCCTCCGCCGTGCGACGCTGCGCCAGCGGGCCGCCCGCCTCCTTCCAGTGCCCGATGTCCCCATTCGTCACCGACACCAGCTTCACGTGATGCCCCAGCCGCGCCCACTTCACCGCGCAGCCCGCGTTCTTATATTCCGCGTCATCCGGGTGCGCGCCGAAGGCAATGATGCGCAGCTTCCCGTCCGCATCCACCGCCTGCACGGCAGAGGCACCAGCGAGCAAACCAAGGGCGAGGCCAAAAAGGAGTGTTTTCATAAGAGCCGCCAGTCTGAGCCACCGCCCACCTCCCTGACAACCCGCATTCCTGACCACAATACACCTTCGAGTGACATCACTTGCCAATGCAGAAGCTGGAAAAGATCACGTCCAGCACCTCCTCCACATCCACCACGCCCACTACCTCGCCCAGCGCCTGCAGCGCCTCGCGCAGATCCAGGGCGATGTATTCCGGTGCCTGCCCAGCTTGCAGCGCCGCCTTCGCCGCCACCACATACGTCGCCAGCCGCTCAAAGCAGACCTGATGCCGCGCATTGATCGCCACCGGATGCTCGCTCAGCAGCGGACCCGAGCGCAGCACCAGCGCACGGATCGCCGCCCGCAGCTCCTCCACGCCTGATCCGGCTTGGCAGGACATCCTCACCGCTTCCTCCGGCCAGCCAGCGGCCACCCCGAGATCCGCCTTGTTTAAAAGCAGGATGCGCCGGCTCTCCGCCCCCGGCGGCAGCTCCACGCGACTCGTCATCGTCGGCGTCACCGACCCATCCACCACCTCCAGGATCAGATCCGCCCGCTCCAGCTCACGGCGCGTCCGCTCCATGCCCACCCGCTCGATCCCGTCCGCCGACTCCGCCGCGCGCAGCCCCGCTGTATCCACCAGTCGCAAAGGAATCCCGTGCACCTGGATTACCTCCTCGATGGTATCCCGCGTCGTCCCCGCCGTCGGGCTCACGATGGCCCGCTCAAAGCCCAGCAGCACATTCAAGAGGCTCGACTTCCCCACATTAGGTTCGCCACAGATCACCGTCCGCGCCCCCTGGCGCAGAATTCGACCCTGCTCCCCCGTGTCGATCAGCCGACGCACCCGCAGCATGACCTCATCCATCCGCGCCACCAGCGCCGCGCCCGTGTCTGGGGAGATGTCCTCCTCCGGGAAATCAATGTACGCCTCCACATGCGCCAGCACCGGAATGAGCACCTCCTTCAGCGCCATCGCCTCCTTGCCGATCGCCCCGC
>JAGKWZ010000287.1 GCA_021151605.1 Verrucomicrobiaceae bacterium
GTGTTATCTATTCCAGACAATCCCGAACCAGTTGGAACATCCAAGTTCCAATCCGAAAAGCGTCCCAGCGATGCTGTTCTAGGATATTGCAAGGTTAGTCATCTGGCGGTGGCCATCTTGGTTTCGCTGCTCGCTGCGCTAGATATACAATTGATCGTCAGCTCTTTAGGCCATAGTGGACTCAACGCCTGCCTGGAGGATTGCCATTCTGTCGTTGATTCGAAATTCGCTAGTTTTCTAGGCATTCCACTCGCCATCCTTGGACTTGGAGCGCACATCGCCCTCGCTTTAGCTTATTGCTTTAGAAGCAGCCAGATCGGCCGTGCCAGCCTATCTGCTCTGGCAGGGGCTGTGGTCGTTGCAGCAGTCTATCTTGTGATCATTCAAGGCTTGGTGATCGAGTTCTGGTGCTTCTGGTGCAACACAGCTCATTTTCTGGGACTCGCACTGGTGCTCCTCATCGTTCGAGTCGTTCGCTTGACTCAAAGAGAGCTGATCGGTGCTGGTCTGGCGGGCGTCTTCGCCGCACTTTGCATGTTCACTCTGGCTGGTTCGCCAGCTTCAAAAACGACCGCGCCTCAGATGGTGGAAAGCAGTCACTTGGTCAGGCGGGTGGCTTCTCATGAACTCAGTCTGCTCAACGGTGAGTTTACTTTCGAAACGAAGTCGCTGCCACGGATCGGTCATCTTGATGCACACCAGGAAGTGGTCGTGCTGATGAACTACGCCTGCCCTCACTGCCTGAGATTGATCAAGCAACTGCGGGAAGTGGTGAGCGAACTGTCAGTCAAAGAAGTGGCTGTTTTCTTTATCCCCGTGGCAACGCAGACCACGATGGCAGAAGCACAATCTGCCATGCTGGCTTTGTGGGCAGCAAATCCAACGTTGCATGATCAAGTGGTGGATTCGCTGCTGAGCGGCGCCATCAAACTTACGGCGGAGGACATTCAGAAGGCGGCTGGCAAGTTTGCCTCGCCCGCGCTGGTGAAGCAGTGGTTTGCTCCTGAAAATTTACGCCCGGCGAGACATCGCATCATCGAGCATGGTCGCCTGGCCGTGCGGAGTAAAGAATCGAGAGGCTTGAAGGGCTTCCCTCAGATGTGGTTCCCACAGGCAGCTGAGCTTGGAGTCTCTGAGGATTCAGGAGCGTATTTCCAAGCCTTGGCTCGTCATCTGGGTGTACATCGTAGCCAAGAACCCCAGCTCGTGGTCACACCGTCCGAGATCCATTTCGGCAGGACACCCGCTGCAGGCAGCCTGAGCCGAACGATTGAAATCTCGAATCCAGGCACCAGTGTTCTGAAGCTGACCGACACTCCATTGCCCCACGGCTGGCGCGCACAGACGAAGCTGCCTTTGGAAGTTCAGCCAAAGCAGACCCTTTCATGGACGGTTGAAGTCCTCAGTCCAAACCTCCCAGGGGAATGGCAAAGTGAACTGCAATTCCTGAGCAATGCCTCATCTGGCCAGACAAAGGTGACATTCAAAGGCGAATCCGTGACTGCACTGAAGCAGGCCGAGCGGATCGAACTCAAAGACATCCCAGAAGGAACGGTCAGCACTGGTGAATTGAAGGCCCTCGAAGTTAATCCTGGCTTCGCCTTGGTTTCATTGGATTTGAAGATGGATGGCTTCACCGCAGGCTGGACGAATGCAGAGAAAAAAGCCGTCGCCTTTCAGCAAACCACAGCGCTACCTATCGGCGGCTATCTAGGCACCCTGCATGTGCCTGTTTCCTGGACTGGTACATCTGAGCCTTGGAAGATTCCGGCACTGGAATTGCCCGTCTCGGCCCATGTGCGCTCACCTGTCATCGTGACGCCCCTGCGTGTGGTGCTTCCACCAGTCACTCTGGAGCAGCCTCAGCAATACACGATCTCCATACGCCCTCGTGATGCGAGCAAGGCGCTTCATCCATCGGTGGAACTTCCAACATCCCTTCTTGAGGCCGGAGTCACTGCAACCATCAGCGCCGCAGATGAACGCAACGCCATTGAGGTCGTCCTGCACATCCCAGCGCGATTCGCTGCCGCCTCTCATGCCGGCAGTGAGGTCCTGCTGAAAAGCGGTCTCTCACCGAATTCCGAAATTCGACTGCCCTTCGAACTCTCCGGTCAGCGCTTACGCCCATCCCTCGCACAGCGCACACCACGCTGACCCCACCCGTTTCTCAAAAAACAGACGCTATCGATCCCCATGAAACTGCCCGCCCTCAACCTCCGATTCAGACTTCTGAGCCGACTCATCGCTGCAAGCTTGGCAGCCATGATCAGCTTTGGAGTTGTCTCCACGGTCACCGCTGCTCCTGCTGTGGTGGAAGAATACTTCATCCCCTTTGATGAAGACGACATTCTCACCGCATCGCTGAACGCCTACAATGGCACTTGCGGCGGCTCTTCAGTGCCCGTCTCTCCCATTCGTAGCTTCACATCCTTCGTTGTCGGTGAAGACGGCACTGTGATCGTGTTCGACCATTGGGAAGACGGCTACGAACCCATCGCCAACATCAAGACCCAGACAAGCACACAGATCTGGGGAGACGGCAATACGTCCAACGGAACGGCACCCGGACACCCGACGGACATTCTCGACCGTGGTGACGTGGTGACGATCAACAACAATGTGGTCACGACCACACGGCAGTCCGTGGTGGACTATGACGGCGGTGACCGGTTGGTGACATCTGGAGCGCTTTCGATGACTCGCTCAGGCTGGGCCACCGCATCTGAGACGCTCATGGCGGGTGCCACCGAGGTGTATCCCACCGCTGCCTGGGGCACGAACTTCAAACTGCCTGTCGGTGAGGATTACATCATTCTCGGCAACAACGCAGGAAACAACCGTTTCGAATACACGGCGGCCACGATTCAGGCTTCCCAAGACAACACGCAGATCAACATCGATGCCGACGCGAGCGGCAGCGCCGAAACGACGGTGACCATCAACCGAGGCCAGTCCTACTTCGTCGACGGCGGCCTTCTTTTGAATGCCACCATCGTCTCCAGCAAGCCTGTGTCCGTCGTTCTCTACAGCGCCGACAAATGCGCCACCTACGAAGCGGACTGGTATTACCTGCCTCATCTGGATCAGTATTCGGACAGTTACCTTGGCCCTGTAGGAACTCCCAATGCGGGCGAGACCCAGATTCACGTGCACAACCCGAACAACTCCGCCATCACGGTGAACTGGTTCACGCAAGGCCCCGTGGCACAGACCGCCTTGAACATCCCCGCGAACAGCGCGGTGTCTGTCACCTCTCCAAATCTTAGCGGCCAACGCTTCGTTTCCAGCGGTGGACAGCCCTTCATCGCCACCGCCTCGATCAGTGCTGACCTCGCGAACTCTTCCACGTGGGACTGGGGCTACACCTTGATCCCGTCCACGTTGGTCTCCAATCAGATCATCTCCACAGCCTGGGCTCCAGGTCGCGATCCGAATTCCGCTGCCAGTCCAGGAGCAAACGTCTCCCCTGTCTGGGTCACGGTCGATCATCCGACCAACCCCACTTCAACCGCGACGGTCCAAGTCTGCGTGGACTTCAATAACAATGGCGGCGGCTTCACGGACACCAATGGCGTACCGTATGATGAGGTGCGTACTATTGCTCCACTCGACAGCGAACGTATTTATGACCCCGATGGTGACCAGACAGCCATGAAGCTCTGGGTTTGCGATGGCAGTGATGCCGTCATTGCCGCCGCCTGGGGTGAAGATCCAAACACAGCGCCAACTGGAGCACCATCGCTCGACCTGGGCACCACGGTCATCAATGGTGTGCCATTCTCCTCAGGTAAATCCGTCGCCCTACAAAACGACATCAATAACAACGGTCTCTACGACGTGGGTGACACCGTTCGTTACTCAATCATCGTTCGCAACGCGGGTTCCTTGCCCCTGGCCGCCAGCGCCATGCATGTGAGCGATACCTTCCCACCTGCGCTGAACTACGTCCCAGGTTCGACTCTCGGCAAGCTCGGCACCAATGCCGCCACTCCTGTTCCTGACGATGGCTCAGGCACGCCGTTTCCTTTGGACGGTGCTGGCCTGTATGTGCCAGTCGCCATTCCTCCGTTCAGTGAATACGTTTACACCTTCGACGGCGTCATTCCCGCCTATCCCTCGGGCGGCACAATCGTGAACAATGCGAATGTGGATGACGGCATCACCTTCCGCAGTCCCACTGTCACCTTTGAAGTTCAAAACAACGCGGTCATCGGCAACTTCGTGTTTGCTGACACCGATCTCGACGGTGTTCAGGATGGCGGTGAACTCGGCATCTCAGGTGTGATCGTCACGCTCAAGGATTCCAGTGGCAACGACATCGACAGCAACCTCTCACTCGCAGGCATCCAGCCCACGACGACCACGACGAACGGTGCTGGCGCGTACTCCTTCACCGTTCCAGCCGGCAGCTACATCGTTCATTTCGCCACACCTTCAGGTTACGGCGTTTCACCGCAAAATCAGGGTAGTGACCTCCTTGATAGCGACATTAATCCCAGCACCGGACGCACAGGCGTCATCACCGTCGCAGCCGGAGCCACGGATAACTCTATCGATGCAGGCTTCACCCAGCCAAGCAGCATCTCAGGCCGCGTGCTTGCAGACACCAACAATGACAATACCGGAGACACCGGCATCTCCGGTGTCAGCGTCACTCTCTTCACCGATCCAAACGGCGACGGCAATCCAGCCGACGGCGCTCAGGTCGGCTCCCCCACGACCACCAACGGCACCGGTGACTACAGCTTCACCAATCTGCCTCCAGGCAATTATGTCGTCGTCGAAACCCAGCCCAGCGGCTACAACACCGTCACGGATGGCGACACCACAACTCCGGGTGACGACCTCGCCAACCCAAGCACCACCGACAACCGCATTCCAGTCACCCTCACCTCCAATGAGAACGACACTGGCAATGACTTCGTCGAAGAGCAGCCTGGCACGATCACCGGCTTTGTTTATGCCGACACCAACAACGACAACACAGGTGACACCGGCATCGCCAGCGTGACACTCACCCTCGTCGATAGCGCTGGCAATCCTGTCGATGGCGACACCATCACACCAGGTGTGCAGCCCATCACTACGACGACTGCACTCAATGGCAGCTACACCTTCACCAATGTCCCCCCCGGCACTTATGGGGTGCTTGAAACTCAGCCCAGCGGCTATATCGACGTCAGTGATGTCGATGGCGGCAACCCAAGTGAAATCCGCCCCATCAACGTGGTCGCTGGCGGCACGGTGAGCGGAAGAAACTTCGTCGAGGAACAGCCAACCACCATCAGCGGTTCCGTTCTCGTCGATACGGATAACAACAATTCAGGTGATGTCGGCCTGCCTGGTGTCACCGTGACTCTTTTCACCGATCCAAATAGTGATGGTGATCCGAGCGATGGCGCTGCCTTTGGTGCACCCGCCACCACGTCCGGCCCTGGCAATTATTCCTTCACCAATGTGCCTCCGGGCAACTATGTCGTCGTTCAGACGCAGCCCTCCGGCTACCTGACCGTCACCGATGGCGACACCACCACGCCAGGAGATGACCTCGCCAATCCAAGCACCACCGACAACCGCATCCCAGTCACCGTTGCCGCTGGCGAAACAGACAATGGAAATGACTTCATCGAAGAACAGCCCGCGACCATCAGCGGCAGCGTGCTCGCTGACACCGACAACAACAACACAGGCGACACCGGCATCGGCGGCGTCATTCTCACCCTCGTCGATAGCGCAGGCAATCCAGTCGATGGAGACACTGTTACTCCCGGCGTTCAGCCGATCACCACGACCACCGTTCCTAACGGCAGCTACACCTTCACCAACGTCCCTCCCGGCACTTATGGTGTCAAAGAAACTCAGCCTTCAGGCTACCTCAATGTCAATGACACTGACGGTGGTGATCCAAGTGAAATCCGCCCCATCACAGTGGCGGGTGGCGCGACCAGCAGCGGCAACAATTTCGTGGAAGAACAGCCAGCCATCATCAGCGGCAATGTGCTGAACGACACCAACAACGACGACGATGGCGACATCGGCATCGGCAGTGTGACCCTCACCCTCTTCACCGATCCAAACGGCGATGGCAACCCCGCTGATGGTGCACCTTTCGGTCTTCCCGTGACTACCGCACCGAGTGGCAGCTACACTTTCACCAATGTTCCTCCGGGCAACTATGTCGTCGTTGAAACGCAGCCCGCAGGCTACCTGACTGTCACCGATGGAGACACGACCGCCCCAGGGGATGACCTTGCCAATCCAAGCACCACTGACAACCGCATCCCTGTCTCTGTCGCTGCGGCGGAGACCGACAGCGGCAATGACTTCGTCGAAGAACTGCCCGGCACGATCAGGGGTTCCGTCACGGCTGACACCGACAATGACAATGATGGCGATGATCCGATCCCTGCCGTCACATTGACTCTCGTCGATAGCGCGGGCAATCCAGTCGATGGTGATCCAATCACGCCCGGCGTGCAGCCCATCACGGCCACCACACAACCAGACGGCAGCTACGAATTCACCAACATCCCTCCAGGCATCTACGGTGTCACAGAAACTCAGCCTCCAGGCTACCTGAACGTCAGTGACAGCGATGGTGGCAATCCAAGCCAGGTCCGCCCCATCACCGTCAACCCTGGCGCGACCGTGACCGGAGTGAATTTCATCGAGGAAGAACCCGGTATCATCAGCGGTTCCGTTCTCGCCGACACCGACAATAACAACACTGGTGACACACCGATCCCAGCCGTCACACTGACACTCGTTGATAGCAGTGGTAACCCTGTCGATGGCGATCCTCTCACGGTCGGCGTGCAGCCCATCACCACCACCACACTGCCAGACGGCAGCTATGAATTCACCAATCTGCCACCCGGCACTTATGGTGTGGTTGAAACCCAGCCCACAGGCTTCAACAGCCTCAGTGATGTCGATGGCGGCGATCCAGATTCCATTCGCCCGATCTCCGTCACTGCCGGTGCGGAAACCAGCGGCCAGAACTTCGTGGAAGAAGAGCCAAGCATCATCGCTGGCCGTGTCATGAACGACACCGATGGTGATGGCGATGCCGACACCGCGATCCCAGGTGCTGTCATCACGCTCTACACCGATCCAAACGGCGACGGCGACCCTACCGATGGCGTGCTCGTCGGCGCTCCTGTGACTACGAATGCCAGCGGCGCATACACCTTTGTGGATCTTGATCCAGGCCAGTATGTGGTGATCGAAACTCAGCCCACAGGCTACCTCACCGTGACCGATGAAGACTCCACCGTCGATCTCCCCGGCAGCCCTGCCGATTCGCCCAACACCAGCACAACAGACAATCGCATCGCCGTGAATGCCAAGGCTGGCGAGACGGACAATGGCAATGACTTCATCGAGTCCGTGCCTGCCACGCTCGGTGACTTTGTCTTCCAGGATCTGAATCGTAACGGCGTCCAAGATCCCGGCGAGCCCGGCGTCGAAGGCATCGAAGT
>JAGKWZ010000036.1 GCA_021151605.1 Verrucomicrobiaceae bacterium
CCATGGGTGGCTCCGCAGGGACCTCGCGGCTGAGATTTTTCAGCGTCACGGCTCCGCGTGGCACACGCCCGAGCCCGGCCATGCCGCCGAGATGGTGGATGCCGGTGTCGAGGATGACAAAGGTGCGCGTGGGGAAGAGCTTCAGCTCCAGCACCTGGGCGACCAGCCAGCCGCTGCTGGCGCAGAGCCAACGCCCGGACTCAAACCAGAGTTCGGCACCGCGCGCCGCCGCCGGTGTGCTTTGCCAAAGCTCGGTTAAAGCCTGCCGCAGTCCATCGAGAGCGATGGGCGAGTGATCGTTCGCATACGGCCAGGGGAAGCCGCCGCCTGCGTTGATGATCCGGCATTCCAGACCCAGCGCTGACTCGATCCGCTCCGCACAAGCCAGCGCGCGGCGGGTATTCGTCGTGAGCGCCTCGACCCCGGCTACCTGGGTGCCAAAGTAGATGTGGATACCCGCGAAGCGCAGCCCTGGGAGCAGGACCTTGGCTCGCGCTGCCGGGTCCAGCAGCAGCGGCTCGGCAAAGCCGAACTGGCTCTCGACGCCGGTCATGGCCAGCCGGGCGTCTGGGGCCTCTTCCGGGTTCACCCGCAGGAGCACCCCGACTTCGCAGCCATGACGGGCGCAGGCTTCGGAAAGAGTGGCGAGATCGCGGAAGCTCTCGCTGGAGAAAAGGCGCACCCCGGCGGCGAGGGCGGCATCGAGTTCATGCGCGGTTTTGCCAGGCCCGCCGAAGAGCATTTGATCTCCCGTAAACCCGGCGGCCAAAGCGGCGGCGAGTTCGCCCTCGGACGTGATTTCAGCCCGCCCTCCGCACTCTCGCACACGACGAGCGATGGCAGGCATGGGGTTGGCTTTGAACGAGTAACACACGGACGCTCCCTCAGGCAGCGCTGCGGTGAGATCGGCTGCCCGAGCGCTCACCTCGGCGAGGTCGTAGGCGTAAAAGGGAGTGCCATGGCGCGTGGCCAGGTCCTGGGCGAGCGAGGCATTCATGCGGTTGGAAAAAGAAGCGCACGGAGGGCTTTGCGATCCACCTTCTGGTTCGCTGTGCGCGGCAAATCGTCGAGGTAAATCAGGCGGTCAGGGACTTTGGAGCGCTCCAGGTGCAGCGCCAAATCGGCGAGCAGCGCGGCGTCTTCCAGGCGCTCGCCCTGGGTGGAGAGGAAGAGGCACAGCTTGTCCTGCGCTTCGTCTTTGATGCAGCCGGCTGCGACGATCTGCGGCAGGCGGCAGGCAGCTTCCTCGATCTCCACCGGGCTCATGCGGTGACCCTTGTGCTTGATCATGAAGTCGCTGCGTGCGTGGAAATGCAGGAAGCCCTCGGCATCCACGGCACCGAAGTCGCCGGTCACGAGCAGACGTTTGCCGTCCGGCAGGCTGCGGTAGCGCTTCGCCGTCTCCTCAGGTGCGCGCCAGTAGCCGAGGCCGACGTTTGGCCCACTGACGATGAACTCCCCGACCTCGCCCGGCGGCAATCTTTGGCCCTCTGGCGACTCGGTCCAGACTTCCGTGCCAGCGAGCGCGCGACCGACGCTGTTTTCATGCGCGTTGATCTCCTCTGGCAGCAGGATGGAGACGCGTTTGCACTCCGTGAGGCCATACATCGGAAAGACCCGCGCTTGGGGGAAAAGCTGCTGGAGCTGGCGGATGTGCGGCAGCGGCAGGTGATCGCCCGTGTTTGTCAGCGCACGCAGATGCGGCAGCGGCACGGGACGCCAGGACTGCATCTTGATCAGTCCGGCAAAGAGCGTGGGCACGCCGGGCAGCACGCTGATCTCATGCCGCGCGAGGATGCGTGGCAGCTCTGGACCGGACATCTCGGGCCTGCCGATGTAGAGCGCCGCACCGGTCATGAGGGCGTAAAAGATCTGGTAGAAGCCGTAGTCGAAGGACAGCGGCAGGAAGACGCCGATGCGGTCTGTCTCCCGATACTGAAGCCGCGCCATGATCGCCCGCGTGACAAACTCCACATTCGCATGGCTCAGCATGACGCCGCGTGGCATCCCGGTGGAGCCGGAGGTGAAAACGAGGAAGGCCAGGGCATCTCCGCCACCGGGTTTCGGCAGCTCGATGGCTTCCGTTTCACCCAACTCGGCGAAGTCTTCATCGAGCGACACGACTTTCGCCGAGCCGCAGAGGGGGTGCAGGTCGGCTCGTTTTGCCTCCAGCAGGACCAAAGCGGGCTCGCACTGGCCGACGATGCGCTGGAAGGACTCCGCCGTGATCTGCGAGGTCAGAACCGAGAAGACCGCCCCTGCCCGAGTCGCCGCCAGGGTGGCGATGGGTAATTCGAGGCGGTTTTCAGACACGATCAGCACCCGGTCGCCCAGATTGACGCCTAGCTTAACGAAGCCCGAAGCCACTCTGTGCACGAGGGCTGCTGCCTCACCAAAGGTGA
Organism: Verrucomicrobiaceae bacterium; assembly: GCA_021151605.1. Classification (GTDB taxonomy): domain Bacteria; phylum Verrucomicrobiota; class Verrucomicrobiia; order Verrucomicrobiales; family Verrucomicrobiaceae; genus Prosthecobacter. Next base: position 2,403 of record JAGKWZ010000036.1, read on the forward strand.
GCGACTTGTCATCGGTCACCAGGAAAGCTCTGCCTGAGAAAAGCAGGGAGGCCTGGGAGAGGAAATCAGAGAGGTGAAAAGCAGCCATTCGGGGGAGGCGGAAACGAACGCTTTCTAGTTTTTAGAATCAAGCGCCCATTACGGCCATGTTATGGCGCTGGACGCTACTTCAGTGTTTCCGTGGCCCGCGCTTCGCCTCCTGTTTCACAAACAGAGGCTCCAGATGCTCGCGAATCCAGGCGAAGGCCGCCTCAAGTCCCTCACGCTGATAAATGACTCCGATATCCGCCTCGACCTTCGTCGGATTGCCGCAGCAGTTCAGGAACTGATTGCAGGTGAAGCGCGTCTTCATCTCCGCATCCACCTTGCCGTGATGCCGCAGCACCCAGGAGCGCACATAAAGCTCCAGCACCGCATCCCCGACCCAGGCATCTTGGCGGAGTTTTTCGAGGAGGTCAGGTGGAGTGGGCATCCGCCAGAGTGCCCGAGGTCACTGCGCTGCCAAGCAGGAATTAGCGCGGCGTGAGGATGATGGAGTGATCGTCTGCCGAGACGCTGTGGTTCGACAACTCGGCGATGTAGCGCACAGCTTCCCATAAAGAGACGTCTTTCAGATTGAGCGTGATTTGAGTCTTGGGATTACCGCCGGGTTTGAGGATGAGGTTGATCCATGGGGTCGGCGCCTCCTCTCGATCACGGTAGTTAGCGCGCAGAAACTCCACAGCCTCCTCCAGCGTGGCTTTCGAGTAGTGCACCTGAGGCAACTTGTACTTCTTTGCATTCTCCACTGCCTTGCCCTGTGAGGTTAGTTCTGACTTGGCGGCCTTGTTGTCGGATGCCTTGTGCAGGATGACGGCGTTGTCTCCGATCTGGAGTTCTAGCCCAGCGAGGCTGGCGGTGTATTTCAGCGCTTCCACCAGTGGCACTTGCTTGAGGTCGAGGTTGATTGTGCCTACGAAGCCGTCCTTTAAAACGATGTTCACACCGCGTTTGCTGACCTCGGGCTCGCTGGTGTCGAGGGCTCGTGACTTCACGCGGAAGAATTCGATCGCTTCCTCCAGAGTCGCTTCGCTGAACTGCACTTGGGGCAGGACGATGGTTTGGAGCTTCTTCTGGATCAGGCTGGATGGGCTTGGCTCACTCTTATGAGGGAGTGAGCCAGCTTCATTTCCACTGGCCAACCGGAACTGCCAAACGTCCTGATCCAGATGTAGAATCAGGCCATGCGTCCGACAGAGCGTCTCGAGAACCTCGAATGGGCTGGAGCGGAGACTAAACGTGATCGCTTTCCGGGTGATAGGCTGATCATCAGGCAAGGCAATAAAGGGAATCCCGGCATCCGTGGCGATGTATCGGAGGACATCTCCGAGATTGGCTCGAACAAAGTCATACTGCTGAGGGGCGGCACGTCGCAGCTCTTTGGCCTTCGTTTCAGCGTCACTGATGAGTGCGAGGCCGTTTGCGCCGAGCTTATCAGAATCGCTGACTAAGCCCTGTCGGACCGTGTAGAGCCTTCGTTCCTCGTGATTCCAGAGGACGAGCACGAAACCGTCTTCCAGTTTGACGGAGGATTGATTCCGATAGCTCTTCACGATGGGCATCGGACCCTTCGGTGTCTGTTCCTCGCCGGTCGTGTGCGAATCCGTGAGGTCAAACTTGAGCCGCATTTTGTCTCCTGACTTGGTCGGCAGGAGATTCAAGCTGAGACCAATGGGCAGGTAGCTAAAGCCTGATTTTTGCTTTTCATCAGGCACGGGCTGATTCACCACGCTGCGGATGGATGCCTCATGGCCCAGGCGGGTAAGGATACGGGGATACGAGGTGATTTTGGAATCTCGACTCGTGGCCATCTGCCTGCGCAATTCCTTTTCATCAGCCGCCGAGAGCACCTGAATTTGTTCTCGGCTAGCCAGGATTTTTTGAATCTGCCCAGTGAAGTCGCCCGCCTGCCCGGAAATTTCTGCGATCATGATTTCAAGGCTGACAAACTCTTCCTTGGCCTGCTTTCCATCGGCCACCTGTGCCCGGGTGATGCCAAGGAAGGTCATGACGAGCATGATCCCGAGGGTGAGCGCCGCCATGCTGCCGGGTGTGTGGCGTGCTTCAGCGATGGACTCGATCCGCGCCCGCAGACCTGCACCGCGCTCGAAGATGCCGACGAAACCGAGGCTCCAGCCACGCGGGCAGAAGGCGGACTGGGCTTTCAGCAGGGCGTGGCCGTATTCGGCACGCTCGCCGGGTGAGTCATGGCGGAGCACATCCGCATCACAGGCTGCCTCGCGGTCGATGCGTGCTTTGTAAAAGGCCAGCCAGAGCAGCGGATTAAACCAATGCAGCGCCATCAGCAGGCAGAGCAGGGCATTCATCAGCAGATCGCCACGCTTCAAGTGCATGAGTTCGTGTTTCAAAACGAGCTGCGCTTCACGCGAGGAGAAGGCTTCTCGAAAGCCAGCAGGCAGGAGCAAAACGGGGCGGAACAAACCTGCCACGGCGGGGCTGGAAATGGCGCTGGAGATCCACACGCGAGGCAGGCGGCTGAGCCCGATCTCACTCGCCAGTCGCGCGATGTCTGAGTGCAGGGCCGCATCGGCATCGCAGGCACCCTTTCGGAATCTGCGCAAAGTCAGCGCGAAGGAAGCGATCCCCGTGGTCAAGAGCCCCAGCGCCCCGATCAACCAGACGTGATGCCAGCCGAGCTTGATCATCGGCTCAGGCACGATGTTCACGGGCGTGGAACTCGCAGGAAGAGACTGCACAGGCATGTCTGGCAGCACCTGCCGTGTCGGCTCAGGCACGACGATGAAGCTCTCCGCACTCCAGCGACTCTCCACCAGCGCTGGCATGAGCAGCACGACGAGCACTGGCAGCCAGAGTGCGTAATGCCAGCGTGCGGAGAGCTGCCTGCGCAGCATTCTTTGGATCAAAAGCACCGCTACGGTGAGCAGCGAGGCACGGAAACTGCCCTGAAACAGCCAGCCAAAGACGAGATCGAGGGTGGTCATGGTTGGTTATTTGGTCAGGGACTGATCGAGCAGCTTTTTCAGCTCCTGCACCTCTTCGGGCGTGAGCTTGCTGTTCTGGGCGAAGTGGACGAGCAGCGGCTTTGCGGCACCGCCGAAGATGCGCTGGAGGAAGGAATCGCTCTCCGCCCGCACGCAGGCCTCGCGCTTCACGGCAGGGACATAGGTGCGGGTGCCACTTTCGTTCTCGGCAGTTTTCAGAGCACCTTTATCCACGAGCCGCGTCAGCAGCGTGCGCACGGTGTTTTCCGCCCAGCTCATTGTCGGGCGCAGGGTCTTCGTGACTTCGGACGCGGTCTGCGGAGCACGCTCCCACAGCGCTTCCATGACGGACCATTCGGATTCGGATATGTCGGGTGTGGGCATGGGCGTGCTTTTTCTGAATTTTCACAAGTTCACTACATTTGTCGTGAAATCACAACTACAAATGTAGTGACCAAAGAAATACTCCCGCATTTTCGCTGGAATAGACTTCACTGATCTCGCTCCCACTCCACGAATCCTCTTTCGTCTGAAAGGATGACGGCTGACGTAACGGTTGTGTCGTCGCCAAAACTCTGCATCCCCTGCGACCATGAAATCCCTCTTTGCCACCCTCGCCGCCATGTCCCTCCTCGCCACCTCCGCCACTGCTGCTGATCCCGCCCCCTCGGGCAAAACGGAGTCCGCCATCATCGGTGGCGGCTGTTTCTGGTGCGTGGAGGCCCAATACAAGATGCTCAAAGGCGTGAACAAGGTCATCAGCGGCTACGCCGGAGGCACAGTCGATAATCCGACTTACAAGCAGGTCTGCAATGGCGACACAGGACACGCCGAGGTCATCGAGATCCAGTACGATCCCACGATCATCACTTACAAAGACATCATTGATCTCTTCTGGCTCGCACATGACCCCACCACCTTGAACCGCCAGGGCAATGACGAAGGGACCCAGTATCGCTCCACCATCATGTACACCAGCGAGGAGCAAAAAAAGATCGCTGAAACGTCCATGGCTGAAGCAGCGAAGGATGCCCCAGGGAAGATCGTGACGGAAATCGTGCCGCTGAAGAAATTTTACCCAGCCGAAGATTACCACCAGGACTACTTCGCCAACAACCCCTTCGCCGGTTATTGCCGCGTCGTCGTCAGCCCTAAGGTGATCAAGTTCCGCAAAAAGCTCGAAGAAAAGGCCAAGCTCAAGGCTGAGGCAAAGTGATCCCGCACCCAGGGTGCCACTCGATGAGTTTTGGTTTAAAGGCAGACGCCTGTCTGCCATTCAGGAGTACTTTACGTTTTTCTGCGGCTCCATTTCAAAGGCGGTAGCATCTTGTTCAGCGATGTTGGGTTTCACCACTTCTTCGCGGAACTTAATGTAGTTTGGATCGTCCTGACAAATGAATAGCTTGTCCATGCTTTCGACTTCGAGATACACAAACCAGGGGAAGGGATCGTTAGGATTTACCCTCTTTCCTGTTTTTACCGTCAGGACTTCGGGCACGCGCAGAAGTTGCACCCGCGTCTGGGACATCATGTACTCCAACTTCTCCTCAGTGACTTCGGATTTGAGCTTATACAGGCTCAGGTAAGCGATCATTGGGAGTAAGTGCTTCAATGTATCCGCTGGACGGATAGATTAATTTTTCCAGTTCAGAACACCTTTACGCCAAGCGTAAGCGAAAGCCACACCAAGGATGCTCACGAAACATAGGGCGGCGAAAAATATGCCCGAGCCATGGGCAGCGAGGTAGTCCTTGTAAATGACAGACCAAGGGTAGAGGAACACGACTTCAATATCAAAAAGCACGAAGAGCATCGCCACGATGTAAAACTTCACACTGAAGCGTGGCTGGCTGTCCTGAAGCGGCAGCATCCCGCACTCATAGACACTATCCTTCACTTTGTTGCGCTTGGCTGACCTGCCTACCAAGACAGAAATCAAAAGCGTCACCCCAGCAAAGCCGCTGGCAATGACTATCTGGAGCAGGACGGGCAGGTAAGTTTCAAGCATGGCTCGTTCGTGTGTAAGGTGAGGATGAGTAGCCGAGGCCGGATAGAGCGTCAAATCCCGAAACGACCCACTCAAAATACAAAGGACCGTTTCCAAGAAGGAAACGGTCCGTGCATTTCAATTGAAAGGAGGTGATCAGCGGGCAGCCACAGCCGCCGTGCGGGCAGCGATAGTGGCCTGATGGGACTCGCGCAGACCTGGAAGGCCACGGTAGGTTTTTCCAACCTTTGCACAAAGTCCGCGGCTAACGAGACCCTGAAGCTTTTCGTACGAGCGTAAACGAAGCATTTCTTCTCCCCCGCTAACTGCATTTTTCAACTTCAGGTTGTCATAGACCAGTTTGAAAAGCTGGTTGAACTCGAGAGTGTCACCGTTACCGAGGACATTTACCAGTTCGTCAGTTACATGATCAGGAACGCGGCGGGAAAAACGTGTTTTACGTGTCGGAGTCGTAGCCATAGGAGAGTATGTATAACACAGCTGGGAGCAGTTGGCGAAAGGTTTGTGGTCTTGGGTAGAAGTTTCTCAGGCACGCAATTCAAGCCACAAGATTTTTCCAACTCCCAAGTTGACAACAACTTGGCTCAACGAGCGATGTATTCACATTGCATGGGCAACTTGTGGTTATTTGGTCGCAATTTTGAAAAGTTGCTTCTTCGTGCGGATGAAAATAGCTCCGTCCGCTACGGCCGGAGATGAAGTCATCGCGTCCGGTAGTTTGTTGGTCGCCAAAATTTCAAATTTATCCGCAGCCTTGACCACGTTCACGTCTCCCCGGTCATTGCAGAAATAAAGGCGGTCTCCCGCCACAATAGGCGATGGCAGATGTTGCCCTGCAATGCGGTCTTCCCAGACATCAACGCCCGTTTCAGGATTCATGCAGGTAACGATACCGCCACGCGTGATCTGGAAAAGCAACCCACCGGCTAGAACAGGGCAGGACTCACTGGCATTGCGCTTCTCACGATCCCACAGCGTGTGGCTCTCGGTAATGTCGCCTTTCATTTTGTCATCAATGCGGATGCCAAGCGTGTGAGAGCGCTCGGAGCCAGTGTTTAAGATGAGCACTTCCTTGTGAACGAGCGGGCGAATTGCCGCATTGAAGCCGCCGTGCCGCACGGTCCAGAGTTCTTTGCCCGTCATGGCGTCGTAACCAAAAGCCGCCCGCGAGCCCACGGACACTAGTGTTTCAATGCCTCCCAAGTTAAAAACGCTCGGCGTGTGGTAAGCCTTCCGCATGTCGCCATCTCGAGTCGGTTTGCCTTCCTTGTCGAGGTCGCCATAATCCGTTGTGCGACCCGTCTTCCATACCGTTTCGCCAGTCTTTTTGTTCAATGCGGTGACGAATTGTTCGTTGATGCCATCGAAGGTCAAAAAAATCAGATCGCCATGAATCGCAGGCGATGAGCCTGGGCCGCGATAGTGGTTCACGTTGATATCGCGGCGTTGCCAAACAGTCTTGCCAGTCTGGGGATCGATCCGCGCCGTGCCGTAGGTGCCGAAGTGGACATAAAGTGCATCCGCCTCAAGCACGGGCGATGGCGCGGCATAGTTATTCAGTGGGTTGCCGAGACCTTCTGGATTCGCATTTTCAAAGAGCAGGATGTGGTGCACGACCTTTCCCGTCATGCGGTCGATACCGTAAACATACTGCTTCTTCCCGTCCACGGTCGCTGCGGTAAACCAAATCCTGTCCCCGCCGATCACCGGCGTGCTGTGGCCATCGCCTTCGAGGTCCGTCTTCCAGACGATGTTCTCGCCCGTGTCCGAGTTCCAGCGTAGCGGAATCTTCAGCGCTTCGGGCTCAGGCACTACGCCATCGAAGGTCGGGCCGTTTTTATCCGGCCAAAAGAGAGGCGTGGTGGGAGTTTGGGCATTGAGAAATGCGGACCCGAGAATCGATAAAGCAAGAAGGCGGAGCATGAAGCCTGATTTCACGGAAGCAGAGGCGAGCTTCTTTCGCCACACTTCGTCGAACCACTCATCGGCGTCATCGCTACTCCCTGCCTAGCAAGTCTCGCAGCTTCCTGCGCAGCGTGGCTCGGTTCATGTTGAGAGCGGCTGCAAGATGGGTGGGTTTGTCTTCAAAACGCCGCAGCAGCATCGCCAGCATCTGGCTTTCCACATGTGCCAGAAGGGAGTCATAGTCCGGCCCATCGTTAGCTTCCGCCCCGGTCAGCTTCTGATCCAACCATATAGTCAATGCTCGCGATAGTGCCTCATCCAGATGACCAGCGGCATTACTTTGAATTGAAGCTGCAACGGCCTGGGGCAGGTGACGCGGCAGTACCAAGGGACCAGGGCAAACCGCCACAGCATGTTGCATTGCTGCGGCAAGCTCCCTGACCTGTCCGGGCCAGGGGTAGGCCTTCAGGCAAGCCAACGTTTCTGGGGCCAGCATCAGTTCCCTTCCGGGCGCTGCATTTCCTGCCAGATAGGCAGCCAGCGCAGGCACATCTTCGACGCGTTCGCATAAAGGTGGAAGCGTTGCCTGCAGTACCGCCAGCCGGTAATACAAATCCTCCCGAAACCGCCCCAGACAAATCACGTCTGGCAAAGACACCGAAGTGGTGACCAGCAGACGCGGCTGGGCTTGCTCCGTGCTTAACAACCTTACCAAGAGCGACTGCAGAGGAAGTGATAGGGAGCTGATCTCTTCAATGAGTAGAGACCCCCCAAGAGCAGCCTCGAACCCCTGTCGGAGTGCACGCTCCTGTTCAGCCTCCGGCCACTCGTCCGCCCTAAAGGCAACCAGTGGTCCAGTTGGGCAACCGCCATGGCGGTGGATCACCTCCGCGGCCAGCGTTTTTCCGGCCCCGCGTGGACCACTGAGCAGGACCGGGACTGCCGTGGCACAGGCCTGGGCCACCACGGTAAATGCGCGTTGCATTCCCGGCGCAGCTCCGATCATCAGCATCTTGCCATTCGTCGTGCTGACTGGCGCGGCTTTCTCCTGGATCGTAGCTGGCATCAGCCCGCGAAGGCATGCCTGCATCTCCCCCAGGTTCAGCGGTTTGAGAAAATAATCATGAGCCCCGAGCCGACGCGCCTCCAATGCCGTCTCCAAGGTTCCATGGGCCGTGATGACAAGAACCGTCGGCGGCGCAGGCATGGCCCGCAATTGTTGAAGAACGCTCAGGCCGCTCATATCTGGCAGACCGATGTCTAGCAGCACGACCTCGAAACCACGCTTCCCCACTTTCTCCAAACCGCTTTGCCCGGAAGCAGCCACCGTCGGCTCAGCCCCCAGCCTGCGTACCACGGTGGAAAGTGCCGCCGCGAGTGCATATTCATCTTCGATAATCAGTACGTGCATGGTGGTAGGGAAGAAGGATCTTTGATGACGCTTCAAGCGCTCCCATCTTGGGGGGGCTCGACCCCTTTCGAAATTCATACTTCGGATTTTCACTCCGAACTGGTATCCCCGACAGGAATCGAACCTGTATCCAGCATTTAGGAAACGCTTGTTCTATCCGTTGAACTACGGGGACACGGATGCCCGCAATCATGGAGAGAAAAGAAGTCGCTGGCAAGCTTGGGCCTTGTTGCTATCGCAGGTACAGCCATCTCTGCCCATGCACTCATTACAAACCCTTGGTTTTGGTGCAAATGCCCTATTCTGCCGGAGCTAGCACACTTTTCACAGGTGGCGGCACCACATCGAGGCCGCGGACACGAATCAGATCCAGGGTTCTACGCAGCACTTCGACACTGGCAGGCCGGGCCTCGTGTAGCAGAATGATGGCCCCCGGACGCAGTCCGCGCTCGATACTACGAAGGATGGCGGACACATCCCGATTCACACCATCGAAGCCACGGCAGTTCCAAATCATCATCGTCAAACCTATCTCGCGGAGGATGGCGGCCAGGAAGAGATTGTGATGCCCTACGGGTGGGCGGAACCAAAGTGGCGCTTGCCCGAGAATTCCGCGCAGCGTCTCCTGACACCCCGCCACCTCCCGCCAAAGCTGCCAGGGCCGCAGCATCCAAAATGTCGCCGAAGGATGGGTCTGCGAATGATTGCCGATCACATGCCCACGCCTCGCGATCTCGCACACCAGATCGGGATGCCTCGCCGCGCGGTCGCCGATCAGAAAGAAGACCGCCTTTGCCTCGTGCGCCTCCAGCAGATCGAGCAAAGCGGGTGTCGTGCTCGGATCAGGACCATCATCGAAGGTCAAACACACGCCTGAAGCGCCTGCGGGCAGCCGGGTGATCATTGGCCCGAACATGGCACACCTCGGCACCACCGAACCGATGCCGATGATGACAAACGTGGTGCTAAAGACGAACCCCGCGATGCCAAAATGCCCGGTCAGCAGGGCGAGCATGACGCCAATCGCTGGCAGCAGGCTCAGCACAAACGCGCGCAAGCTCTCACGCTGGCAGGCAGGTGGCATCGGCGGGATCATGATCTTGTCTCCAGACTCACCAATGGCTCAAACACAAACCATTGATCCCAATGCTCCTGCAAATGGCGATTGAGGATGGGGAGCCAACGCTTGCCAATGTCATCGGCTCGGAGTTTCGCGGTGCCATCGCTAAAGCGCTCGCCGACGTGGATGCGATAGCGAAGACAGCCGATGCGCTCGAGAAAGATGGGGTAGCAGGGGGCACGAGAGATCTCGGCCAGCACGAGCGGGCCACGCGGGATCTCGTAGGTGCGGCCTTCGCAGGTCATCGCCACAGGGGAGACGGCGGAGAGCACGCGGTCTCCCTGCACGGCTACGGCCTCACCCTCCATGAGCACTCGGCAAAGCTCGAGTCCGAGGTGATTGTCGGCGACGTTGTAGTGGACGCGCAAAAGTGGGTTGTCCTGCTCGGTGCGGCGGAGTTCCTGCTCGCGGAGTTTTTGCAGTTGCTCCGTCTGCTCGGGCGCACGGACAGTGTGCAATCTCCGGCCGAATTTCTGCGCGAAGAGCGTGGCTCCGATGTCGTAGTTGCCGCTGTGGATGGTGAAAATCAGGACGCCGCCGGGATGGGCACGCAGCTCCTCGAAGCGCTCCATGTGCGTGATGTCCCAGGTGACTTCTCGTTTGAAATACATCGACCAAAGACGGTCGAGGTAGGTGAGGGCGAAGTTCAGGAAGACCAGATAGCCCGCCCACCAGCGCTCGGTGGGACCGTGATCGGGACGCAAGGCGGACAGATTGCTGAGAATGGCGCGGCGCTGAGGCGCGGCGAGGACGTAGAAAAACAGAGTTACCGGCCAGACCAGCACGAGAGCCAATCTTGTCGGCACAAAACGCATGAACCGCAGCAACCAACGCGTCAGGAACGCTCCATGCAGCCCCGTGTTCCGCCGAGGCGGAGCTTGCGGGCTGGAGGGTTTGGCGGTTACTTCGTGCGTCATCAGCGGGTGCTCTGCCCGTATGGTCTGATCCATTTCAAGTCGAGTCAAAACATGCACGCCCCCACTGCCCCCAGCGCCACTTCGGACTACGATGTGATCATCCTCGGCGGTGCCTTTAGCGGTGCCTCCTCTGCCCTCCTTCTCAAACGAGACCTGCCCAGCCTGCGCGTGCTGGTCGTGGAGCGCACCACGGAGTTCAATCGCAAAGTCGGCGAGAGCACCTCCGAAGTTGGCGGCTGCTTCCTCACGCGGGTTTTGCATCTGAATCCCTACCTAAGTGCTAATCACTACCAAAAGCATGGCCTGCGGATGTGGTTCCACAGCAAGCCGGAGGACAGCGTGGAGGACTGCACGGAGCTGGGGCCGAAGTTTCAAAGCCGCCTGCCCACCTTCCAGCTCGACCGCGCTTTGCTCGACCAGCATGTGCTCGATCTCGCAGCCGAAGCCGGGGCCGATCTCCTCCGCCCAGCTACCATTCGCGAAGTTACTTTGGCTGAAGGCAGTGAGAACCACACGGTGAGTCTCAAAACCGAGGCCGGTGAGACCAAGACCTTTACCGCACGCTGGGTCATTGATGCTTCCGGGCGCGCTGCCTTGCTGGCGAAGAAGCTCGGACTGCATCGTCAGCTCGGCGAAGAGCACCCTACCTCCTCCATCTGGTGCCGATTCAGAAACGTCAATGCGCTCGACAGCTACAAGAGCCGCTCCATACACCCTTGCCTGATGAGCAACGTGCGTGCCTCACGCAGCAGCGCCACGAATCATCTCATGGGTAAAGGCTGGTGGGTTTGGCTCATCCCGCTCTCGAATGGAGACTACAGCGTCGGCATCGTCTGGGATCGCCGAGTCTTCACCCTTCCGGAAGGCGCGAACCTCACCGAGCGTCTCCGTTCTCATTTGATGACTCACCCCATCGGCCGCCTCATGTTTGAGATCGCGGAGCCGGTGGAAGACGACACCTTTTATTACAAAGGCCTGCCCTACCACACCGAGCAGATGGCAGGAAATCGCTGGGCCATGGTCGGCGATGCAGCGGGCTTCATCGACCCGCTTTACAGCCAGGGGCTCGACTACTGCGGGCACACTGTCTATGCAGTCACGCAGATGATCAAAAAGGCGGCCATGGGCGAGGATGTCAGCGCCACGCAGGCCTACCTTCAGGGAGCCTACAAACGCAGCTACCGCCTTTGGTTCGAGAGCCTCTACAAGGACAAATACTTCTACATGGGCGATGCCGAACTCGTGCGCATCTCGTTCCTCATGGACCTCGGCACCTACTTCATCGGCCCCGTGCGCCTCGTGTACACCGATCCGGAATATGAATGGACGCGCCTGCCGTATGATGGCCCCATCGGAAACCTCTTCGCGAAGTTCATGACTTTCTACAACCGTCGCCTCGTGGTCATGGCGAAGAAGCGCCTTGCCAAAGGCACCTATGGAGCCTGGAACACCGGCATGGACCTCACCCTCGGCCAGAGCTACTCGCCGAATTTCAGCGCCTTCATGTTCCTGCGCTGGGGTCTGCGACTTCTTCTCATGGCGGAACTGCGCACCCTCTTTGGCAAAGCCAAACCCGCGATGACGGAAGCAGAAATGCCGGTGACCGGGGAAGCAAAGATGGCGATGTGACCCTGGCCCATGCCTGGGCTTCCCGAAAAATCTGGTGGACTGTTCCTCATGGGAAAGAGGACCTGCATCTTCAGATTCATAACTCACCACTCTCACATGACCTGGATCGACTGCACTCGCGAGCACCTGGAAGCCATCCGTGGCATCTTCAATGACGCCATCGTCAACTCGACGGCGCTCTACGACTATGTGCCCCGGTCGCCGGAGGTGATGGAGGTCTGGTTTGAGGCCAAACAAAAGGGCGGCCTTCCGATCCTCGGTGTGCTGAATGAGGATGGCGTGCTGATGGGCTTCGGCAGTTATGGGCCATTCCGACCTCACGCTGCATATCAGTACAGCGTGGAGCATTCCATCTATGTCGATGCGCGCTTTCGTGGGCTCGGCCTGGGCAAAGCGCTTCTTCAGCGTCTCATCGAGCGCGCTCAGCAGCAAGACTACCACATGATGATCGGCGTCATCGATGCCCAGAATGCCACCAGCATCTCGCTTCATGAAAAGCTCGGCTTCACTCCCTGCGGTCACATCCGTGAGGCAGGTTATAAGTTTGGCCGCTGGCTGGATCTCGCCTTGTATCAGCTCGTGCTCAGCACGCCCGCAGAGCCTCGCGAGGCCTGAAGATCAGCGGATGAAGTAGCTGAGGTTTTCCAGCTCCACGGCAAGATCCACGCTATTGACCACCACGTTTTCCGGCACATCGAGCACCGTCGGGGAGAAATTCAGGATGGCCTGGATGCCAGCCTCGACGATCTGATTTGTCACCAACTGAGCGCTGCTGGCCGGCACCGTCAGGATGGCCATCTTGACCTGCCGTTCCTTGATGAAAGCTGCCATTTCACTCAAATGCAGAATGGGAATATCCAGCCCTGCCTGAGAGCGAGGAGCGATGTCAAACGCCGCCGCCACCTCAAAACCCTCCTTTTTGAAACCACCGTAGCGCAAAAGCGCAGAGCCCAGATTCCCCACGCCTACGAGGATCACAGGCTGGAGATGATTCTGCCCCAGCACCTCCGCGATCGTAGCGCTGAGGACATCCACGTTGTACCCGAGCCCGCGCGTGCCGAACTGGCCGAAATAGGTCAGATCCTTGCGAAGTTGCGTGGACTTCACGCCCGCAGCCTTGGCCAAAGCCTCGGACGAGACGGTATCGACGTCATTCTCTCTCAGCCTGCTCAGGCAGCGCTGGTAGATGGACAGCCTGTAGATGGATTTGCGGGGGATATCTATTCGAGCCACTTGTGAAAATTCACCCGCTGACACAATTTGTCAATCCAGCCGACAGCTGGGAGCTGCCTCCGAGGGGTAACCTCTCGAAGGTCGGGTTGCACGCGCGGGTCGTCGCCGTTAAGGCAGCTTCACTCATGGCGAAAATTCGCATCAAAAACCTCGGCAAGATCGTGGCGTGTCTGATCCGCGCCATCGGCGGAACCCTGCAGTTCGAGGTCGAGGACCGCGCAGGTGTTTTCGCCACGGGACGCCCCAATGGAATCTGGGCCTTCTGGCACAACCGCATGTTCGTGATTCCCTATCTGCATGACCGATGGTTTCCCCACATCCCTGGTGCCATTTTGAGCAGCCCGAGTGGCGATGGGCAGATCATCGCCGATGCCTGTGCCCAGTTTGGCTTTGAGGCCGCTCGCGGCTCGAGCTCGAAGCCACAAAAGGGCCTGAGCGCGCTCATCATGCTGGCGGAAAAAGTGAAAGAGGGCCGCGATGTGGGTATCACGCCCGATGGACCGCGAGGACCGATGTACCAGATCCAGCCGGGCATCATCAAGCTGGCCCAGCTTACCGGCGGCACCATCGTTCCCGTACGGGTGCTCTACTCGCGCTCCATTCGGTTTAAGACCTGGGACGAGTTCATGCTGCCGCTGCCATTCTCCACGGTGCGCATCATCTTCGAGCCGACGATGACCGTCCCGCGTCGCCTTTCAGAAGAAGAGTTCGAGCAGCAGCGCGCTGCTTTGCAGGACGTGATGCGGGTCGGAGCCTGAGTCGAAAAAACCCGGTTGCCAGCATACGGGACGTTCATCCAGTATAATGGCGGTCATCGATTAAGAATTCCCTTCCTCATCTCACAGAGATTACATCCATGGATTCAGTTTGCCGGCGGCATCCACTTTCTCTCACTCAACCATGAAACAGATCCCGCTCTTCTTCCTGATCGCCAGTTCCTTGATCGCCCATGGCCCCGGCAAAAACAGCGACTTTGCGGGCAAACGGGTGCTCTTCATCGGCATCGACGGCTGCCGGGCGGATGCCCTGGTGGCGGCGATGGATCGCGGCATGGCTCCGCAGATGAAAAAGCTCTCTGAAGGCGAGGGGGGGCTGCTGACACGTCAGTTTTATGCCGGTGGCGAACTCGGCACGCCGACCCATCAACCCACGGTCAGTGGTCCCGGCTGGACGAGCCTGCTCACCGGCGTGTGGATGAACAAACACGGCGTGAAGGACAATGGCTTTCTGGGCGCTCGCTTGCAGGCCTTCCCACACTTCATGCGCCGCATTAAAGAAATGCAGCCAACGAGTTGGTGCGCCTCCTTTGCCGACTGGCCGCCGATCCACACGAAGATCGCCGATGGATCACGGATGGGGGATGCGGAGTTTCTGGATGCCAAGTTTACCGCCACGCCAGATGCCGCACGCCACTTCATCGACAATCCCGAAAAGGACATCGAGGTGCGTGACGAGGCGCTGAAAACCCTGCGCACGCAGAACCCGGACGTGATGTTCGTGTATTTCGGCCAGGTGGATGAGTTCGGGCACGGTGCCACGGATTCGCGGGCGAATTTCTCACCCGACAGCACGCTGTATCTGAATGCGATCAGCCATGTGGACTCGCATGTGGGCGAGCTGATCCGCGCGATGCATGCGAGGCCGAAGTTTGCCGAAGAAGACTGGCTGGTGCTGATCACCACCGATCACGGCGGGCGTGGGAACAGCCACGGAGGTGACAGCGAGGTGGAGCGGAACATCTGGCTGATCGCCAGTGCCTCCCAACTGCCACGTGAGAAGCTCCTCAACGAGCCAGTGCCGCAGACGGCGCTGGTGCCGATGATCTACCAGCACCTGGGCATCACCCCGAAAGCCGAGTGGATGCCTGCCGAACCCCTCAAGAAACCATGAAGACCCTGCTTTTTTTCCTTCTGTGCCTAGGTGCGAGTGCGGCAGAGCCGATGGCGACTTATCGCGGCGATGTGGATTTGAAATCTCGTGATGGTGGCGTGACGGCCTGGGGAAATCTGACGCGGATTCACGGCACTCCACGGGTGTGGAAGGTGAAGACTCCGGGCGGAGTGAAGGAGGTGGTTCGATTCGATGGTGCTTCTGCGGTCTGGCAGGCGGTGAATGCCTGGGGGCGTGTGGAGGGGCCGCGAACGATCGTGGCCTTCGCGAGGGTCTCAGGCGAGGGCGTGCTCTGCGATGGCTCCACACGTTCCGGCGCAGATGCGATCCGAGTGAAGGGCGATGGCTCAAAATGGGCGTTTTTGAGCTTCACCCGCACTGCGGGCACGCTGGGCGGATTCATTGTGGGTGCTGATGTAGCAACTCAAAACGGCGTGAAGGCCGATGTGGCCGAGATTTGGGTGTTTGGAGCCGCTTTGAGTGAAAAGGAACTCTCGGAAGTGGAGACGCGGCTGCGCCAGAAATGGGGTGAACCCGTCGATTTGCCTGAGTCGGAGCAAATTCAGCCTTGGAAGCCCTTTGCTGGGCTCACGACGAAGCTGCTGCGCAAAAATGGCCAGGACAGCGTGCACACCTACCGCATCCCAGGACTGGCGACTTCCAAGAAGGGCACGTTGCTGGCGGTCTTTGACCTGCGGCACGATGGCGCAGGCGATCTGCCAGGAAATATCGACGTGGGGCTCACCCGCAGCACGGATGATGGCGAGACGTGGAGTGCGACGCAGCGTGTGATGGACTATGAGGGCAGCGGCGTGGGTGATCCGAGCATCCTCGTGGATCAAGAAACCGGGCGCATCTTCATCACGGCGCTGTGGTCGAAGGGAAATCGTGCCTGGTTCGGCAGCGGACCGGGCATGACGCCGGATGAAACAGGGCAGTTTGCCATCGCCCATAGCGATGATGATGGAGTGACGTGGTCGCAGCCGCGGAGCATCACCTCACAGATCAAGAAGCCAGCGTGGCGGTTGTGTTTCGACGGACCGGGCTGTGGGATACAGCTCCGCGATGGCGCCCTGGTTTTCCCGGCGCAGTTTCGGGATGAAAAAGGCATGCCGCACTCGTGTTTCATCACCAGCAAGGATCATGGGGATACGTGGACGATGTCTCCACCCTGTGAAGGACCGACGAGTGAGGCTCAGATCGCGGAAACGAAGGGTGGCATGCTCATTTCGATGCGGGACGAGTCACGCAGCGGGCAGCGGAAGTGGCAGCGCTGGGATGGCAATGCCTGGAGCAAGCCCTGGCTGCGCCTGCCTGATCCCGTGTGCCAAGCAAGCCTGATCCGCCACCCGGATGGTCGTCTGCTTTTCAGCAATCCCGCAGACGCTCAGAGCAGAGTGCGGCTGACAGTGCGTGAGAGCCGTGACGATGGCGAGACGTGGACCGAGGGACGCGTGATCGATCCGCGTGGCAGCATGTACTCCTGCATGAGCGTGATGCGGGATGGACGAATCGCGATGATTTATGAAGGCGTGGGCGGCTTGTGGTTCGCCTCTTTCAAACCGGAGGACTCATGATCATGCCCGCCTGGATCGAATACTTCGCCGTCGCCGTGTGCGCGATTTCTGCCGTGCTGGCGGCAGAGGGAAAGCGCATGGATCTGTTTGGCGTGATGGTGCTGGCGCTGGTCACGGCGGTGGGTGGTGGGACCATCCGCGACCTTTGTTTGGGCGTGAAACCAGTGTTTTGGATCGAGCAGCCGCACCATGTCTGGACAGCCTTGATCGCAGCAGCCGTGACCTTTGTGGCGGCCAGGTTCATTCACATGCCTGAAAAGCTGCTTTCCATCGCAGATGCCTTCGGGCTCGCTCTTTTCGGCATTGCCGGCACGGAAAAGGCACTCGCCCAGGAGGCCCCGATCATCGTGGCCATCCTTCTGGGCATCGTCACCGGTGTCGCAGGCGGCATTTTGCGAGATGTGCTGCGTGGTGAGCTGCCGCTGGTCTTCCAGCCGGATGTGAATCTGTATGCCACGGCGGTTTTCGTGGGCGCACTGGTGTTTGTGCTGCTGCAAAAATGGCTGCCAGTTTCAGAAACGCACCGCTACATCGGCATGGCGGTCATTTTACTGCTGCGACTGGCTGCAATGCGCTGGCGGCTGCAGTTGCCGACCTTCCGAACCCGGGAGGGCAAATGAGAGAGCTGTAAGTGGCCGGGCGTAGTTTGCGCTGATGTTCCCCGCCACGACCAGCACTCCGTTCAACCGCCGCGAATGGCTTCGCGTGGGTGGATTGGGTTGTTTGGGGCTGTCCTTGCCTTCGCTGCTCCAGGCCAAGTCGATGCCGAGCAAGGACGCCGCCTTTGGCAGGGCCAAGAGCTGCATCATTCTCTTCCTCAGTGGCGGACCTCCCCAGCATGAGACCTTTGATCCGAAGCCGGATGCGCCGCTGGAAATTCGTGGGGAGTTCAAATCGATCCCGACCTCGGTGCCAGGGGTGCATTTTTCCGAAACGCTGCCCCGCACGGCCAAGCTGATGCATCACCTCTCAGTCATCCGCTCGATGACCACGGGCATCAACGCGCACTCTACCAGTGGCTGTTTCATGCTCACCGGCTATGCGCCGATGTCGAAGGCTGAGAGTGTGCCACCAAGTGGCAATGACTGGCCGAGCATCGCGGCGGCCGTGGGTGCGCTGAAGCCAAGCCAACACTCGCCTCTGTCGTCCGTCATCCTGCCCGAGCGAATCGAGAACAATGGCAACGTCGTCTGGCCCGGACAGAACGGCGGCTTCATGGGCGGGCCATGGCATCCGCAGCTCATCAAGTGCGATCCCAGCGCTGAACGTCTGCGGATCGAGGGCATGTCGCTGGTGGATGGCATGACAGACCTGCGCCTGTCCGAGCGCGGCAGTTTGCTGCGGCAATTCGACGAAGACTTCCGGCGCACGCTGGGCAATCCGCAGATCGAGGAAGCTGGCATCATGCAGCAACGCGCATTCGATTTGATCCACTCGGAGGCCAGCCGTGCCGCCCTCGAAATCGAACGCGAGCCTGCCGCCATGCGCGATCGTTATGGCCGAGGTAGGTTTGGGCAAAGTGTGCTGCTCGCGCGGCGGCTCATCGAATCTGGCACACGACTCGTGCAAGTGAACTGGCCGCGTGAGCCTGGTGATCAGAATGAGGGGAGCCCGCTCTGGGACACCCATCAGCGAAATGGGCCTCGTGTGCGTGATGTGCTCGCGCCGCAGTTCGACGTCGCCTATTCCGCCTTGATCCAGGATCTCCAGTCCCGCGGACTGCTCAAAGAGACACTCGTCGTCGTCATGGGTGAGTTTGGGCGTTCGCCCACGATCAACAAGAACGGCGGGCGTGATCACTGGGGCAGTGTTTTCTCCGTCGCTCTCGCAGGAGCAGGCATCCCTGGAGGTCAAATCATCGGAGCCAGCGATAAAATCGGCGGTTTCCCCGAAGATCGCCCTGTGACGCCTCCGAATCTGGCCGCCACGCTGTTTCACCTGCTTGGCATCCAACCGAATCACGAGTTTCTGGACCCTATCCAGCGGCCTCGTGCCGTCACGGATGGCGGCGTGCCCTTGCGTGAGATCGTGGGGGTTTAGCCTCCTTCGAGAAATCGGTGGGCGCAGGTTGCCAGCCCCAGCGGCAGCGCTTTAATCATGATTTATGAATCGTGACGTGATCGAGGTACAAGTGCGCGCTGTCCTTCCCTTGGACGGCAGCTTTGCCGTGTTTCTAGGCAATGCGGAGAAGACTTTCGTCATCTATGTGGATGAGTCCGTCGGCTCGGCGATTTCCATGTTCATGCGCGGCGTGTCCAAAGAGCGGCCGCTGACGCATGATCTGCTGGCCACGGTGCTCATGGCCTTTGGCGCCAAGGTGGACCGTGTGATCATCAACAATGTCCAGGGCAGTGTGTTCTTCGCCCGCATCATCGTTTCTGCGGAAAATGAACTGCACGCGCGGAAGGTCATCGAGCTGGACAGTCGGCCCAGTGACAGTCTGGCGCTGGCCCTCCAGCAAAGTGCGCCCATCTTTGTGGCAAAGCATGTGCTCGACAGCGTGGAGGATGTCGCGAGCACTCTCGCTGAGATCGAAAAACGCAGTGCCGAAGAAACGGCCACGGCTGATAGCGTGGTGGATGAGGTGACTGAAGACGATCTTGCAGAGATCGATCCTGACGATCTCGACCTCGAAGCGCTGGCCGGCCTGAAGATCGAAGAGGACGACGATGAAGATGAGGGCGGCTTTGATGACGGCTACGGCCACCTCGATGATGACGACGACGAGGGCGAAGAGTGGAAGAAGGGGAACTGAGCCACGCTTGCGCGTCGTGCCTCAGCCCGCCATGCTCGGCGGCGTGATCCGCACCCGTCTCTCCATCCTCATCAGCCTCGGCCTCGCAGTCGTGGCTGCGCGGGGGCAGACGTTTCAGGAGACTCTCGGGCTCCAGCCGGTGCAGGTCACGCTGGATGAAGTGGTGCGCGGTGTGATGGAAAAGAGCCTCGATGTCCGCATCGAATGGCTGAACTGGGCGGTGGCAGATCAGCAGACGAACGCAGCGCTGGGCAAATTTGATCCTGCCTACTTTCTCACCTCCACCTGGCGAGAATCGGATCTGCCGCAGAACTCGCTCGATTACGTGCAGACCGGCGGGATCATCATTCCGCTGACTGAACCGCGCCTGTTTCAGCAGCAGAGCCTGCTCACGCAAACCGGCATCTCCGGCAAACTGCCGACGGGCACGGAGTACAAGATCTTCGCCAGCACGGGCGAGTTCCGGAATGATCTGAACCGCCAGCGCCCACCGGCCATCTTTTATCCCGAATACGCCGCCGCCATTGGCCTGAGCGTGACTCAGCCGCTGCTGCGCGACTTCGGCCCATCGGTGAATCTCGCGGAGGTGCGCATCAGCCGCCGGAATGCCGCCATCGCGGATGCGAAGTGGGAGCTGCAATTTCAGCGCTCACTCTCGCAGGTGATCTCGCAGTACTTCGATCTCATCTTCGCCATCGAAAACGTGGAGGTGAAGCGCGAGGTGGCGGCCTTTGCCCGTGCGCTCGTCGCGGAGAATCAAAAGCGGCTCGAACTCGGCGTGCTGTCGCCAGCGGATGTTCAAGAAGCCGAGGTCGCCGTGGCAGTAGCGCACGAGGAGATCATCGCCGCGCTCAGCACCGTGGTGGAAAAGCAGATCACGCTGAAGACGCAGATGCTCGGCTCTGTGGAGGAAGGCGCGGGCATCGTCTTCCTGCCAAAGGATTCGCTGCCCTACATCGCTCCGCCGCTGGATCGTGCACGGCATTTGCAGAGCGCGCTTCAGCGTCGGCCGGACCACCGCAGCGCACTCGAAGAGGCGGACAAGCAGGCGATCATCGTGAAGTACATGCGCAATCAACTCCTGCCGCGTCTCGACCTACAAGCCACGCTCACGGCGAACGGACTCAGCGGCGACTACGGCAGTGCTTTTGAGCGTTCGTTTAACCGCCAGGGCTACGACACGCAGGTTGGTTTCCAGTTCAGCATCCCGCTTGGCAATCGCACGGCGAAGGCGAACCGCAACGCCGCCGAAAGCCGCCAGCAGCAGGCCATTTTAAATATCGCTCGCAGTGAGCTGACGATCTCCACCGAACTCGACACCGTGCTCGCGCGTGTCAGAGCTGCTCGCGCCAAGATGGAGTCTACTCGCGAGTCCGAGCGCCTCGCCGAGAAGCTGCTTGAGACGGAACGCAAGCGCCTGGAGACCGGTCTCGCGCGCACCTTTGATGTGCTCCGCGCCCGCGCCTCGCTGGCTGAGGCACGCACGCGACATCTCGCCGCTCACTCGGAATACAATCAATCCGCCACCCAGCTTCATCTCGTCGCCGGCACCTTGCTGGAGCGCTACGGCATCCGCATTGATCGCAGCGGAGCCGCGCCGCAAGCCGTGCGCACTTCCGGCAAACAGTGACCCTTTTTCATGAACCCAGCCCTAACTCTCCTCCCCAGCACCGACCCCGCTCAGCTTCTGCGTTTTCGTGATCGCCAATACTCAGCGGAACTGATCGCGACCGCGCTGCTGCACTTCGACTTCTTCACCTGGCTCGGAGAAAACGATGGCACCACCAGTGATGCCATCGCGGCTCACTTCGGCTTCATCACCAGGCCGCTGGATGTGCTGCTGACGCTCTGCCGTGCCAGTGGACTCGTGAGCACGAATGCAGCGGGCGAACACCACCTCACCGCACAGGCTCGGGAGCATTTGGTCAAAGGCTCGCCGTGGTTCCTGGGGCCGTATTATGCGCCGATCAAAGACACGCCCATCGTCCAAGGCTTCCTGCAAGTGCTGCGCACTGGCAAGCCGGGGAACTGGCAGGCAAAGTCCGACGCGAAGGACTGGCATGAGTCGATGCTCGACCCCGAGTTCGCGCGCAGCTTCACCGATCTCATGAACAGCCGGGGCATGGTCTTCGGTCAGTTTTTGGCCAAGGGTATCACACCGCATCTCGGCCAGCGGCGGCACTTGCTCGACGTCGGCGGCGGCTCCGGCATCTACTCATCCACCATGGTGGCGGCGCACTCGCAACTCAGCGCCACCGTCTTGGAGCAATCACCCGTGGATGCCATCGTGCGGAAGGAGATCGAGAAACACGGCCTCACAGATCGCGTGCAAGTCGTGGCCGGAGACATGTTTCAGGTCACTTGGCCGCAGGCAGACATCGTGTTGCTCTCGAATGTGCTGCACGACTGGGATGTGGCCGAAGCGCGCGCGTTGCTGGTCAAAGCGGCGGAGACTCTGCCCAGCGGTGGCCTGCTCGTGATCCACGATGCCTTCATCCACGATGACAAAGCCGGGCCCATGGCTGTGGCAGAATACTCAGCGCTGCTCATGAACATCACGCAGGGCAAATGCTACAGCCCGGCGGAGTATGCGGAGCTGATGAGCGGGCTCGGTTTCGAGCCCGGGGCATATCAGGACACGGTGGCGGACCGTGGGTTTATGACGGCGGTGAAGAAGTG
Organism: Verrucomicrobiaceae bacterium; assembly: GCA_021151605.1. Classification (GTDB taxonomy): domain Bacteria; phylum Verrucomicrobiota; class Verrucomicrobiia; order Verrucomicrobiales; family Verrucomicrobiaceae; genus Prosthecobacter. Next base: position 24,529 of record JAGKWZ010000036.1, read on the forward strand.
ATGTGGGCGAGATGGAATCTCGCCCCACCAGTTTACGAGTTGGAAACTCGTTTTACTTACTTCTCCAGCCGATACACCGCGCCGTTCCAGTCGAGCACGAGCATCTCGCCAGCGGCGTTCGCGCAGAAGGCGGTGGGCTTCACAAGCACGGTGGGCTTCTTCTTTGGATCGTTCGCAGGTGTCTGCGGGCTGGTGTAGAGCAGCGTGTTGTTCTGCACCTTGCCTGCATCGTCCACGCGCAGTGCCCAGACTTTGCCGAGCACGAAGTCGCCGTAGATGTAGCTGCCGGCGAGATCGCTCAGCGCCTTGCCCTTGTAAATGATGCCGCCGGTGATGCTCAGACCTTCACCGTGATTGTATTCAAAGATGGGGTCGATCAGCTTCGCGCCTTCGGGAGGCGTGTCAGTCCGCAGCATGAACTGACGTGAGCCTTCGCGGTAGCTCCAGCCGTAGTTGCCGCCTTTTTCGATCCAGTTGATCTCCTCCCAGAGATCCTGGCCGACATCAGCGAGCCAGAGGCGGCCTTTGTCATCGAAGCTCATGCCCCAGGGATTGCGGATGCCATATGCGTAGATCTGCGGCAGCGCGTCCACACCATCGGCGAAAGGATTGTCCGCCGGGATGCCATACGCGCCATGATACTCGCGGCTGTTCACGTCGATGCGCAGCACCTTGCCGACCATCACCGCGTTGAGCTGAGCCATGCGCTTCTCGTCGTTGCGCTTCGAGGTGTCACCCACGCCGATGTAGAGGTAGCCATCGGGACCAAAGACGATGTTGCCGCCGTGGTGGTTCCAGTTGATCAGCGGCACTTCGAGCAGCACGCGTTCGGTTTTTTCGTCCGCTTTGTCGCCGTTCGCCTTCATCTCGCTGATGACGAGACGCTTCGGCTTTTGCTGCGTGTAGCAGAGGTAAAAGAGGCCGTTCTCGGCGAACTTCGGATGGAAGGCAAAACCGTTCACGCCTTCTTCAAACTTACCGTTCGCCGCCTCCATGCCGCGTGGGCTCATGTCGAGGAAGGTCTTCGCTTCGCCACTTTGTTCGTCTTTTGGCAAGATGAGCACCTGACCGCGCTGAAGCACCAGGAACTCGCGCTGCGAGCCATCTGGCGGGATCACGACGGCGATGGGCCACTTCGTTTCGAGCTTTTCATAGACGCGGGTGAGCTTGACGGCATCGGCAGCCAAAGCGGAGCTGGCAAACGCGAGAGCGAGGAGGGCGGAGGCGATGAACTTCATGAGAGAATGGAGAGGATGCAATGCACCCGGCACGCGGGGCAATCTCTAAAACGCACTTGGCCGAGAATCCTCGCAGGGCCTTTCTCTCACAGCCACCAGCGCATCCGCAGCCAGCGGGTGAATTTGCGCAGCAGCACACGACCGCTGGCGCGGGTATCGAGCTCGATCTTCGCGCGTCCGGTCAATCCGGGGCGCATGAGCGGGCGCAGCTCGGTGGGCAGTTCTACCTTGGCCAGAGTGATGCTAAAAACGCCGCCGTCCTTCCCCGGATGCAGCGCGGGGCTGATCTGAGCTTTGCTCTCCAGCTTGGCGGTGAGTTCGCGGGCGCTCTGCGTGTAGAGCAGGTAGCGCACCTCGCGCGGTGCCTGCTCGTCCAGCGCATCCTCGATCTCGGCGATGTCCGCTTCGGCGATCTCCAATCGAAGATCCCAGGCATCCGCGGTGGCGATCTCCGCCAGCGTCTCTCCTGCCTGCAAAAACATCCCGGTGCGCAGATGCACGTCCTTTGTCATCACCACGCCGTCCATCGGCGCACGCAGTGCGGAGAGGTCGATCTCCAGCCGCAGCCGCTTCTCGGTCTCGGCGGTGGCTTGCGCCTCCAGGGTGGCGATTCGTGCCAGCGCTTCCTTGCCCTGGCCGCGTTGCCGCTCGGCCTCGGCTTCCAGCCGCTTGCGGGCCTGCGTGGTGCTTTCGAGCTCGGATTGCAGCCGCTTGGTGTCGAGTTTGGCGATGATCTGATCCTTCTTCACGGTCACACCTTCCCGCACCAGCACCTCCTCCACGCGCCCGGCGGACTCGGTGGTGATCAGGGCGCGCTGGCGTGGCAGCAAAGTGCAGTCGCCCTCCACCTTCACCTTCAGCGGCCAGAGCAGACCCAGCAGCAGCAGCGCGGCAAAACCGAGGCTCCACACCAGCCAGCGGCGCTTTTGGGTAGCCGTCGCCTCCGTGCGCCAATGCCCCAGCTTCGCTAAAGTCGGCCCGAGTGGAAGGGCCTGATGCACCAGCGCGGCTCGGATGGATCGGCCCGCCAGTTCCGCCAGCCACTGCGCCAGGGCGAGCACCGGCGGTCGCGGGTCTCCCGGCGTGCCAGCCGAACCAAAAGTGGCCGCCTCCACGCTCTCGCCCAGCATCGTGCCGAGCACGCGGCCCTCCGCGCCATCGCGCAGCGGCATAAGCACGGCGGACTGCATCTGCGTCTCGGCAAAATACCATTCCGCTGCCGGCGATTCACCCCGCACGATCACCCAAGGCTGATCTTTTGCCTCAGCAGCGGCTAGTTTGATCATCCGAGTCACGGGTTCCGATCTCGTGTCCACCTGCGCCTGACCGGACACGCCGAGCACGCGCCAGCGGTCGCCTTCGCGGATCAGGAAGCTGATGCGATTGATCCCCAGCAGCTCGCGGGCATGAGCGGCGGCGAGTCGCGCGCCCTGCGCCGCATCGAGCTGGCCTGTCACATCCAGCGCCATTTGCAGGAGCTGCTGCTGCCTGCGGCTCTGAGCGCCGAGTTCGCGCATCTGGCGGGAGCGCAGTCGCGGCCCCAGATCGGCCATCAGCGCCTGAACTTTCAGTGCCAGATCGGCCAGCTTTTTGGGATCGCTCTGAGCGGGAAACCAGAGCTGCACCGCCCCGAGTTGGTCATCACCACTGCGCAGCGGCACGCCGATGATGCCATGCGGGCCCAGATTCACCAGCACACCGGGCGTCACCGCCTCCTGACCCGCAGGCGCGGGCATGAGCACCAGCGGCTGGGAGGAAAGGATGACCTCACTCGCCGCCCGCAATACCTGCTGGCGCTGCCCGCTCTCGGCTGCTCCGGCGGCCTCCTCCAGCTTCACCGCCGCGCCCTGCTTCAGCGCGATGTCCTGCCCCTCGCGCCGCGCCACGAGCCATACGGCTCCGCCGAGCGCCTCCGTGGCCGCGATCAGCCGGGCCAGCACGCTTTGAAAAATCTCCCCCTCGCTCCCGCCCGATGCCGCCAGCCGCGCCAGCTCGGCGGCGAGAGTTTGCATGGCTTGGGCAGGGGAGGACACGCCGCGATGATGCGGCGGCAGGGCTTCGCCGTCAAAGGGTCAAGAAGGTCAAGCCTACCTCAATCTGCCAGCCTCTTGACCCCTTGGCGGCCAACTGGCTTGACCCTTTGACCCTTTGACCCTTTGACCACCGCCCCCGTCTGGCTACCCTCCGCGCTCCATTTTCCATCATGAGCGCCGAGACCCCTGCCAAGAAGAACTACAAAGACACCGTCCGCCTGCCGAAGACCGACTTCCCCATGAAGGCGGACCTCGTCACGCGCGAGCCCCAGCGCCTGGCCAAATGGGAAGCGGGTGGCCTCTACCAGCGCATCATGAAGCAGGCCGCCGGACGCCCGAAGTTCGTCCTGCATGACGGCCCGCCCTTTGCCAATGGCGACGTCCACATGGGCACCGCGCTGAACAAAGTGCTCAAGGACCTCATCGTGAAGTCCAAGACCATGGCCGGCTTTCACGCTCCCTACATCCCCGGCTGGGACTGCCACGGCCTGCCCATCGAGTTCAAAGTCGTCAAGGAAGCCAAAGACCTCGCCCCTGCCGAAGTCCGCACGCGTTCGGAAGCTTACGCCCGCAAGTTCATCGACATCCAGCGCCAGTCCTTCAAGCGCCTCGGCGTCTTCGGCGACTGGGAGAACCCTTACCTCACGCTCGCGCCGACCTATGAGGCCGACATCATGCGCACCTTTGCGAAGTTCCTGGAAAAAGGCCTCGTCTATCGTGCCAAGCGCCCCGTCCTCTGGAGCTACGGTGCCCAGACCGCCCTCGCGGAAGCCGAGGTCGAGTACAAGGAAAAGACCTCCCCAGCGATCTATGTGAAGTTTGCTCTGCCTGATGGCAATAATCTCGTCATCTGGACCACCACGCCTTGGACGCTCCCCGCCAACCTTGGCATCGCTCTGCATCCTGACTTCGACTACACCGCCGCCACCTTCACCCACGAAGACGGCCGCAGTGAAAAGCTCATCCTCGCGAACTCCCGCATCGAGGCCTTCTGCGCCAGCACTGGTTTCAAGCTGGATGCCGCTCAGCCGACCACGAAGCTCAAAGGCAAAGACCTCGCCGGAAGCGAAGCCCAGCATCCCTTCCTGCCGCGCACCTCAAAGATCATCAACGCTCTCTTCGTCACTGACGATGCCGGCACTGGGGCTGTCCACATGGCCCCAGGCCATGGCGCGGACGACTACATCGCGGGCAAAGAAAACGGCCTCGATATCCTCTCCCCCGTCGATGACGCGGGTTGCTTCACCGCCGAGTGCGGTTTGCCCGAGTTCGTCGGCCAGCATGTCTTCAAGAGCAACGAAGGCATCATCGCCATCCTGGAGGGCAAAGGTGCGCTCTTGGGCAATGAAAAATACGTCCACCAGTATCCCCATTGCTGGCGCTCCAAGACCCCCATCATCTTCCGCGCCGTCGAGCAGTTCTTCATCCGCATCGCCGCCTTCCGCGACGAAGCCCTGAAAGCCATCGACACCGTGAATTGGCTCCCCGCTTGGGGCCGCAACCGCATCTACGGCACCGTCGAAAGTCGCCCCGACTGGTGCATCTCCCGCCAGCGCACCTGGGGCGTACCGCTGCCTATTTTCTACGATGCCGAAGGCCAGGCCATCATGGATCACACCATCTCCCTGAAGGTCGCCGACGCTGTCGAGACGCACGGCACCAACCTCTGGTTTGAAAAAGACGACGCCTTCTGGAGCGACCTCGTCGGCCTGCCTGAGGGCAGCAAGCGCTGCAAAGACACGCTCGACGTCTGGATCGACTCCGGTTCCTCCTCCGTCGCCGTTTTGGATCGCCATCCCGAGCTCTACTGCCCTGCCGATGTCTATATCGAGGGCACCGATCAGCATCGCGGCTGGTTCCAGAGCAGCCTCATGGTCAGCGTCGCTGTCCGTGGCATCGCCCCCTACAAGACCGTCATCACCAACGGTTTCGTCGTCGATACCAGCGGCAAAAAGATCAGCAAAAGCGATCAGGGCACCGACAAAGCCACCAAGCCCATGACCGCCGACCACTACTACAACAAGTACGGTGGCGACATGGTCCGCCTCTGGGCCGCCAGCGTCGATTACCAAAACGACGTCCCCTTCAGCGAAGAACTCTTCCAACAAACCGGCGAATCCTACCGCCGCATCCGCAACACCTTCCGCGTGTTGCTGGGGAACCTCCACGACGCTCCAAAACCAACTGCTTCTCCCACAGATTCAGGGAGGCCAGCAGATTTCCAAAAACAGGCAGACCCAGATTCAAAAAAACAATCTGTGGGCCTCCCTGAATCTGCTGGAAACTCTGCTGCCTACACGTTGATCGACCGCTGGATCCTCGAGCGTCTCCACAGCGTTCTCACCGACTGCCTCGCCGGTTACGCCGCCTACGACTTCCGCAAAGTCGTCACCACCATCACCCAGTTCGTCTCGGGCGACCTCTCCGCGCTCTACATCGACATCACCAAGGACCGGATGTATTGCGATGCCGCCGACAGCCCCCGTCGTCGCGCCACCCAGGCCACCATCCGCGAGATCACCGAGACCTTAACCAAACTCCTCGCCCCCATCCTCGCCTACACCGCCGACGAGACCTGGGAGTTCCTCGGCCACACCGACAGCGTCCACCTCGAAGCCTTCCCCCAAAGTGGCTTGAGCTTTAGCTCAATCTCTGGCGAAACCGCCACCGCCGCCGTCGAAGAGCTGCTGAAAGCCCGCGCTGTCATCCAG